>NZ_CP040749.1:374375-748750 GCF_006065315.1 Aureibaculum algae | reverse complement strand
TCTGTAGGATACTTAAACCAAGGTAGTAATTTTGTGGGACCTGCAAAAGGAATGGAAAGGTATAATTACAGAATTAACCTCACCAATGAATATGGTAATTTCAAATTAACTTCTAACCTGTCGTATTCAAAACAAAAAATTATCGATCACTCTTCAAGTACAGGTAATATAATGGTAGATGCATTTCGGGTTCCTTTGTATTATAAGCAGAAAGATGAAGATGGCAACTATTTAACCAATGACATTCTTAATGAATTTAATTCATTAGGTATATTGGAGCAAGGTGGCTATAGGAAATACGATAATGATGATGTATTTGGTAATCTTTCTGCAGAATTAAAATTAACGAGTTTTTTAAAACTTAGGGGGGTATTTGGCGGTCGATTATGGTCAAGTAATCAATTTTCCAGAACTAAAACGGTTGATTTTTTTCCTAAAGGAGTGTATGGAGCTGATAACAACACCGATGATACAAGCCGAAAAAGTCTTGACTTGAACACTCAACTGATATTAGAGTTTGAAAAAATATTTATTCAAAAACACGAATTAAACGTTCTTGTCGGTGCATCTAATGAAAACCATTCAGACAGAGGAATAGGTATTTTCAAGAAATATACCGACCCAGATTTAGGAACTCCAACTTCTGAAACCGAAATAAGTGACAATTCATATAACTCGAACCAAAGTTCTTCTAAAAACAGTTTAAATTCCTTATTTGGCCGAACCGCATATAGCTTTGACAATAAATACTTTGCTGAAGTTAGTTTCCGTTATGACGGATCGTCTAAATTCAGAAAAGAAAAACGTTGGGGCTTCTTTCCTTCTGTTTCATTAGGTTATAATATTACCAATGAGGCTTTTTTAAATGATTATAAGCAAAAATTAGGTAATATAAAAATTCGTGCCTCTTATGGTATATTGGGTAATCAAAATGTAGGAAATTACCAATACCAAACTACTTATTTTACTTTTCAAAATGCTTACGGCTTCAATAATACCGGTGTTAGCGGTACTGGATACAATTTTGCCAATCCCGATATACAGTGGGAAAAAGCCGCAACTTTTAATGTAGGGACTGATGTCGATTTCTTTAGTAGTGCATTAACTTTATCTTTTGATTACTTTAACAAAGTCACTTCAGATATTTTGGTCCCACCTGCTGTACCTGGTGTTTATGGTTCCAATTTACCAGATTTTAATGCAGGAAAAGTAGGAAGTAAAGGATGGGAACTAAGTGTTACCTATAAGCATTATGGTAATTTATTCAAACATAGTCTTAATTTTAGTTTAGGTGATTCTAAAAATGAAGTATTAGATTTTCAAGGAAATGAAAAGCTAACCAGTGTAGCTGAATTACAAGTACTGTTGCGTGAAGGATTACCTTTCAATTCTTATGTAGGTTTAAAAAGGGATGGGATTTTTAATAGTATTGAGGAAATTGAAAATGCTGCTGTCCCTGAAGGATTAACTGTAGTTCCTGGTGACAATCGCTATGTCGATCTAAATAAAGATGGTGTAATCAATGATGAAGATAAATTTATTTTCGGAAACCCATTCCCGAGATTCACTTACGGACTAACTTATAATGTTTCCTTCAAGGGGTTTGACCTAAGTATGTTTATTCAAGGTGTTGGCAAAAGGACAATGATGATACGAGGAGAACTAGTAGAGCCTTTTCACGTTAATTATGGAGCAACAATGTATACACACCAGTTAGATTTTTGGACACCACAAAATACTGATGCCTACTATCCTCGTTTAGCCAATGCCGGAACTCAATCCATTACCAATAACTTTAGACGTGGTTCTAACATGTATTTATATGATGGCGCCTATGCGAGGTTAAAAAACCTCCAAATTGGTTACACGTTGCCAAAAGACGTTACTGAAAAATTAGGTATGAAAAGTTACCGTATTTACCTATCCGGTCAAAACCTTCTTACGCTTTCAAAAGTCAAGTTTGTTGACCCTGAACTTTCTGAATTTAACAGCAATTTGAGCTCATCAGGTGGGAATAGCGGTAGGGCGTACCCTACACTCGTTTATTACGGACTTGGATTGGACATAACCTTTTAACTCTATACTTATGAAAATTACTATAACACATAAAATTACAATTATTTCATGTATGGTCTTACTTTTGTTAAGTTGTGAGGAATTAGACCTTGCACCTGAAAATCAGTTCACAGACCTCACTTATTGGACAAGTATTAGTAAAGCTGAAACTGTCTTAAATACGGCTTATTCACAAATTCAAAACAGCAATTTCTTTTTTTATAATGAAGCAATTTCTGATAATGCCTATAATGGTAGAGGCGATATTGCTGGTGCCGCTTCTTTGGGTTCAGGAACCCACGACGCTTCTCTCGCTAGATTTAAAGATGAATGGAACAATAGATATGCGGGTATCAAAACCTGTAATCTATTATTGGAAAATATTGATCGTATTTCAAATACGGATGCCACAATCATTGACAGAATAAAAGCAGAAGCTAGGTTTTTAAGAGCCTTTCAACATTTTCAATTAATGACATGGTTTGGCGATATTCCGCTAATTGAAAAAGATTTAACTATTGAAGAAGCACAGACAATTAGTCGTACACCACGCGAACAAGTATTACAATTTATTTTAAATGAATTAGACTATGTAGCAACAGTATTGCCTACTAATACCGAATATAAAGAATCTGATCGAGGTAGAATTACTAAAGGAGCAGCTCTTGCTCTAAAAGCAAGAGTGCATTTATATGAAGGAGATTGGCAAGCTGTTGTTAATGAATGTGAAAAATTAATTAACACAACTGAAAATGGCTCTTACGAATTGTTTTCGTCATATGAAGGATTGTTTCTTCCTCAGAATGAGTATAATTCAGAAGATATTTTAAGTTTACAATATGTCCCTGAATATAGAACATGGAATGAATATTTCGATATGGCGCCACTTACAGCAGGAGCAAGATTAAATGCTATAGCTGCCACACAAGAATTGGTGGACAGTTATTTAATGATAAATGGTAAAAAAATTACCGATGTTGATTCTAATTATGACGAAAACAATCCCTATATAAATAGGGATCCAAGATTAACTTACACCGTAGTGTATGATGGATACCAATGGGAAAATCCTGAAGGAGGTACACAAACCATTTTAATAAAACCAGGTTCTAATACTGCCGATGAATATGTTCCAGGCTCTTCAGCCACACCAACAGGATACTATTGGCGTAAATATTTTGATCCAACTCATCAAAGCAGTTTGTCATCGGGATTAAATTTGATGCTAATAAGATATGCCGATATATTGTTAATGTATGCAGAGGCTAAAAATGAATTAAATTCATTTGATAAAACAATCTGGGAAACTACTATTAAGAGATTAAGAAACCGTGCCGGCTTTACAGATCCGCCAGCACTTAACTTTGATGCTTCATTGAATCAAAGCGACTTTCGTCTAATTATTAGAAATGAACGAAGAGTTGAGTTGGCCTTTGAAGGGCTTCGAATATTTGATATAAGACGTTGGAAGACTGCAGAAACCGTATTAAATGGATGGGCACATGGAGCAAAATTTGGTCCTATTTCTCAAGATGATGGATATATCAGAGCAAACCTTAGAACTTTTGATCCTAACAAGCATTATCTCTGGCCAATACCAAGAGATGAACGACTTATCAACACCAACTTAAGTCAAAATCCAGGTTGGTAAAATCTTAAATTCCAATAACATTAAAAAAACAACAAATGAAAACAATATATTCAAAAATAATACTAATTGCACTTTCAATATTTGTAACTAGTTGTGATGACAATGAAACAATTTCCAACACTAATGTTTCTTCTGTAACTACTTTATATTCACCTACAGACAATTCATTCTTTAATCTAGGTGCTGCTAGCTCCGCTCTATTTGAATGGCAAGCAGCAAAAGCCGAAGACAATGGAGTGGTACTTTACGATGTCGTTTTTGATATTGAATCTGGTGATTTTTCAAACCCTATTTACGTAACACCCTCGGATGGTAAAGGACTTCAAAGAACTTTAAATATTTCTTTTACGGATTTAAATAGAATTGCAGAAATGGCTGGTATAGAATCTAAAAAAACGGGGAAATTAAAATGGACAGTACTGTCTTCAAAAGGGTTAGATATTCAAAAATCAGAAGTTTCAGGTATTTTTGATGTTGAACGCCCTGCTGGATTTCCAATGCCTGATGAACTTTTTATTTCAGGTTCAGCAACAGAAGGTGGTGCAGAAATTTCAACTGCCCTTCCATTCAAAAAAGTCGGAGCTACTAAATACGAAATTTATACTTCATTAAAATCAGGAGATTATCATTTAATAACAAGAAAAACAGACAATGCTCTTGTTTATTCAATCAATGATAGTGACCTAGAAGAAAACGGTTCTACTACATATACAGATGCTGAAAAAGTTTATAGAATCAAAATTGATTTCAGTGACGGCTCAGTAATAATGTCAGAAGTACAAAAAATTGATTTGTGGTTTCCCCCAAAAGGAGAACTATTATACGATTTCATTTATTCTGGCAATGGTACTTGGAAAGCTTCAAATGTGCTAATTGAATTTAAACAAGAAGGCTGGGGACGAGATGAGCGTTATAAATTTAAATTTACCATAGATGGTCAAGACGAATGGTTTGGCAGTGCAAATGGGGATAATCAACGTCCTAATGATGACACTTCAGAATCATTCTGGTATATGATGCCAGTAAGTGATGATTACTGGTCAAACTGTTTTAAATTTAATGGTAATGTTGATAATAAAAACGCTGATATTGAAGTCAACTTTAAAGCTTCAATTTCTAACTACACGCATAAAATAACAGCATTATAAATAACAATACCTCTTCTATTTTAAAATACACTTAGAAGAGGTATTTAAAAAACATATTATGAAGAATTATTTAATTACACAATATTTGACTGCCTTTATCATAGGTGTGTGTTTTTTAGGTTCGTGTTCAGATGAAGCAATTCCTTTAAGAGACCCATATGATAAAGAACCAATAGCGAAAATTGAATGGTCATTAGCCGCAGATTCTGTGCAAACTTCTTTCTACAACACCTATCTAGGATCTGAAGGCACCTATCAAGCAAATAGTGGTGGCAATACTTCATTTAATTATTGGCCGAATGCACATGTACTAAATGTACTAGTTGATGGATACCTTCGTACAGGTCACGGAGAATACCTCTCCAAAATGAAAAGTTTGATTAATGGAATCAAATCCAAAAATGGAGGGAGCTATTCAAATGTATTTAATGATGACATGTTATGGTTAGGTAATGCTGCAGTAAGAGCATACCAAGCCACTAATGATGAAGAATACAGATCACTAGCTGAATTACTATGGAACGATATCATTTTAAGTCATAGCGATGTTTTCGGTGGTGGAATTACTTGGAAAAAAAACACTCCAAAAGAAAAAAATGCCGTTTCAAATGGTCCAGCTATTATTTTGGCCATGCGACTTTACAATTTAGATAAAAATATAGAATATTTAGAATGGGCAAAGTCCATTTATGAATGGGAAAAATTAAATCTCGTAGATCCGATAACGGGATTAGTATGGGACAACATTTCTGAAAAAAATGGGGAAATTGTAACGAATAAAGATTGGATTTTTACATATAATGTGGGTACTTGGATTGGAGCTAATATAAGACTGTATAATGAAACAGGCGAACAGAAATATCTAAACGAAGCCCTAAAATCGGCTACTTCCATGATGAGCAGTCCAAAATTAACCTCTGAAGGCCTCATGAGAGATGAAGGTCAAGGTGACGGTGGTTTGTTTAAAGGAATTTTAGTTCGATATTTCACAGAATTAATCACCCTACAAAACATTAATGCGAATGAAAAAGAAGCCTTTGTTAGTTTCTTCAAATTTAATGCAACGACACTCTATAACAATGGAATAAAAAGACCTGAAATGTTAATAGGTCCTAACTGGAAAAAAGAACCCACCGATGTGGTTGATCTTACCACACAATTGAGTGGTATGATGCTTATTGAAGCGGCAGCAAAACTTGATAACGAAGGTATATTAAAATAAAAAAAATGCAAAGACGAAAATTTATTAGAAATACAGCATTAATGGGTGGATTAACAATGCTTGATCCATTTCAATTGACAGCAACCAATTCTTTAAAGAATTTCCCAATAGTTCGAACTCCAAAAAGACAACGAAATTTTGAAAGTAAATCTGTTGAAAGCGCCATTGAAGAATTCCAAAAAAATGTAAAAGATAAAGAGTTAGGGTGGTTATTCAACAATTGTTTTCCCAATACATTGGACACCACAGTAACTTTTACTAAAAAGAATAATAAGCCAGACACTTATGTTATTACCGGAGATATTGATGCCATGTGGTTACGTGACAGCTCCGCACAAGTTTGGCCATATATGGCTTTTCTAGATCAAGACAAAGACCTAAAAGATCTTATTGCAGGTGTTATCAATAGACAGACTCAATACATATTAAAAGACCCATATGCAAACGCATTTTATAATGACCCTAATAAAAAAGGGGAATGGACAACAGACCATACTAAAATGCTTCCAGGGGTGCACGAACGCAAATATGAAATTGATTCGTTATGTTATCCTATTAGATTAGGTTATAATTATTGGAAAACTACCGGTGATACAACCCCTTTTGACCAAGATTGGAAAAAGGCAATAAAAGCTACGTTAAAAGTTTTTATAGAACAACAAGAAAAGGATGGTTCAAACCCATATTCTTTTGAAAGAACAACCCCAAAAGGTACTGACACAAGAAATTTAAAAGGTTATGGATATCCGGTTAAACCGGTCGGCTTAATATGCTCTGCTTTTAGACCTAGTGATGATTCCACGCTATTTTCATTTTTAATACCCTCTAACTTTTTTGCTGTTGTTAGCTTAAGACAGGCTGCTGAAATGATTAAAAAAATTGAAGGTGATCATTCTTTGGCAAATGAACTAAATGAACTTGCTGATGAAGTTGAAACAGCCATAAAAAAACATGGTATTGTTAACCACCCTAAATATGGAGACATATACGCTTTTGAGGTTGATGGTTATGGAAACCATTTACTTATGGATGATGCAAATATCCCTAGCTTAATATCATTGCCTTATTTAGATGCCGTTGATAAAGACGACTGGGTATATCAAAACACAAGAGAGTTTGTTTGGTCTTTAGACAATCCTTTCTTTTTTAAAGGGAAAGCTGCCGAAGGTATTGGCGGACCACATGTAGGACTGAAAATGATATGGCCCATGGCTACAACTATGAGAGCACTTACAAGCACTGATCCTAATGAAATTAAAGAATGTATCAAAACTTTAAAAGCTACCCATGGTGAAACCGGTTTTATGCATGAAACCTTTCACGTTGATGATCCTAAGAACTTTACCAGATCTTGGTTTGCTTGGGCAAACACTCTTTTTGGTGAATTGCTTTGGAAAACTTATCAATCGCATCCAGAACTATTGGAAATTTAAACTCCTTTTTTTATGAAAAATACTAGATACGCTATTTTACTGGTTGTTATTTCTATATTATTTATTGGTTGTAAGGAAGAAGATAAAAAAAAATCTAAAATTGATAAAAAAACTATTAATCTAACATCTTACGTAAACCCATTTCATGGTACTGCCCCGCTTACTAGCCCAGAACATATTGGATATAATCCACCTAAAGATTGGCGGGTATGGGCGGGCCTTACTTTTCCTGGTTCTTCGTTACCTAATGCAATGGTTCAGGTAAGTCCCATTACAGAATATGGATCAGGAGCAGGGTACGAATATGAAGATACTGAAATTTTGGGATTTACTCATACTAATAAAGGACATTGGAATTTATGTAACATACCTATTTTACCACTATCTAAAAATGCACAATATCCCTTTAAATCGAAATTCTCACATGATAAAGAAAAAGCATCCCCAGCTTATTATGAAGTAGTTTTAGAAGATTATAATATTAAAACGAGACTCACTTCTACTTTGCGTGCCGCTATTCATGAATACACCTTTGAGGATACAGATGGTAAAAGGATACTTTTTGATTTAGGAAAAGCAAATAACAAGGTAGATAATTGGGATATTTCCCACACTGGAAAAAACACCATTGAAGGATTTCAAAAAATGGGTAAGGAAACAATTTATTTTTCTGTTAACCTAAGTACTGATATTGATCTTCTTGAAATTGTTAAAAAGGGTAAAAGAGAGGGGTATGCCATTCTAAATCTGACAGATACAAATGAACAAGTGATTATCCTAAAAATAGGAATATCCTTTGTCAATTCTAAAAATGCGGCTGAGAATATGAATAATGAAATTGGCACAAAAACCTTTGACATAACACATATTGAAGGCGAATCGATTTGGAACACATTTTTATCACAAATTGAAGTAAGTGGTGGCAGCGATAAGGAAATAGAATTATTTTATTCTACGCTATACCGTTCCGTATTATGGCCTGCCTTACGTAGTGACATCAACGGAGAATTTATTGATGTAACAGGTAAAACTCGGAAAGAAAATTTCAACTATTACACTATTCCATCTTTGTGGGATACTTATCGGAATAAATTAGTGTTATTAGCTTTATTACAACCTGAAGTAACCAATGATGTTATTAAAACTTTGATGGATATTGGTGAATTGACTGGTTATGTCCCAACTTTTTTTCACGGTGATCATGGGGCTTCATTCATTACTGGCTCTTATTTTAGAGGAATTAATGACTTTGATGTGAATAAAGCATATAAGTTATTACTTCAAAATGCTTATAAAGAAAGTGAAAATCGAGATGGTAGAGTTTGGTTAAAAGAATATATTGAAAAAGGTTATATCCCAGAGTCTAAAGTTGAAAATCCCATTGTAGAAACCGTTGATGCAGCAGGAGTTTCAAAAACATTGGAATATGCTTATGATGATTATGCCCTATCATTATTGGCTAAAGAATTAAAAGATACAATCCGTTATAACGATTTAACAAAAAGGTCTAAAAACTATAAAAACGTATTTGACATATCAACCAATTTTATGCGTGGAAGATTAGAAGATGGAGCTTGGGTGACGCCGTTTGATCCTCAATATCCATATTATGAATATATGTATCGAGAAGCGAATGCATGGCAAGTTTCTTTTTATGTACCACATGATATGATAGGATTGGTAGAACTTTATGGTGGTAAAGAAAAATTTGAACAAAAATTAGACTCTTTTTTTACGCTACCATGGAATCCAGAACATATAGCTCGAAATGTATCTAGTTTTATTGGTCAATATTGCCACGGAAACCAGCCAGATCATGAAGCTCCATTTTCTTACTATTTTATAGATAAGCCTGAAAAATCACAAATTATTATAGACAGAATTTTAAAAGATTTTTATGGCGTTGGAGAACACGGACTTGCTTATAGTGGTATGGATGACGCCGGTGAAATGTCTTCATGGTATGTATGTGCAGCCATGGGACTATACCCATTATCACCTGCCGACAGTAATTATCTAGTTTCTGTTCCTATTTTTGAAAAAATAAAATGGAATTTAAAAAATGGAAAAAATATAATAATCCAAAATCCAAATAAAGGTAGAAAACTAAAAAGCATTGAGGTCAATGGTGAAAAAATTAATAGCTATTTTGTTGATCATCTTATTTTTAAAGACGGAGGTATTATTAACATTGAAACAGAATAATACATGCTTTATTTATTTTTCATATTTATATTGAGTTAGTTAAGACTTGGTCTTCATATTGAGGGCCTTGTCTTTTCTTTTAAAATAATTAAATTTACACATCACAATAATTATATTAGAGGCCAATCACATGAATAAAATCTTCTTATACCTTCTGTTTTTTGTATTACCAATCACCGTTCTATCGCAAAACCTAGAATATAAACAGCTCAATAATATTTCATATTATGACACCAACCAACAAGACACTTACAAAAAAGAAAAATGTCTATTAGATATATATTATCCTAAATCAAAGAAAAAAGTACCTGTTATTATATGGTTTCATGGCGGTGGATTAACATCAGGTAATAAAGAAATACCTGAAGCGCTAAAAAACACAGGGTATTGTATTGTTGGAGTTGGTTATAGACTTTCACCAAAAGTAAAGGCTGAAAAAAGTATCGAAGATGCAACAGCAGCAGTGGCCTGGGTGTTAAAAAACATAGAACATTATAATGGTGATTCAGAAGCTGTTTTTGTCTCTGGACATTCTGCAGGTGGCTACCTTGCACTTATGACTGTAATGGATCAAAATCTTCTAAAAAAACACAAATTAGATACCAATACAATTGCGGGATTAATACCATTCAGTGGGCATACAATAACACACTTCACTATTAGAGCAGAACAAGGAATAAATGGTGAACAACCGATTGTTGATAGATTTGCTCCTTTATTTTATGTTCGAGGAGATGCCCCCCCTATTCTATTAATAACAGGTGATCGTGAATTAGAAATGTTAGGTAGATATGAAGAAAATGCTTACTTCTATCGAATGATGAAAGTGAATGGTCAAAAAAACATTTCATTATATGAAATGGATGGGTATGGTCATAATATGGGTTATCCCGCATTTCCTTTATTACTAAATTTTGTAAAAAAACAAACAAAGGATAAGAAATCCCATTAGCATAAAGTGCAAGAACCTTTTATTTAAGTGACCGAATTTTTAATTGCATTTAATATTATAAATTCAATTACTCCAAAGTGACCACTTAAAGATCCTCCTAATGATTGAACGACAATACTCATTATTATTCCAGTTGTGATAGGTGTTAATGAATAGATTACTTTTTTAAGATCTTCCCAAACATGTAAAAACTTAACCATGCCATTAAAAGTACCCAAGTTGGCCAACGCAATGAAAACGATATAAATACTGCGAATGCACTGAAAGCACCCATCGTTATTGGGGTACAAATTGATTCATGAAAATTAGTTTTAAATTACGCCATACCTCCGTTAGCTCCAATGCTTTGTCCATTAATCCATTTTGCATCATCACTTGCTAAAAAAGTAACTATTCTTGCAATTTCCTCTGGTGTTCCTAAGCGTTTGAATGCGTTTGTACTTGCAATTTGAGCAATTAATTCTTCAGATTTTCCTTTTAAAAACAAATCTGTACTTGTTGGTCCGGGTAATACACGGTTTACGTTAATACCTCTAAATCCAATTTCTTTCCCAAACACTTTACTCATTTGCTCTACTGCAGCTTTACTCGCAGAATAAATATCATACATTGGAAAAATGGTACGCGTAACGGTGGATGAAAAATTGATGATACTTCCATTTTCTGCTAATTTGTAGTTTCTAAGACTAATTCTAAATATAATAGAATAAATTGTATTATTAATTGTATATAAATCAAGAATTATTTTTAATTTTAACATATTCATCGATATATATAACAGTAGTAATTTATCAATTAAAAAATCTTTTTTCTATAAGATGTTGGTCTAAATTCCAATTGAGCTATTTGAAAATCGATTTTACCTCATTATGAATTTTTAAAAAATTCGCATCCAAGTCGTTGTGGTTGATTTTATTTATAGTGGGTAATTCTTTTTTAATTTTAGGATGTTTGAATTGTAACTTTTTGTCTTTACCATCAGCAAATACGATAAACTCCCCCTGCTTTAAACCATAAAAGGCATCTGCCCTTGTCTTGGCAACTTCTTTTTCACCATGAGTAACGCGAGTATCAAAATTTAGGTTATAACCCTTATTGATACTTCTTGTTTCTTTTTTTACGATCTCAAAAAAGCGTTCATAATACTTTGCCGTATCGGGATCATTGGCCTTACCAAAAAACTGGTAAGACAGATTACTTAAAATGGCACGGCTAGCTCGGTCTCCATACATCATATCGTTCTGTATTTTGTCTTGTAGTACGTAAAGCGTTATAATATCATAGCTTCTCAATGTAGCTGGAATCCGGTGCATATTTAGCAAACGAATGGTAGATGCTTCCTCTAATAAAACAAAAGAAGGGTTTTGACCCCGTTCGCTCATTTGTTTGGTGATGGTGTGCATTATAGTGGCGATGATAGGGGACAATGAAGATTCTTTTTTAGGATTGTTAACTATGGAAATAACCGCTGGATTTAAAGGATTGTTGACATCCAATGGGATATCATCTGCGGAAAGCACCATGAATATCTTTTTAGTACTTATTTTTTTAAAGGCATTGGCCAATGTGCTTTTAACTCCTGCCGTTTGTCTGTCCGAACCTACACCGCTTATAAAAGCATCTGCCATTCCCTTAGCCGTCAAATCTGCTTTTAAAAAAGTAATGAGTGCTTTTGTTTCCAAATGCTGGTATAAGGCAATTAAATGTGGAATGGTACAATAATCTTCGTAGTCTGTTTTGAGTCTCCATATCAAACCACCTATCAAACCTTCCACAGCGTCCTTAAAAAATCGGGAGGTACTGTTATTGTCAGATTCTTTCAATTCCAAAAGGTTCTCTAACAACACCCGTGAAATTTCATAGACACTTTCTTCATCTGGCAAATATCGAGGAGCGATGGGATTGATCCTATGATAAATAGGTTCAAAAGAAACAATATAAAAATTGTTACTGCTTTTTTGAAATATAGGATATGCCATTTCGGTAATTTCAAAATCTTTGTAATCGTGCATAACGCCACAAAAAGCGTTTTTACCAAAATGTTCTAAAAAATTATACACGACACTTTCCGTTTTACCGCTACCCGCCGAACCAATAATAGAGATTCCTCTGCGGATGTTTTCCAATACAAAACGAGAGCCTTTTGTATTGAGTACTATCCTATATTTTTTATTTTTTTTGTCAGTTGTTTCATCTTTGACAACAAACACATATAACAACCCATTTAAGAACAAAAATGGGATTGTAATATAAAGTAGCATCTTTAAAAAAGACGACAATTCCAGAGCGTAATATCCAATCAAAGACACACCGATTATACACAGGCACATCAGAAAAAAACCATAACGAACAAGCCTTATAATCAAATAGGACATGATACAGCCCAATGCAATAAAAAAAATCAACCTATACATTTCTTCCATAATTAATATTCTTACAAATTATTATTAAATCCCAATTGAACCAGAGTTTATCGCTTTTCCCACTCCTTTTTTAAGCTTCATAAATGCATTATATGCCAATTGCACTTTATTTGTAGGGATATTGGGAATGTTTACCCCTGCCTTATGCAGCAATTTAAAAGCCATTTGTTTTTCGGTTGATGGTAAACCGACCAGTGTGGCAAAAAACTTTTTAGGGTCTTTTATAAACATATTTTTCGCCTTATAGCTTTCAACAAAATTTCGATTGTAGCCAAAGGCAATATCAAATCTTTTTTCAGCGGCTTTATAAAATTTCTCTCTGTGAAAGCCCTGTTTAACTATTTTGCCATTCAGTACAGTTTCAGATTGTTTATATTTTGATCCAGGAGATAGGCTAAACGAATTGGTTCTATCCTTTCTGCTAACAACAATATGGATATGGGTCTGGTAGCCTTCCTTTCTCATCCCCCTAACAATACGTTTGCCTTGCTGTTGGTGTGGGGCTTCTTTTTCTAATTGGGCAATTTCTTTTTCCAGTTTTTTGATGTTACCTGTTATAGTACCTTGGTGGATATTTCTAATTTCATTTTTGAGTTGCAGAATTTTTGTGGCATAAGGTTGGTTTTCTTGTATCTTTTTATCTGTTCCCTTATAGGTGCGTTCATGTTCCAACTTTGCATAATATTTAATGTCGTCCACGGTAACTTTTTGATCCCTATAAAAGGAATCGGAATAATCCTTCATGATTTCCCTGACATATTTACGCAGTTGCTCAGAATTATTATTGATATGTTTTAACTCCCTTGGACTTGGACTGACCACCAAAGAATAAAATTTTGGGTCTTTTTGGGAAAGCTTGGCTGTATTTCCGTCAATTTCAGCAATAACACTTTCTGGACTTACCTTGTCATTATACTGGTCAAAAAAATGTTCCTGAAGCTCCAAACTTTTATCTTCATTTTCCTTTTTTAAATAATTGACAAAATCACTTACGCTTCCCTTATAATTCATTCCCAATTGTTGCTTGGTAATGGCGATATACATTTTTAGATATTTTGTAATGTTCTTTTTAATTTTACTAGTTCCGCTTCTGATAGCTCTAACTTCAAATAGTTTTTACCGAAACTGCTTTTTACTATTTTTACATTATCCAGTACATTGGAAAAATCCTGTTTTACTACATTCATTTTCTCGGTCAATCGTTCATATCGGATTTTGGGTACAGTCGTTTCTTCAATGGGTTTATTTTCTTTTATTGGCATATCGGTAAATTTCCTTTCAACCATTTCCGGTTCTTCTTTTGTTTGGACTAGGTTTTCTTCAAACAACGATAATAGCATGGCCGTTGTTGGTTTGGTCTGTTCTTTTTCTATGCTTTTCATAATGGCTATAGAGGCATTGGTACGTTTTCTATTTTTTACGATTTCCTGAACGATACTCTGTTCAAATCGGTCAGCCGGTAAAAAGCCATGCCATTCAAAAAAGTTGATGATAATCTCTAAGGTTTCAGAATAGGATTTTGACACCTTTTTGGAAAAGTGTTTGAACCGTGACAAGGTTTTTCTTTTTAACCGTACTGTATTAAAATCATCCATTTTTTAATTTGTTTCAATGTCTATTGTGACAATTTTTTTCAATGTTTCCAAGGCTTTGCGAAGAAATTGTTACAATTTGTTTTTCTGTCAAAAACTTTACATCTTCCAAAAACCCTTTAAACACAGTGCTTTGCGAAGCAAAATGAATCTGTAGCGGTGCTTTGCACGCTACCCTCTTGCTTTTCCATATTTTCTCCTATGGGAGCAAAATATTTCAAAAAACTGATTCTCATCAGTTTCTTTTTAAAGTTATTTTATTTACGTGTAAAATCAAAATGAAGATTATTTTCAAATGGTTTGTTTTGACTGTAATCCATATGATTTCATGAACTTTATCGTCTAAAGGCGTCATTTTTTTTAAAAAAAACTAAAAAAAAGTGCTTGAATGTTCCAAGTCTTTGTAATTCTTACATGTTAACTTTAATAAAAATTGAAAATTGCCAGTATGGGGTGTGTAGTAATTATAACATATTGTTATCCGCGAAACTATAAAATTGGCCACTAGGGCTAATTATGACATGGTCAAGTACTTTTACATCTAATAAAGTAGCCGCTGTTTTAATCTTTTGAGTGAGCTGTATGTCTGCTTCACTCGCTTTTAAGGAACCACTTGGATGGTTATGTGCTACAATAATTCCAACACTTAATGATTTTAAAACAATGGCAAAAAGAATACAAATATCAACTAAAGTTCCTGTTATTCCTCCGTTTGACAATTCATAAACTCCTTTAACCTTGTTTGAATTATTCAATAGTAATACCTTAAAAGTCTCATGTAAAGCTATGGTATTTTTGTCCCAATTATCAAAAAGCAAATTTCTCGCTTCAACTGAACCAGTAATCGCTTTAGAGTTTAATGTTGTGTTTCTCTCTATGTAACTTATTCGTATTTCATTAATTTTGACTTTATTCAAAGTTGAATCTTTATTTTGCGATTTGCACATCTTGGATTTCATGATTAATTTTTGAATTAGGTTAATAAAAAGAGGGCATAGCATTTGAGACGCATCCTCTTTATTTTTAATATATTACTTATTTGAATTTCCTTTTAACAAAAGAATTTCATTGACTATAATTTCCGTTACATACTGTTTTTCACCACCTTTGGATTCATAATTCCTCGTCTTTAATTTCCCAGCTATCCCAATTTTTTTGCCTTGATATACAAACTCTTCGATAATCCCCTCGATTTTACCCCAGGCTACGATTGAATGCCAATTTGTATCGGTTTGTTTTTCGCCCTTGTTATTTTTGTAGTTTTCATTGGTCGCCAATGATAAGCGAGCTACTTTTTTATCATTTTCAAGGTTTGTAATTATTGGTTTTTGTCCAACATTTCCGATTAACTGTACGTGATTTTTAATTGTGCTCATAATAAATGATTTAAAAGATTAATAATCCCCATGTTGAATTAAATTGAATTGAATTTTAAGGGGGTCTGTATAATTTCTTTCGTGCATAGCACAATTGACGAAGTGGGTTTTGTCAAGACTTTTAGAAAAATAAATCAGGAGTGTCTGCCATGTAGTAAAATCCTTGGATTTTCAAGGAAGTAGAAACCGTTTTTTTTGTTAAAACTTTGTATAGTCTTTACAAGTTCCATAATAGCATTAGCAACTCTTTTTAAGTCATTAGTAAAGGGAGTGTACCGACAGTTAAACGGACAGAACAAATTGACTTAATTTAGAGTTGGTTATGCTATGCCTGTTTTTTGACACCCCAAAAAGCAGCAGAGGCTTCATCAATTATAAACCCCTTAGAATTCACAAGACGAACGCTTAATCAGAAAGAATCCTGATTAAAAAATTCAAAGTTTGACTTTTGATAAAAATAAAAATATATACCAAAATCAATTAGTAATGATAATTTGATAAGGTAAAATCTTCACTATTGATTATTAGTTGCTCTAGAATAATGTTCAAAGTAGCATTTCAATGGCATCACTATTCTAGAAATAGTGCGTAACAAAATATATGACTTTGATTTACTCATTAAAAAAAATTAGGTTTAACTATTTATCTATGTTTTTTTTAAAATCAATGAGTGACCAGCAGATTCCTTTAAATTAAAATCGGTCGGAATTCCATTCTTATTTAGTTGTTAAGGGTTCAAACAATACCAATTCCAGAATACAGAATACAATAAGACTAATATAATCATCACTATAAAGGCACCAATATTAAAGACCGGACTCGTTTTAAATAAGCCCTTTTTAATATCTATTCCTTTCTCATCATTTTTACCATGATGCTGTATTAAACTGGCTATAATTATAACTACCATCGTTAATATAAATGTATATCCCATTTGATCCATAAAAGGAACATCAACAAATAGAGAGCTTGTTGACCATCCATTTGGGCCTACTTTAAAATACATGGCAATAGGTATAGAAGATAACGCACCAATAATGGCCGCTTTGTTTGTTGTTTTTTTCCAGAATAAACCTAACATAAATACGGCTAAAATACCAGGACTTACAATACCCGTATATTCTTGAATAAATTGAAATGCCTGATCTAAATTACCCAATTGTGGAGCTAAAAGTGCTGCAATAAGTAAAGCAACTCCTGCAGATATTCTACCCATACCTACTGTACTCTTATCATTTGCATTTTTGTTGATATACTGCTTGTAAATGTCCATTGTAAAAATGGTTGACGTTGAATTTAACATCGAAGCCAACGATGATACGATAGCGGCAGCCAATGCTGCAAATGCCACACCTTTTAGCCCCGTTGGTAAAAATTGTAATAACCATGGATATGCTTTATCCGCTTGATCTAAAGTGGGTAAGTTTTTTAGCCCGGCATCACCAAGACTGGCCATAATTTCTGGGTCGTTTATCATTACATAGGCTGTAATACCTGGAATAACAACTATTAAGGGTATTATCAGTTTTAAAAACGCAGCTAATAAAATACCTTTTTGGGCTTCTTTTAAAGATTTAGCGGCCAACGTTCTTTGAATGATGTATTGGTTAAAACCCCAATAATACAAATTGGCAACCCACATTCCTCCTACTAAAACGGCAATACCTGGTAAGTTTTTAAATTCAGGATTTGATTTATCTAAGATCATTGCAAAACGATCAGGTACTTCTTCATAAACTCTGGTAAGTCCGGCTAAAAAACCGTTTCCACCAGAAACTGTATCCAAGGCTAAATAAGTAGTCACCAAGCCTCCTAAAATTAAAAACACAACTTGTATTACATCTGTCCATGCTACAGCAGATAATCCACCGTAAAGTGAATAGGCAGCCGCAAAAAGTGCAAGTCCCAACACGCCATAAACCATAGGTACGCCCATAATCGTTTCTAAGGCTAAAGCTCCTAAATACAATACTGTCGTTAAGTTGACAAACACATATAAAGCAATCCAAAATACCGCTAAAATGGTCTTAAGATTGGTAGAATACCTTTTTTCTACAAATTCGGGAATGGTATACAGACCCTTTTCAATAAAAATAGGTAAGAAATATTTACCCACAATTAATAAGGTCAATGCGGCCATCCATTCATATGAGGCAATAGCCAATCCAGAAGCAAATCCTGATCCTGACATCCCTATAAATTGTTCTGCGGAGATATTCGCAGCTATCAAAGAAGCTCCAATTGCCCACCATGGCAATGACTTACTCGCCAAAAAATAATCCTCAGCGTTCTTTTGATGTCCTTTTTTATCGCGTGATACCCATAAACCTACTCCTAAAATAAGTAGTGCATAGGTTATAAATATAAAATAATCCCAAAATCCGAAATGTGCTGTCATAATTGTATAAGTTTAAGTGGTTTTAATGCTAGTGCCTCCACAAGGCATCGCTTCAAAAGCCGTGAGTTTAATTTTGTATTTGTCAAAATAAGCTTTTGAAACTTCTTTGATAAAAGAGGCTACAGCATCTTGATGAATAATATTTATAGTACATCCACCAAAACCACCGCCCATCATTCTAGCCCCAATTACTTCGTCATAATTTCTAGAAAAATCAACTAGGAAATCTAATTCAGGGCAACTCACTTCATACAAATTTTGCAAGCCTTCATGCGTTTTATACATATTTTCACCGAGCTTATGTAAAAATGATTTTTTTAATGCTGCTACAGTGTTTAAAACACGTTCTTTTTCTTCAATAACATAAGTACATCTTTTGAAAATAACTTCAGAAAGTTCGTTTTTAAACTCGTTTAGCATAGTGCCAGAAACATCACGTAAAGAATGTACTTCTGGATATCTTTTCTTAATAATTTTCACACCTGCTTCACATTGACTTCTTCTTACATTATATTCTCCAGAAGCCAAATTATGTGACACATTTGTATTTAATAGTAAGATTTTAAAGGGTTCTATTTTAATAGGGACATATTCAAAATCTAAAGATTGGCAATCGAGAAGAATCACATGGTCTTTCTTGCTCATAACAGATGCAAATTGATCCATTATACCACATTTAGTTCCAACATAATTATGCTCTGCACGTTGAGACAATTCTACAATGGTTAGTTTTGATAACTTCAAATCAAACAATTCATTCAAGCCAAAAGCCAACCCACATTCTAAAGCTGCTGATGAACTGATTCCTGAACCAACAGGGATGTCACCATCTAATACACAGTTAAACCCTTGTAATTGATCAGAAAGTTGTTGTATTTCGTAAATAACCCCCAAGACATAATTTTCCCATTGCTTTTCACTTTTAGCTATTGCATTTAGCTCAAAACTAAAACCTGTATTGAAGTTGTTACTATGGATGTTACATGTGTTTAAACTTCCATTTTTATTAAATTTAAATTGAATTTTTTTATCAATAGCTGTCGGTAAAACAAAACCATGGTTATAGTCTGTGTGTTCTCCAATAATATTTATTCTTCCAGGAGAATCTATAATTAAATCCCAATTGCTTGCATTAAATTCTATGTCTTCCATCATTAAAGTGATTTTAATTTTTCAGCTGCTGATTCAGCGGTAATATCACGTTGAGCCATGGCAAACATTTCATAACCTACCATGAATTTTTTCACAGTTGCAGATCGTAATAAGGGCGGATAAAAACTCATATGCCAATGCCACTCTTTATAATAGGAACCATCTGTTGGTGCTTGATGTATCCCGGAAGAATATGGAAAAGAGGTGTCAAAAAGAGCGTCATATTTCTGTGTAAGTATTTTTAATTGCTCTGCAAAATCAACTTTTTCTTTATCAGTCAACCCTAATATATTTGCCATTTTCCGTTTTGGCACAATCATAGCTTCGTAAGGCCAAACGGCCCAAAAAGGAATTAGAGTTACAAAACTTTTATTTTGCGATATCACTCTAATATCTTCATTTAATTCTTGCTCTATATAATCTTGTAATAATCCCGAACCCGTTTTTTCTAAATAGTTCTTTTGTGAATTTGTCTTTTTTTCAACCTCCGTGGGTATCGAATGTTGCGCCCATACTTGCCCATGTGGATGCGGATTGCTACATCCCATAATGGCACCTTTATTTTCAAATATTTGCACATAGTTTATGTCTTTGGTATTCCCTAGTTCAGTAAACTCGTTTTGCCAAGTTTCAACTACGTAAACCAAATCAGCTATTTCCATATCTGGAATAGTTAGTGAATGATTCTGAGAAAAACAGATCACTTTAGAAATTCCTTTTTCACCTTCCGCAAGAAGTAACCCTTCTTTATATTCAAATAGAGGAGTGTCTTCTAGAAGAGCTCCAAAATCATTTTTAAAAACATAGGTGCTTTTATAATCAGGGTTCACCTCACCATTAATTCTAGTGTTAGTGGGGCAAAGGTAACATTCACGATCGTACGTAATCATATCCTTTTTTACATAGGCTTCAGTTTCACCTTGCCAAGGCCTTTTTGTTCTGTGCGGAGAAACCAACACCCATTCGCCTGTTAAAATATTATATCGACGATGAGGGTGTGTTTTAAATTGTGCTTGCATTGTTTACTATTATTATAAATATTCAAGTGAAGTAACTCTGTATTTCTATTTTAAGAATCAAATAATCTATTGATCAAAACTTGAAAAGAAATTGACATCTATTTTACTTAAATAAATTTATAATTATCCATTCTCATGTTATCCATTTTCGATTAAAAAAAATGAATATGGTTAATAATCTTGAATATCCCATGATGATGATGATGATGATGATGGAATATATAATTAATAGATACCCTTAATTGCAACGAAGAGCATTTTCCCAATGAAATCTTGCTACCAATTTTGGCTTTATTAAATTCCTTACTACTTTCTTAGAGGTTATTCCATTTATAATCTAACAATTTTATAAAATAGCCGCCTACTACACTTCTTGCTTTAAAACCTCTCATATCACCACTCGTTGTCCAATGCCAGTCGCTCATAGGCACACGATCTTTAGTTTCTTTTGCAAAAGAATAAATAGGGTCGGCAAATACTTGAAAATCAGATTTGGAATTCGTTAAAGTTGCTGTCCATAAAATCCAGTCAGACTTACTATAATCCGACCTGTTATCCAATGGTAATCCGTATTTATTATTCTTGGTATTGTAAAATTTCAATTCAGTTTCATATACTTTTTTAGGAAACAAATCTAGTTTTATCATTTTATCCCAAACTAGATTGTATTTTTGGCTCCAAGTCTTTTTGTCATCAAAAGTTAGCGCATAATGATCACCTGCATCCGCCAACTCCATCCATTGTTTAGCCATTGTTTTTGCCTTTTTAGTATATTCATCAGCAACGTTAGTTTTGCCCAACAATTTTGCCATATAACCATAACCACCAACACCAACAATAGCTTTAATTGAAAGGTTGGCATTACGTGCAAGATGTCCAGAAAAATCATCAGTACAAAGTTGATTGGCCGGATCTAACCCTTCTTCTACAAGATAATTTGCCCATGTTGTTATCGTCTCCCAATGTTTTTCCGCAAAAGATGCATTTCCCTCGGCTTTTGTTATGGCAGCAGTTAAAGCAAGCATGTTTCCAGCCTCTTCAATTGGCATATCTTCACCGTAAGTCTGGCCTGTTGCAACAGGGTAAGTACCAATATCATGTGCAGGGAAAGGCTTTTTCCATTTTCCACTTTCACTATAATAAAATATACCATTGAGCATCCCTTTTAAAAGATCGGGGTTGTAAATTAAAAACAAAGGTGCAGACGGGTAGGTGACATCTACAGTGTTTATGGATCCATTACTATTGTTTTCTTTAGATAAAAAAAGAATTTCTCCATCTGGGCTTTCCACTAATTTATGGGCAGCAATACTTTGGCGATAACCAATTTCAAGTAGTTTGGCATATTTCTCCCCTCCAGCAGCTAAAGCATCATTACGAAGTTCTTTATCAAAAAGATTACATTTTTTAATAATTTCCTCATAATCTATAAATGCCTTAGTCAATTCTTTCGGTAATGAGTTTTTTCCATCTTTATTCCACCAAGGATGAAGATTTTTACCAAAATAATTAATAGAATAAAGGTCATCATAACCTAATAACAATAAGTATTCTTTTGGTGAATCTATTTTTTCTTTTGGGAACATCGTATTTAACATCAATTGTTTTCCTGTATTTTGAAATTTACTATGCTTACCATTTAATAAATCTATTTTTGTATTTTCAATAGAAGTAACATTTTGAGTTGCCCTTGCACTTTTAGGTGTAGCCACATACAAATAGCCCCAATCAATACCTATTATGTCACCTTTTTTTTCCAAAACAGGCTGATCTTTTGTTCCTACTTTTAGGTAATTTAGATGTTCAGTAGCTGATTTTTGTGCGATCATCATTTGACTCTCATCATTAGCCGCAATTAATGAAGAGGCCCCAAAAAAGACTTGCACCTCATGCTTTTTATTATCATTAGGTACAGTTTTTATGGAAATATAAGAAACAGGTCTTGATAACAAATCAAGATCATCCATCAGTGCAGGTGTCGTAAAGTTCAAATACACGTCCACACCCCCACAAGTTAATACATAAGAGGTTTGTGTGGCACTAAGATTAAGGTTGGTTTGTGTAGCTTGAAGTGCTGCGCTTTTATCTTTTCTTTTTTCCACAATACCTGCATTCAACCATTGACCACCCCGGTTGTTCTTTACGTGTATGGCCAAAATATTATTTTTCTTTTTTAACTTGGCCTTTATTGAATTCGAAATAGGGTAGTATTTATATTCATTCTGGTCCGTCCAACACTCTTCACAATTATAGACTCTTTCGCCATTTAAATATACATCCACATCATCATCATGGGATATTTTCAAGAAAAGTTCTTCTAAATTTATAGATTCTAAATTGAATTTTTTACGCCACCAAAGATTTTCCGTTTTCCATGTAGTAAAGGCAACACCCTCGTTCCCATAAGGAGCTTTAGCTGTTTTCCATGTACTGTCATCAAACCTGTTTTTTTCCCAACCGGATCCCGGTTTTTGTTCTGTAATTTTACCATTTCTTGAAACTGGAACTACATCGTGATAACCTACAGCATTTTTTCCTAAAAATCGATACCTAGTACCGTCTACATTAATCATCCCAACTAAAGAATGTGGTTTATTGGTCCAATGTCTTGTCGTAGTTGAATTGATCTCATCTCCCATAGACCAAATACTAAAATAAGGGTCATGAGTAATCAACGGATAGGCAGGTGCCTGACGTTCTTGAGCTATTCCCGATATAAAAGTATAAATTGAAAATAACAGTGTAAAATATTTTTTTTTCATAATAGTATTATTTGATTGAAAATTGATATTCTGAAACGGTATAATATGTTTCATTTGGGTTTAAAACAATTGAAGGAAAATTTGATTGATTTGGTGAATCAGGAAAATGTTGTGTTTCTAGACAAAATGCAGTCCTGTAATCATCTTTTGCACCTGATTTGAATATATTTTCGGACTGCATAAAATTACCACTATAAAACTGGAGTCCAGGCTCTATAGTAAATACTTCCATCTGAATATTTGTTTTATCACCCACAATTGTCGCTGCATGGTTCATATTACGTGATTTAGTCTGGTTGAGCACATAATTATGATCATATCCCCCACCATATTCCAATTGTTTATTAGAGACATTAATATTTTGACCAATAGTCCTAGGTGTAGTAAAATCAAAAGGAGTTCCCTTTAAATCTTCTATTTTTCCTGTGGGAATTAAACCTTGTTCAACAGGAGTATATTTATCTGCATAAATTTGTAATTTATGATTTAGAATTGTTCCACTACCTTCACCATTTAAATTAAAAAAAGCGTGATTGGTTAGGTTTACTATTGTAGGTCTATCCGTAGTAGCTTGATATTCCATCTTTATAATGTTGCCTTCAATTAGAGAATATGTAACTTGAGTTTGTAAGTTCCCAGGAAACCCCTCTTCCATATCAGGTGACAAATACCTTAAAATTAGTTTAGTATTATTGTGTTGTTCTGCATCCCAAACAACTTCTTGAAAACCATTTTTACCGCCATGCAAAGAATTTTCACCATTATTGATAGGTATATTAAATGTTTCTCCATTTAACCTAAATTTCCCTTTAGCAATTCGATTCCCAACACGACCAATTGTAGCTCCAAAATAACGTTCTCCAGAATTTACATAATCTTTGGCACTACCGTGACCAACTACTACATCGGTAAATTCGCCATTTACATCTTTTACCCAAAGTCCAACGAATCTTCCACCTAAATTAGTAATGGCTAATCTTACATCATCATTTTTCAGCCAATACAACTTAACAGGTTTTAAGTCAATAATAGTATCAAAGCTAGTATTTATTAATGATGTTTTGAATTGAAGTGTCTTAGGCCTTTCCGTTTCTTCAGTGAAAGATTCTTTGTTTACATTTCCTTTACAGGATACCATTACTATTAATAAAAAAAAAGTTATAAATGCTTTAATTTTTTTCATGTTTCTTATTTATTAGTTTTAGCGATTAATTTCTTTATTAAATCTATTTCGTCTTGACTATATGGTGTTCCATCTTTCCGGAATACATCGTGAAACCATTCGACTGGTTCTGCTCCGTCTTTGATGGGTGTATTCCATGCATATTTCGTATTTGATTTTCCATCAACAAGTCCCCAATTGATTGCCCCCACATTTTCACTGTTTAATATGGGCAAAATGTTAGCGAAATAACTATTGTTCGTCCTAGCCATATACTCAGTACAAATCATTGGTCTTCCATGAGATTTTAATAAATTAATGATATGCTGGTGGTGTTTTTCATCTGAATAATTATGATAGGTTAAAATGTCCGAATTCAAAGCCTGAAAAGCATTGAGTTCTTGAAAATCCCACGCCCAAAGTCCAGCGGTAAGTGGTTGACTTGGATTAATTTCCCGGGCCCATGTAAAAATTTCCTTAAGTAATGGAAAGGTGGTCATGCGTTTTCCCTCATTTCCGGGTTCGTTATATAAATCCCACAATAAAATTCTTTTATCACTTGCGAAGGTTTTTAAAATATCCTTTACGTAAATTTCAAGTGCGATAAAATTCTTTTTTTCTTTGTGTGCAGGATCATCCGGATCTTGCACCCAGCCTGAATTATGGGTACCAAGGACTGGTTCCTGTTGCTTACCAATCTTAGGTGATTTTTGCCAAACATCGTCAAAAAACACAAACATAGTTTTTATGGCGTGCTTGTCTGCTATGGCCAGATAGGTATTCATTCTTTTTTTTAACCCTATTGGGTCTGCTTTGTATGCTAAACTATGTAAATAAACGCGCATAGTATTGAAACCGAGCCCCTCTGCAAATCCTAACTCACGGTCTATTGTTTCTGGATCAAAAGTTTCGGCTTGCCACATTTCCAATTGATTTATGGCAGAACTTGGCACAAAGTTGGCTCCAATTATCCAATTATGATTGTCATACCATTGATTTGCTTTTTCAATAGACCATTTATTTTTGTTTAATAAATTTTCTTGAGATACAACAATCAATGATGTAAAAAGAAATAGGAATGTGAATAACTTGTTTTTCATATTTTTTATATTTTTTTTATGCTCTGCGTCTGCGGCCTAATTATGTAATAATTACTTCAAAAACATTAGTAAGTAGATCGTTTTAACTAATAGTACTTTCACATATTACCCCTAAATCATACCACTGAATATATTTTTTTAATTTAATCCCAAACAATAGATGTAGTGTCGGTGGTAGGTCCATTAATAATCAACTTACCATCATCCAATATTTTCAATTCATCTAAAAAAACGACCCGATTTAAACCAGACTTTTTTGTTCTACCATGATAAACAGTATACATATTGTCACCACCATTTAAAGAAAACACCATATTGTGACCGGTACCTGTTACTTCACCTCCACTTGAAGTATTTTTTTCCAAAACCGGATTGTTGTCAGCTTTCCTAAAAGGACCTAATGGAGAACTCCCTGTGGCATAACCTACCGCATAATTCGGACCCAAATAATAATTACTAGAATACATAATGTAATATATTCCCTTATACTTAAATGTAAAAGATCCCTCTGTCCATCTCCTATTAATTTCGTTTGAGGTAACCGACTTACTTTCCCATTCCGCATTTTTACTATTGATTTTTTCAGATGGTCTTAACAATACAACAGGGTCGCCAATAATCCCTTTAAAATCTGATTTAAGTTTTACACCATATACCCAACTTTCTTCAATAGTATCATATAGCCCTTCTTTTTTCGCCCAATCTGCAATTTCACTTGTAACAGTATGTTTATAACAGACTCGAGAATAAAAAAGATAATTCTGCCCATCTTCATCTTTAAAAACATTTGCATCTATGATTGGATAACCAGGATCAAATAATGGTTCTCCGGTCAAATCTCTAAAAGGGCCGGTAGGATTATCTGAAATGGCAACCCCAATCCTAAAGTTCTCTAATTCTTTAGTTGGGTTGTTACGCCAATCTGCACTAAAAAACAGGTAAAACTTATTGTTTATTTTATACACTTCTGGTGCCCAAAAATGGCCTACATTCCAAGAATTTTCGGTATTCCCATGATATACTTGACTTTCGTACTTCCAATCTATTAGATTATTGGAAGAGTATACAGAAAAACCATCTTTAGCTCCTCCTCCAGTGCCATACATATAATAAATTCCATTACCATTATCCAAAACATAAGGATCTCCAAATTGTACTTCAAGCGGATTGCTATAGGTTTCTGATCTAACTTTCACTTCTTTTTTTTCTTCAGATTTACAAGAATACAATGTTACTTGTAAGATCCACAAAAGAATTAAAGTTTGTAAATAAATGTTCCTAAAAATCATGGCATAGGTATAACTCAAAGTTACCAAAATGGTTAAAAAAGTTACCGAACTTTAGGTACAAAGTCCGGTAACAAAACTAAACTAACTCAAATATATTTTAAAATTGGTCTGTCTTTCTTTAACAATAGCTACCTAAAATGATATTTTTTCTACTGGAGTAAATAACATATCCTGTACATCAACTATTTTAACACCTATACGTGCAAATACATAATTTTGTGTTGGTGTTATGGATGGAATGTCAACAAGCATACTCAAATTACTCAAATCGGAAATATCATCCGCACTGGACTGAGCAATATTCTCATCGCCATTTCCCGAAACAAATTGTGTTTTATTAATAAATAAAGTAACACGTTCAATATCTCTAGCATCAACTCCATTTATTATCTGACTCACAGAACAAGTTGCATTGATAGTTGAACCTGAATTTGAAATTTGTGAATTATTAATCATGTAATAAGGTGTAACCTCAATGTCCATTTCCGTACTCCCTTTGAGGTCTATTGAAATCGTATCTATAGATTTAAATGGTCCTTCACCCTCCTCGAAAATTAATTTATACTGTCCATTAAAAAGCAAACTACTATAACTACCATCTTGATTTATTGTAACTTCTATAAAGCCTGAAGATAATTGATAGCCTGGTTCATAAAGTCTAAATTTCACTTGATCGTTTTCCACTGGAATAATTTCTCCGTTATGAACCACTTTTCCAGTTAAAAAAGATTGAGGTTCATCATAATTATCTATGGCACATGATACGGTTAACGATATCGCTGCCAAAAGGAATATATAATATCTAATTTTCATTTTTTTATATTTTAAATTATTAATGATTCGGGTTTCTAACAATAAGGGGATTGTTATTAATAATATTTGAACCAATCTCAGAATAATAATTACCAAATCTAAAATTATCGGCACCTGTAACACGATCCGTTCTTAAAACCCTATATACATACTTACCGTTATTAGAACTGTTAGGATTATAAATTTTATATGGCCAAATGGCATAAGGTTGAGTAGCTCGTTTTGTAGCGGAACCTATGTTTTGGGTAATCTCGCTTTCAGATATTTCATTACCATCGAATACAACATGGGCCAATCTCCATCTTTTTAAATCAAAGAAGTGTAAACCTTCAAATGCCAGCTCAACATAGCGTTCATGTACAATCTTATTAAAGTTAACATCTCCTGCTGTTAATTCAGAAGTTATACCGGCTCGTTCCCTTACTCTATTCAAATATTTAGCGGCAATATCTGTCTGACCTAATTCAAATGCTGCTTCTGCTGCATTCAAAAGTACTTCTGCAAAACGATAGCGTACAAACCAAACATCACTATTTACGCCTCTTTGACCTGAACCTGCTTTTGGATCTAAATATTTACGTAAATAGAAACCAGACTGTGCTACAAATTCCAGTCCATCAATAGGTCCATCAAATCCTACAACTTGCACTTGGCCTGAAGTTCCAGGCAATTCCTTTTTCCCTCCTCTTACATCACTACTTACAATTGAACCATCAGAAAGCATATAGCCCGCCCATATATCGACTGGTTTTCCTTTGAAGGATGATCCTGGCAAAATTATTGTACCAGCTAAGCGTGCATCTCGATTCTCAAAAATATCATCGATCTCATCATAATAAATATAACTACCTCCTCCATCTTTGTTTGGTAATTTAACATAATTCCCATCTAACGTTTCAAATGCTTGTACTAAATTCAATGAAGGATTTATCCTACCTCCTTCTTCCTCTTCAGCACCAAACCTAGGTTGATTCCATCCTGTAAAATAGTGCTTCTTATCTGTCTTTAATTGATAGTCCTCAACAAAAATTACTTCAGAATTGTTTGACTTATCATAAAAAACAGAAGCAAAATTAGTCGATAAATCATCCGGTTTTTTCAAGTATAAATCATAACCACCTGCGCTGCCATTTATTATTTCTTCGGCCGCATTTAAGGCTTTAGTATAATACCCATCTGCTTTCGAAGCAGGTATTCCAACCTCGTTACCTGACAATGTCACCAATGGAGTATTGACACCATATTTTGCAATTGAACCGGCATATAGTGCTGCTCTGGTTTCCATAGCCAATGCTGCCCCTTTTGTGGCACGAGATTTTGTAGCTACATCCGCTGGCAATACATCTTTAATAGCTTCAGCCTCACTAATTACAAAATCATA
Organism: Aureibaculum algae; assembly: GCF_006065315.1. Lineage (GTDB taxonomy): Bacteria > Bacteroidota > Bacteroidia > Flavobacteriales > Flavobacteriaceae > Aureibaculum > Aureibaculum algae. Next base: position 719,617 of record NZ_CP040749.1, on the reverse strand, counting down.
TATAGCAGCTTCAGTTTCTCTAGGGTGTTGCAAATAAGTGGCATCCCCACTAAAGTCATAAGTTTCAGATTTTAGAATAAGTGGCACTCCTCCAATACGTTTTACCATTTCAAAATAAATGGAAGCCCTTAAAAAACGACCTTCTGCTAAAAAACGGGCCTTTTGTTCCTCACTCAACACTGTAGTTGCTTCACAACGTTCTAAAAATAAGTTTATCTCGCGAACGGTTCCATAATTCCAAGAGCCCCAAGATCCATTTCCCCATCCATCATCTTGAAAGTGACCATACCTTCCATTCTCTGACCAAAAAGCCACATTAAAATCTGCCAAAGATGACCAATCATCTAACCTTCCATAATCTTCATATTGCTCATACAATCCTGCCAAAACAGACAAAATAGTATTTGGATCACTAAAAACTTGATCTTGTGTTAATACTTGTGTTGGTGGTCGATCTAAAAACTCTTCATCGGAACTGCAGCTCCAACCTAAAACTGTTATAATTATTGTTATATAAATATATTTTTTCATTTTTTATAATTTTTGAGATTTATAAAGTCAAGTTTATACCTACATTAATAAATTTGTTTTGTGGATATTGCAAGCCGTTCGTATCATTTACCTCAGGGTCCACGCCGAATTCAGACACATTATCTATAGAGAATAAGTTATAGCCATTAACATAAAACCTTGCTTTCTGTATTTTTATTTTTTCCAATAAAGTTGTAGGTAAAGAATATCCTAATTCTATAGTTCGTGCTCTCAGATAAGTTACGTTGTGCTGCCAGAATGTAGAAGCTTCACCATACCTATAATTACTATGCCCACCATTGTTATAACGATTTGCAGGATACTTTCCAGGTATCCATTGACTGTTTGGGTCATATGAATCAGCCCTGTGCCAGCGATCTAAGAAAATTGTATTTAAAGCTCCTTGATTTTGGAAAGCCCAACGTGTTTCCCATTCCTGTCTCCAAGAATAGCCAGATGCTCCAGAAAAATCAGCAGTAAAATCAAAGTTCTTGTATTCTAAAAGAATATTTAGACCAAAGTTGATCATTGGTTGACTATCTGAATAGCCAATAGGTCTTCTATCAAAATCATTGATAAAACCATCCTTATTAATATCCTTATAAATAATATCGCCAGGTAATAATGTTTTATTCGCTCTTCCATCTATATCTACGGCGTAATTATTGATTTCTTCCTGAGTTTGAAATTGGCCTATTGCCTCATAACCCCATTGAATATTATTATACCTACCCTCATTAGAATTACGATATTCATCCCATGAATTATTAAATCTAGGTTTGTAAGATTCTAAAAACTTACTTCTAGAAAAAGATCCATTTGTTGAAACTGTTAATTTCAAGTCCCCGATATTACCGTTATATGCTAAAGCCCCTTCAATTCCAAATTGAGCATCGCTACTCACATTTTCACGAGGCAAGCTATACCCTAATTCTAAGGGTACTAAAATATCATATTTATTACCTAAAAGACCTGTACGTTTTCTATAGAAATAGTCGAAAGAGCCAGTAATTTTACTATCGAATGCGTAAAAATCAAAACCAACATCTGTAATTTTACTTTTAAGCCACGAAATATTGGCAACAGGTTGCCCTTTATCTCTGCTGGCTATAATAGGTTTACCGTCTAGTATTACAGTACCTCTATTATAGTTATATCCAGGCAAATAATCGTAAGCACCAATACCGATATCATCATCCCCTAATTCACCATAAGATGCCCTGAATTTAAAATCGTTAAGCCAAGAGTTATCTCCAATTAAATTTTTAAAAAATTTTTCATTTGTAATACGCCATCCCATAGAAGCAGAAGGAAAGAAATCCTTTCTTTTCCCAGGAGCAAATTTCCAAGAAGCATCTTGTCTTCCTGCCACTTCTAAATAATAGGTATCATTATAATTATAGCTCAATTTACCCACATAACCAATTCTAGCTTCTTCATCATCCTTATCGTTGTAAGTATCGGTATCTGCAAAATAAATTAATGGCAACACATTTGTTTTAGGTACCGCATGAACCCATTGTTCTTGGTCTTGCTGTTCTTGTCGTTCAACTAAAAACAATCCATCCACTGAATGTTCTCCAAAAGTTTTGGCATATTGTAATTTTCCTTGATAGATATTACGCATTATTTTCCTTGTTCTGCGTTCCCTCCATGGGTTCGTGCTACCACCAGTAACACTATACTCGTCCGTAGACTCGTCATACGTATAAGCATCGTATGTATATTCATGGCCGTTCAGTACTTGATCAGCAATATAGTAGGAATACATACCCCCTATTTTTAGTCCATCAATCATAGGAATCTTATATTCACCACTAAAATTTGTTTGTAACACTCTCCAAGTATTATCCTGATATCCTCCAATTTTTTTATTGTGTAATGCCCAATTCGTTTCGTTATGTCCGATGTCATTCAAATATTCAGGATTGTCATTGGCATAAGGGCGTTCAAATGGCCTGTTCCGTAGAATAGCAAAACGAGGTAACCAATAATCATCAGCTCCTGGTATTCCTGGGTTCGATCTTGTTTCAAACCTACCATTAATTTGTACTCCAACTTTTAGCCTCTCAGTAATATTAGCATCTACATTACTTTGTATATTCGTTCTATCAAAAGTAAACTCCTCACCCAAAACAGCCTCTTGTTTTAGTTTAGTTCCCGAGAAATAATAATTAATATTTTCTGATCCACCTGTAGCGCTCACATTCATACTGGTAAGTGGAGCGTTCTTTTTTATAATAAAGTCTTTCCAATTAAAAGATCTATAGCCCTCTTCTGTACCTATTCTATACCTTTCTAACTCCTCAGGTGTAATTGCTGTTGAACCAAATTCATTTACTTCTGCATCCGCTTTAGCCAACATATAATCATATGAATTATTTACTGTATTCGGAAATCTCGACCAATTTTGCCAACCTATATAAGAATTAATATTAACGGTATTCTTTGTTCCTTTTTTACCTCGTTTAGTAGTAACCAGTACTACTCCATTAGCAGCTCTCACACCATATTGGGCAGCTGTACCATCTTTCAAAATGGTTAAACTTTCAATATCATTTGGTGATATATTGTTAAACTGTCCTTCATCTTGCATTATACCATCAATGACATACAGTGGGGTACCCATATTACGGATTTGAATAGAGGCACTTGCTCCCGGACGTCCATCAGCCATTTTAAAGGATACTCCAGGTAATTTCCCTGCTAAACCAGAACTAACAGTTGCTCCTGCATGTACATTTTCAATGTCTTCAGCGGTTACGGATATAACTGCACCTGTAATTGACTTTTTCGTTTGTGTAGAATATCCAGTGACAACAACTTGATCTAAAGCTGAAGCATCTTCTGTCATTACCCTATCCAATGTCGTTTGTCCGTCAATGGGTACTTCATCAATTTTGAAACCTATAAAACTAAATATGAGCACCCCATCAGATGGCGCTGAAATACTATAATTACCATTAAAATCAGTAGTAGTACCAGACTGTGTGCCCTTTATAATAATTGTCACACCAGGTAGTGGCTCTCCATCTGAAGCAGAAGTAACTACACCGGTGACCGTATGCTCATTTTGTGACCCGTCCTGAAATATGTATACATAAATCAATAAGTATATGTATAAAAATGACAGAGTAACTAGACGTTACAGTGAACCTTTTAAATTAAAAATTTTAGCCGAACTTAGTACTGGTAAATACACAAAGAGTCAATTAGGAAAACTCTACAGTATTGCACCTACAACCATCAATGAATGGATCAGAAAGTACGAACGTAATGACTTAATGAACACTAGAGTTATGGTAGAAACCAAAGATGAGATAACACGAATTAAAGCACTCCAAAAAGAGATTGAACAACTTAAAAAACTAGTCTTGAAAAAGGATTTAGATGAGCTGGTAAATGAGTCTTACTTGGAAGTAGCCGCTCAAAAACTAGGCTATAAGAATGTTTTAGAACTTAAAAAAAAACTAAACATCTAGCTTTAATATTAGCTGTATCTAAAGACAAGGGACTTACATCTATTGCTAACATTTGCAATTGTTTTGATTTAAAACGTGATGCCTTTTATAAATACCGTAACAGGTATAAACAAAGACATATATTTAAAAATCAGATCATTGAAATCGTTAAAAAAAGACGTAAGTCCTTACCTAGAGAAGGGGTGCGTAAACTCATGAAATCGTTGAAGAAAGACTTTGATAAAGAGAAACTAAAAGTGGGTAGAGACACCTTGTTTAATGTCCTTAGAGAACATCAAATGTTAACTCTTAGAAAGAAATACAGTTGTAGAACAACGAACTCTTATCATCGGTTTTATAAGTATAACAATATCATAAAAAATATTGAAGTTAATAGACCTAATCAAGTTTGGGTATCTGACATCACCTATATCAGAACCGTAAAAGGGTTTTGTTATCTAGCACTAATAACAGACATGCATTCGCGTAAAATTGTAGGATATGACCTGAGTGATAGCCTAGAATTAAAAGGTTGTATAAGAGCTCTTAATAAAGCGATATACCAAGCTAAAAATATTGATGGATTAATACATCATTCGGATAGAGGAATACAATATTGCAGTAATGTATACACCCAAATACTTAAAAGAAAAAAAATAAACATTAGTATGACTGAAGAAAACCATTGTTATGAAAATGCAATGGCCGAGCGTGTAAATGGTATTTTAAAAGATGAATTTTATTTAGACCAGACCTTTACTAATGTAGCACACGCCAAAAGAGCTACAAAAAATGCAATTAATTTATATAATGAAATAAGATTACACTTATCTTTAGACTTTAAAACACCAAATATGGTATATAAATTATCAGCCTAAATTAAATTTTAACCTGTAGCCATATTTCAGGACTAGACATTGAGCATACCCTTCTTGAAATAAAAAAATAGAAATAAGTAAAAAAAATAAAATTAACCTCTCTATACGTGTAGAGAGTCGATAGTGGGTCGACTTTTCATTGTTTGTCATTTTTGAAAGAATTAGTTAGTAATTAATAGATGTAATCATCTTTATAATCTCAAAGGAAATAAAAAGTTAAGCTATCAATACACTGATTCGTTCCAATTTAACATCCAAACTGTTCAACGTTTAAAAACTCCACAACAAATTGTTTCATTTGGAACAATTTGTTGAAGTATGAATAAAATAGCTCTAATTTGAGAAAAGCATAAATGAAGTGTTAAATTATAATCATAATCACATAATGAAAAAATATTTCTAGCGGTAGTTAATCTCATAATTTGAAATTTGCATAATCCTTTATGCTGTAAAGAATTTATATTCCCGATGGTCTTACCAGTTTTTTTGAAACTGTAACTGGTGTCCCAAAAATCGGCATATCGTCTTTCGTCCACCTAAATTCCTGAGCCCTAGGTGATCGTTTGTCACTACACCCATCTGTTGAGCCATCCGTGGCATGATAAAGTATCCAATCTTCTGTACCATCCGGGCTTTTAAAAAATGAATTATGTCCAGGACCATAGACTTTATTCTTCTCTGACTGTTCGAACACCGGGTTTTCAGATTTCACCCATGAAGTTTTAATCATTAAATCATTATTTACTTTTGCAGTGAGTAAACCCAACGAATAATAAGGTGTCCAACATCCACTAGCAGAATATATTATATGAATCTTTTCGCCATGAACGATCATTTGTGGCCCTTCATTTACATAAACTCTAGTAGAAGGTCCTGATACACCCGGATACTGCCATTTTTGTTCCCATTTTTGCTCAGGAGTACTAATTAAAACACGTTTAGAACTTATAGTCCATGGATTTGACATTTCTGCAATGTATATGTTTTGAATTTCCATACCATTTTCTTTTTTAGGTTCTTCCCAACCCGACCAAATAAAGTATAATTGATTTTTGTGTTCAAAAATGCTACCATCAATGGCCCAATTATCATTTTTATCGGTTTCTATTTTAGATTTAAAAACGAACACACCTTCGAACGGATTTTTAGAAGTATTTTCTAAAACAAACATCCTATGATTCCTATTGTCTCCATTATCTGCAGCAAAATAGATATACCAATTATTGTTAATGAAATGAATTTCCGGAGCCCAAATATTTTTTGAATAATTACCTGTTTCAGGTGCTGACCATATGATATGACTCTCTGCATTTTGTAAATCAGTAATATCCGCAGTTTTCATCAAAATTAACTTTCTATTTTCTGACCTGATATAAAAATAATAATTATCATGAAAAATCACCCAAGGATCAGGCCCATTAGGCAATAAGGGATTGCTAAATGTATTTTCAACATGTCCTAAATTTATTTTTTCCGATTCTGTTTCTTTACACGCAACTATTAAAAAAAAAAACAGTGCGTACCATATATACTTAAACCTATGATCCATAATTGAATATTGTTATTACTATTTAGGATAAAACTTAACAAGATTTTAAATTTTGAAGTATTCAAGTCAAATACTTTCGTTGCAAAGTCAATTCTAAAATCTCCGTAAGACTATACTTATTTACATAAAACATTCATATTTTATGTAAAAAGGTAAATCAGAGAAAGTTCTAAAAAAAACCCTTTTTCCCGAGCGAAATTGATAGTGTAATAGCATAGAAATCTTTCTACTTCCAGACTTTACCATCCTCCCCAATTACGGGAATAGAACTAACTCTCAACCTCGAAGCTCCCATTGGAACTAATTCCAAAATTTCCATTGGTTCGTCTGAAATTACTGGACTATCCTGCAACTCACCCGCCAAACCATATTGGTCTAATTTCCAAGCTGGTATTTTTTTACCTTTTGCTTTTAAAACATAAGGTACTGAAGCATTTGTAAAAGGAAAATTATCTTTTGGCCATGGTTTTAATTCTAGCTCGAAAGAAGATTCAGGATTTGATGCATCTAATACCAAACCATAATTCCATGCCGTATTTGGATGTATTTCAAAAGAAGGCCATTTTTCTTTATCCACACCTTTCTGCCATTTAGAGTCACCAATAGCTGTTTTATCGCTTTCTTTTTTAACATACGCTTCACCTATTTTTAAGGAGAAAGTTAATGGACCATAGTTAACACTGACACTGTTATGATTATTTTCCCATTTTCGTACGTTCAGTTCTTTTGGTAGCGATAGCGTAATTTTATCATTATTTTGCCAATATTTCTCAAGTTTAATATATTTTCCAGCTTCTGGTAGGATTTGAACTTTTTTATCATTTACAACAATTGATGCTGATTTGCACCAACCTGGAATTCGAAAATATAAAGGAAAAACATCCTCTTTTTTACATTTTACAGTAAAAGTAACATCCTCTTCGAAGGGGTAGTTTGATTTGGTTATAATACTAACTTCAGTTCCGTCACCTACTTTTGCTTTCACGTTATTGGCAGCATAAATTACTGCTGCTAATCCATTGTCCGGAGTTGCCATCCAAAGATTTTCTGATAAATATGGCCACCCTTGACCATGATTATGTTGACAGCAGCGTGAACTAAAAGGGTTCATCATCAAAAATGGACCATCATTCATAATGCCGGGACGATGATTCTTATTATCGTTAAGTACCATATTAGGGCTAGTTATATAACGTAAACTCTTAAAATCAGGTGTAAAAGCTGCAGGTAATGTATTAAATGCAACTTTTTCAGCATGGTCTGCCCAAAATATATCACCAGTTATACGAATCATATGTTCATCTGAATTCATTTGTTCCACGATACCGCAGGTTTCGATTCCTTGCCTAGGATCGTCGTATCCAGGTCGAGCATTTTCATCTGCCCCAAACATTCCACCAGGTACCTGACCAAAGTATTCTCTTATAATATCAAAGTTATCGTAGGTGGCTTGTAAGTCCTGTTTATCTCCACTAACTAAATAATATTGTGCAGGTTCACGAAAACATTGTGCTACGTTTACGTTGTGCCAATCTATTAATTTACCATACCAATCTGGCCAAACCATACCTTCTCTAACTTCTTTCCAATTTCTAATTTCCTCCAACGTATTATCTCTTTTTGACCATGGCGCTGTTACTCTATGTAATTTTTTAGCCAAATCTAACAACCATTTTTCACCGGTACGGTTGTAAAGCCACAATACACTATGTAAATTATCTCCACCTCTAATATGTTGCCAATATTGAGTTTTTGACAACAAGTTTTCATCAGGAAGGCTTAATTGGAATTTGAAATATTTACTCATTAAATCAATTATACGTTCGTCCTGTGTATACTCATAGTAAGATTGCAAACAATAGAGCATTATCATATTACTCCAAAAATCTTGCGAACCATCTTTTTCAGAAATTATAACTGGACCAAAATTACCATCTGAGCGTTGACTATTAATAGCTGCATCAATCCAAATTTGAGATTCATTGATCATAGTTTTATCTCCTAAAATATAGGCACTATTCAAATAACCTTTGAGCCAATATGGCACCTCCTCCCATCCCCAAGCACCTTTACCATCATTGGAGAGCCAAGCGTTATTTTCTTTTTGCAACCAGGCACTAATTTCTCCCAAATTACCCATTAACCCTTCGGCTTGTCTTTCCATACATTCTTTTAACCAATTTTGAGGCTGAATGGCCCCTAACGGTAATTTTATGAGTGCACTTGGCACCAACGGTGCCCTATTACTTACATAGTGAGAATTACTTGTAACTAAGATTGATGGTGATGTTACGATCTCAATGTTCATTTTACCATCAGTAACTTTATCGCAAGAATAAAATATTAAAATAAATATTACAATTGATATTGCAAGAATATTTGATTTCTTCATTTTAACAATTATTTTAAATTTGATTTTTTATTAAGCATGTCAACCTTATTATATAATACATCACTACTCCTCTTTATTTTATAGCTCGAAGTATATATAACATCGCGTAAATTAGCATACCGTTCTATTCTTAGATTTACTTCATTTAATCTTGATTAGCTATCGGCGAATAATTTAGAGATATTACTAAATCATAAAATAACATTCAAGAGGTACGGATGGACTCCTCATTCTGATGCATTTGTTTTTAGAGTTTTAGAATTATATCTATTGTACTAAATTTACTCTAGGCAATCAATTGACAAAAACTATTATTCTCACTATATTATAAGCTTCCAGTATCCATTAAGTATTTTAAAGCAAATGTTTATTCTATTTTTAATTCAGGACTTGCATTTCCCATAAAAAGAGTATGCACCCCTACATTTAATTAATCAAAATTCAGGCTCCAGTAATTACCTAACTGTTATAAATACAAAAAATGAGTACACCTAATACTAGTTATCTGAACATCTATTATATTGGCATATTTATAATTTTATTAATAGGCACACCTTCATTCGTCATAATTATGGGTTTTATCGTACCATCTTTATTAAAGTCCATTTTGTCTATACAGGTTTCTCTTGAATTTCCATCCGTTTCAGTAAGTGGTCTTCTGTGATATAAAATATAAAAATCATCCGTACTTGGGTTATGTATTACAGAATGATGACCGGCTCCAGTAGCAATACTAGGGTCTTGTTTTAATATCTTACCCTTCCTTTTAAAGGGACCAAATGGAGAATCCGCAATTGCATAAGCCACACTATAATCAGGACCTGTCCAACCCCCTTCACTCCACATAAAATAATATTTACCATCTTTAATAAACATAAATGGTCCTTCCACATAATTATGAGGTGTTATTTCTTTAAAAACAGTTCCATCGTCAAATGCTTTAAATCCTGTAAAATCATCGTTTAATTTTGCGATATTACAGTGCTTCCATCCTCCATAAATGAGATAATATTGACCATCTTTATCATGAAAAACAAATTGATCAATAGGCTGAGCACCATTATGAAATTTATCAATAAGTGGCTCACCTAATAAATCTTTATAAGGACCTTCAGGAGTATCAGAAACTGAAACACCTATACCTCCCTTTTCGTCATCACTTTGAATATCGTTAGCCCCAAAAAAAAGATAATACTTATCATTTTTCTCTATTATAGAAGGAGCCCACATAGCTTTCTTGGCCCATTTTACGGAAATAGTATCCAAAATCTTTTCATGTTTTGTCCATTGAACAAGGTCTGGTGAGGAAAAAGCATCAAAGAAAACTTGCTTTTCGTATTTAGCTGAATAAGTAGGAAAAACCCAATATTTATCATCGAAAATAATACCTTCAGGATCTGCATACCACCCTTCAAAAACTGGATTTCCACTCTTAATTGTTACTAAAGAGTCCTGTTCTTGATCCTTAAAAACTTCAATATTAGAGGGTTTATTTTTGCACCCCATTGCCAATAAAAAAATTAAAAACAAGGTAGAATATACGTTATTCATTTTTTTGATCGTTTGCATATATTTTAATTTAAGATTACTAAAAACTTCTCAATCCTTAAGTTATTCAGAAATAGAAATTCAATTGTAAATAAAGTAATTTGCATTTTTTAATAATTTGTGATGTCTAACTTCCAATAGTCATCTTAAACTATTCAAACGTGCTTCAATATTGGTTAATGAAAAGGTTACTTCTGAAGCATTTGTATCACCGCTTCATTGGCTTGACGTACTTTAGCAATGTTCATCTTATCTATTTTCCTATCGTAGGTCATAAAACCGTTTATCTCACCTTCTACATCTGTGGTTTGCGTATAAACTGCAGCCGAAAATCCTGTTTTAACTAATCCACCAAGCTTTTTGGCATATTCAACATATTTAGCAGTCGTCTCTTCGGAATTTTTAAACTGAACATACCCCCAGTTTTTATCGGTTTTCCATAGATGACCTTCTAACGGTAAACCAATACCGCCATATTCACCAAGTACCGTTACTCTGTTGGCATCATATAAAAATAAATTAGGATCAGGATAGTTGTGTAAATCCAAAATATCACCAGTTGGAAAATGATTACCTCCACTTGCCGAATTTATCAACCTTGATGGATCCAATTTCTTCGTCCATTCAGTAATTTCAACAGTGTCAAACTGTCCCCATGACTCGTTAAAAGGTACCCAAACTACAATGCTCGGATAGGGTTGCAAGTAATCTATAATTTCTTCCCATTCTTTTTTATAAATTTGTTTTGACGATTTAGTTCTACTAATTTCATTCCCTTTATAGAAACTTCTCATTTGCCATCCAGGTCCTTGATCACCATTTGGCATGTCCTGCCAAACCAACACACCTAATTGATCACAATGAGTATACCATCGGGCAGGTTCAACTTTCACGTGTTTTCTTATCATATTAAAACCAAGTTCTTTAGTTTTAACAATGTCATATTTCAACGCTTCATCTGTAGGAGCAGTATATAATCCATCTGGCCACCAACCTTGATCCAAAGGACCAAATTGGAAATAGTCTTTATTATTCAATTGCATCCTTACAATACCATTTTCATCTCTTTTGGAAGATATTTTACGCATAGCAAAATAACTTTTAACCTCATCAACTGTTTTGTTTCCACTTAGTAGTTTAATGGTAGTATTATACAAAAAAGGAGATTCGGGTGACCATAATTTAGGATTATCTAAATTTATTTCGATGTTTTCACCAACAGCACCTTTTACGTTTTTTATTCTTTTAGTCCCATCAAATACGGTTATTTCGAGAATATCACCATATGACACTCCGGTCGTTTCAGCGCGAACATTTAATTTATTGTGATCTAAATCTGGTGTGATCGTTAAATCCGAAACGCTTTTTTTATTCACTGGTTCAATCCAAACAGTTTGCCAAATTCCGGTCACCGGGGTATACCAAATACCATGAGGGTTTTTAATTTGTTTACCTCGAGGTTGTGGACCATCGCTTGACGGATCCCAAACTCTGACTACTAATTTTTGTGATTTCCCATCTAAAAAAGGTGTAATATCAAATGAAAAAGGTGAATATCCACCCGTATGAGAGCCAATTTTGATATCATTGAGCCAAAAATCTGCTTTCCAATCAACCGCCCCAAAATGCAAGAGTATATTTTTATTACCCCAGTTATTGGGAACTATAAAATTAGTTTCATACCATAATTCTTTATGTTCGCCCACATCTTTCATTACCCCCGACAAACTGGATTCAACTGCGAAGGGTACCAATATTTTACCATCATATTTTTCAGGCATTGTTTTTCCATAATCTTGTATACTGTAATCCCATAAACCATTTAGGTTTTTCCATTGACTGCGTTTCATAATCGGTCTAGGATACTCTTCTAGAACATTAGTTGGGTCAATCATTTCAGCCCACTTCGTTTTTATTTTATCTCCAGCAGGTTTCCATTGCGCTCCTACGGGTTTTGCCAATAATAATGTGACTGTAATAAGTAATATTTTTTTCATCAATTTAGGTTTAGTTCACGTATTTAATTCAATAATTGAATTTTGATTTACTTCTCAAAAGAAATGAAAAAAACAATATAAATTGACCCAAAACATTTCATTTTACCATACAAACTGTTCAAATCTCTAATTTCAAAATAAAAATTATTGTATTTGGAACAAATTGTAGAACTCTGACACGGTTTGCTTAATGCTATTTCGGTCAATCTGTTTAAATTGCGATTATATTTTATAAGGTTATGGTTGGAAAAGTACTAATTTTTATTTCGCTTTTATTTTTAGCATCGTGCAAAAAAAATGAAGTAGAAACAACGAAACAACGACCGAATATTATATTAATAATGTCAGATGATATGGGCTATTCTGACATTTCACCCTTTGGCGGCGAAATTGACACACCAAACTTGACAAAATTAGCAGATGAGGGCTTAAAGTTTACTCAATTTTACAATACAGGAAGATGTTGTCCCACGCGTGCTTCATTATTAACAGGTTGTTACCCTCAAGAAGCGGGAGTAGGACATATGACAAATCCACCTAGCAACGCTGTTGGGCATAATTACGGCGTACTCGAATACCAAGGTTATCTGAGCAAAAATACCGTGACAATTGCCGAGGTCTTAAAAGCTTCTGGTTATACTACTATGATGGCCGGAAAATGGCATTTAGGCTATGAAAATATAGATCAATGGCCAATGCAACGAGGATTTGATAATTTTTATGGAATTGTGCCAGGGGCAGCCAATCTATTTAAACCAGTGCATCCGAGGGGTATTGTTTCTGGAAATGAAAAAATTGAAATAACCGATCCTGACTTTTACACCACCGATGTATTTACGGATAATGCCATTCAATTTATAAATCAATCAAAAAATAAATCAGCGGACAAACCTTTCTTTTTATATTTAGCTTATAATGCTCCACATTGGCCGATTCAAGCTCCTCAAGAAGTTGTGGATAAGTATAAAGGTAAGTACAAAGAAGGTTGGCAGAAATTACGTTTGGAACGCTATGAGCGGATGAAGAAAATGGGGATAATAAATTCAGATTGGCAATTGACACCTCAAGATTCAAGAGATTGGGATTCTTTAGATGAAGATAAGAAGAAAGAAATGGACTTAAGAATGGCTATTTATGCAGCAATGGTGGATAGAATGGATCAAAACATTGGACGTTTGGTTGATAGTTTAAAAACAAACAACTTATTTGACAATACTATCATTATGTTTCTAAATGATAATGGTGCATGTGCTGAATTTTCGGAATTGGCGGATGGTCCTGCAGCGCAATTAGAGACTAAAGAAGGTTATATATTGACGTATGGTAGCGCTTGGGCCAATGCATCTAACACGCCATATAGAGAGTACAAACATTGGCTTCATGAAGGTGGTATTGCTACGCCATTTATAATACATTGGCCAAATGGTATTGAGGCAAAGATGAACGGAAAAATAATTAATGGATATGGCTTTCTACCAGATATTATGGCAACTGTTTTGGATGTCTCCAATGCTGATTACCCCTTGAATTTTAACAATAATGCTATCGTCCCGATGTCAGGAAAGAGTCTTGTACCTCTATGGAATAATGCAGAAAAGCAAATACACTCTGAACCTATTTTTTGGGAACATGAGGGGAATAAGGCCGTGAGAATGGGTAAGTATAAATTGGTACAAAAATGGGAAAAAGATCAAAACAATTGGGAGCTTTACAATATGGATAACGATCGTACAGAAATGCATAATTTGATTCAAGAAATGCCAGAGAAAGCAACCGAGATGATCGGTTATTATGATAGCTGGGCAACGCGGATAAAAGTCTTACCATGGAACGAGGTTTTAAGTATTATAGAAGAAAAAAATAATCAACACAACTAGCATAAAAATTTTCAAATGTTTTATTTGACAAAAAGTAAGAAATTTTCATAAATTGTATTTTAATCAGAAATGAAGAACAAAACTATCTTTCTATTACTCTTACTATTACCCTATTATATTTCATGGGGTCAAGAGTATTACTTTAAACATTATCAAGTGGAAGATGGCTTGTCTCATAATACCGTACAAACTGCCATTCAGGGAAAACAAGGATTTTTATGGTTCGGAACCAAAGATGGTTTAAACAGGTTTGATGGTTATCATTTTAAAACATTTCGGAACAGTGTTAATGATTCAACAAGTATTGGCAGTAATTATATTGAATGTCTGCTTGAGTTCAATGATACACTCTGGGTTGGAACTGACAGTGGAGTATATCATTATAATGAAAATAAAGAGAATTTTGATCTAATTAAAGTTTCTAAAAATAGGCCTATTTTAGATATTGAACATGATAATAAAGGAAACCTTTGGTATATAGGAGGTTCGACATTATTTAAATACAACATAGCTTCAAAAGAAACAAAAATCTTTGACACTGAAATCTACTTCCATAATGAAGAATTGACAAGAACTCCCGACGGAGAGATATGGACAGCTATGGGCAGTTTAATCCGTCATTATAAAAGTAAAACTAACTCGTTTAATGAAATTAAAATTACATCAAAAAAAGACACTGAAGTTCCAATACGAATAAACAAGTTATTTGCGTTAGACAATAACACAATTCTTATTGGGACAAGGGATCATGGGGTTTTTTCTTATGATATAAAAAATCGCGTTACAAAACATTTAATGCCTGAAATTACAGAACCATTATTTGTGAGGGATTTTATTAAAGGAGAGAATGGTGAACTTTGGATTGCAACTGAATTAGGTATATATATTTATAACTTTGAAGACAAAAGTTATAAAAATTTAAGAAAAAGTTACAACAATCCGTATTCTTTATCAGACAATGCAGTGTATACGCTAGCTCGTGACAAGGAAGGAGGAATATGGATAGGCACTTATTTTGGTGGAATCAATTACTATCCAAAACAATATACAACGTTTCATAAATATTTTCCAAAAATTTCAGAAAATTCAATTAGCGGTAATGCTGTTCGTGAAATACGAGAAGATAAAGACGGGAATCTTTGGATAGGAACAGAAGATGCAGGCTTAAACAAACTCAATCCAAAAACTGGAATTTTCACAAATTACAATTCTACAATCGAAAACAGTACTCTATCCCATTATAATATTCATGGTATTTTACCACAAGATGAAACACTCTGGATTGGCACTTTTGAGCATGGAATTGATATAATGAATACTAAAACTGAAAAGGTCATAAAAACCTATAAAACGGACGGTAATTCTGGTCTTTCTAGTAATTTCGCCTTTACATTATATGAGGGCAAAAACAATCAAATTTATGTTGTCACAACATCAGGAGTACAAATATTCGATCCTAAAACGAATAAATTTTCCACAATTGAGGCTTTTCCAGAAGGAATATTCTTTACTTCTTTTATGGAAGATAGTAAAGGTATACTTTGGGCAGGAACCTATTGGAATGGTCTATTTTTTTATGACCCTTCAACCAATAAGAGTGGTGTTTATAGCAAACAAGACCTTAATGTAAATAATGGGATAAGTAGTAATGCAATAAATGGAATTTTTGAGGATAGTGAACAAAATATTTGGATAACAACAGAAAACGGACTCAACTTATTTCATCGTAATTCAAAAGATTTCAAAAAATATGATGTCAATGATGGTTTTCCTAGCAGTGCTTTTTATGCGATAATAGAAGATAGAAACAACTTGCTATGGATAACAACCTCTAAAGGGTTAGTCTCCTATAATCCAAAAACTGAACATAAGAGCACCT
Source organism: Aureibaculum algae (assembly GCF_006065315.1). GTDB lineage: Bacteria > Bacteroidota > Bacteroidia > Flavobacteriales > Flavobacteriaceae > Aureibaculum > Aureibaculum algae. The sequence continues at coordinate 703,505 of NZ_CP040749.1, read as the reverse complement.
ATACAAAAGCCAATGGATTATTGAGTGATCAATTCAATTACAATTCTGCTTATAAAGATGAACATGGTACAATGTATTTTGGGAGTGTTAATGGTATGATAAGTTTTAATCCTGAAAATTTTATAAAGAATAATTATAAACCAACAATTCTAATTACAGGGTTTAAAATTAACAACGAAGAGGTTCCTCTTAAAACAAAAGGTTCTCCATTAACAAAATCAATAACGTTTACGAACAAAATTCAATTACAACCTGATCAGACAACATTTAGTTTAGATTTTTCAGCACTCAGTTTTACGGCTCCTGAAATGACTGATTATTGGTTTAAATTAAAAGGGTTACATGAAGATTGGGTTTATTTACAAAAAAAACATAGTGTATATTTTACAGAATTACCTTCTGGAAAATATGATTTTATGGTCAAATCACTCAACAATAACGGAGTTTGGAGCGAAGAAGTTTCAACATTAAAAATTGAAATATTACCAGTCTTTTGGAAAAGCAGCCTTGCTTATTCACTTTATATATTATGTACAATTTTAGCAACTCTTGTAGTGTTAAGACTATATAATAGCAGAATTAAAATCAAAAATTTTAATACACTAAGAGAAATTAATAACAAAAAGGAAAAAGAAATATTTCAATCTAAAATTGAATTTTTCACAAATGTTTCTCACGAAATTCGCACCCCCTTAACACTTATAAAAAGTCCGTTAGAAAAATTGTTAAAAAATGTTGAACCGGGTTCAGACCTTTCTGATAACCTCAACATTATGGATAAAAACACTTCAAGATTATTAGACCTAACAAATCAGCTGCTTGACTTTAGAAAAGCTGAACTAGAAAATATGGCCTTAACTTTTGTTAAGACAAACATTTCATTACTTCTAAAGGATACTCACACGAGGTTCAGTCAAATAATCCTTGAAAAAAATATTGAATTTGACATTGTTCTTAACTCTCAAAACATATACGCATATGTTGATGCCGAGGCCTTAAAAAAAATATTAAGCAATTTACTCAATAATGCAATAAAATATGCAGATCAAAAAGTTATAGTATCCCTCACCTCTAGTGAAGACTCAATTCAATTGACTGTAAAGAATGACGGAGTGCTTATACCTGCGCATTTAAAGAATAAAATATTCGAACCATTTTTTAGAGAACAAGAGGTTAAAAACGATCATCAACCAGGCACGGGTATCGGTCTTTCACTAGCCCAATCTTTAACAGACCTTCATAAAGGAAACTTATATCTAGACACTAGCGACGCCAACATGAATATTTTTGTACTTAAACTTCCAATTCATCAAGAAAAAGAATTCAAATTAAAAACCTCAGAAACCAGTGAAACTGTTGAAACTAAAGGCAATCTAAAAATCGATACTGAACATAATAGCCCCAGTATTTTACTAGTAGAAGATAATATTGATTTATTAGATTTTGTTGCAAAAGAGCTTAACATAGACTATGTCGTTTTTAAAGCTGAAAATGCTGAAATAGCTTTAAGAATTATTGCAACTGAAAATATTCATTTAATAGTCAGCGATGTGATGATGCCCGGTATGGATGGGTTTAAGCTTTGCGAAAAATTAAAAACAGATTTAGAAACAAGTCACATCCCTATAATTCTATTAACGGCTAGATCAGCGATAGCTGCTAAAATAGAAGGTTTGGAAATTGGGGCTGATGCCTATATTGAAAAACCCTTTTCCATGACCTATCTAAAGGTTCAAATAGCAAATCTCATTGAAAACCGGGAGCATATTTTGAATTATTACTCCAGTTCACCATTAGCACATGTTCGGAGCTTAGCCCATACAAAAACTGATGAATCCTTTATTAAGAAATTAGATGATATAATTTTTAAAAACATATCAGACCCTAAATTAAGTGTTGAGTCATTGGCTGATGCGATGCATATGAGTCGCTCCACTTTTTATAGAAAAATAAAGGAGATGTCTAACTTAAGCCCCAATGAATTAGTAAATATAACGCGATTAAAAAAAGCAGCAGAATTACTAAAATTGGGTGATTATAAAATTTATGAAGTAGCAGAAATGGTCGGTTATAATTCACAGACTAGTTTTGGAAGAAACTTCCAGAAACAGTTTAATATGACACCAAGTGAATATATGAATGACTAATTGCATCAAAATGATATTAAAACAGCAAACTACCTAGGTAAAAAAAACACCCTAGTATAAGATAACACTAATCAATTATGCAAAGACGAAAATTTATTAGAAATACAGCATTAATGGGTGGATTAGCAATGCTTGATCCATTTCAATTGACAGCAACCAATTCTTTAAAGAATTTCCCAATAGTTCGAACTCCAAAAAGACAACGAAATTTTGAAAGTAAATCTGTTGAAAGCGCCATTGAAGAATTCCAAAAAAATGTAAAAGATAAAGAGTTAGGGTGGTTATTCAACAATTGTTTTCCCAATACATTGGACACCACAGTAACTTTTACTAAAAAGAATAATAAGCCAGACACTTATGTTATTACCGGAGATATTGATGCCATGTGGTTACGTGACAGCTCCGCACAAGTTTGGCCATATATGGCTTTTCTAGATCAAGACAAAGACCTAAAAGATCTTATTGCAGGTGTTATCAATAGACAGACTCAATACATATTAAAAGACCCATATGCAAACGCATTTTATAATGACCCTAATAAAAAAGGGGAATGGACAACAGACCATACTAAAATGCTTCCAGGGGTGCACGAACGCAAATATGAAATTGATTCGTTATGTTATCCTATTAGATTAGGTTATAATTATTGGAAAACTACCGGTGATACAACCCCTTTTGACCAAGATTGGAAAAAGGCAATAAAAGCTACGTTAAAAGTTTTTATAGAACAACAAGAAAAGGATGGTTCAAACCCATATTCTTTTGAAAGAACAACCCCAAAAGGTACTGACACAAGAAATTTAAAAGGTTATGGATATCCGGTTAAACCGGTCGGCTTAATATGCTCTGCTTTTAGACCTAGTGATGATTCCACGCTATTTTCATTTTTAATACCCTCTAACTTTTTTGCTGTTGTTAGCTTAAGACAGGCTGCTGAAATGATTAAAAAAATTGAAGGTGATCATTCTTTGGCAAATGAACTAAATGAACTTGCTGATGAAGTTGAAACAGCCATAAAAAAACATGGTATTGTTAACCACCCTAAATATGGAGACATATACGCTTTTGAGGTTGATGGTTATGGAAACCATTTACTTATGGATGATGCAAATATCCCTAGCTTAATATCATTGCCTTATTTAGATGCCGTTGATAAAGACGACTGGGTATATCAAAACACAAGAGAGTTTGTTTGGTCTTTAGACAATCCTTTCTTTTTTAAAGGGAAAGCTGCCGAAGGTATTGGCGGACCACATGTAGGACTGAAAATGATATGGCCCATGGCTACAACTATGAGAGCACTTACAAGCACTGATCCTAATGAAATTAAAGAATGTATCAAAACTTTAAAAGCTACCCATGGTGAAACCGGTTTTATGCATGAAACCTTTCACGTTGATGATCCTAAGAACTTTACCAGATCTTGGTTTGCTTGGGCAAACACTCTTTTTGGTGAATTGCTTTGGAAAACTTATCAATCGCATCCAGAACTTCTACAATAATAACTATACGTTTAGCAATACGAAGATTAACAAATAACTAACCAATTTGAGATTGAGCATAATTCGATTTAACTAAATCGATATAGCAACCCTTGTTGTGTGGTCATCAATCTTTATGATAATTAAACACCATTAAATTTAATCCAATGAAACACTCAGAAAAAACACCTCTTGTTGAAAAAAAAGTTCTTATTCCATTCATATTGATCACTTCACTATTTGCATTATGGGGTTTTGCCAACGCTGTAACAGACCCTATGGTGCAAGCTTTTAAAAAGGTATTAGAATTATCAAACTCAGAAGCAGCTTGGGTTCAAACAGCATTTTATGGTGGTTACTTTTGTATGGCTCTACCAGCTGCAATGTTTATGAGAAAATATTCTTATAAAGTTGGCATTCTAATTGGGTTAGGTCTTTATGCCACGGGAGCACTTCTATTCTATCCAGCAGCTCAAACTGAAAGTTTTGTATTCTTTTGTTTAGGGTTGTATATCCTTACATTTGGATTGGCCTTTTTAGAAACTGCGGCAAATCCTTATGCACTGGCAATGGGCGCAAAGGAAACAGCGACACAGCGCTTAAATTTGGCACAAGCATTCAACCCTGTAGGATTAATTTTAGGATTGATAGTAGCACAACAAGTTGTATTAAAGAATTTACAATCGGATGATGTAGAGAATTTTAGTGCTTTAGATGAAGCTTCCAAATTATTAATTCGCACTTCTGATTTAATGGTAATACGGAATCCATATGTAATATTAGGATTGATAATTACTGCAGTATTTATAATTTTCCTTGTGAGTAAAATGCCACAATCAAAAGACAGTGGTAGTATGCCCAAAATTGGAAAAACCTTTGCTGTTTTAATCAAAAATAAAAAATATGTCTTTGGCGTTTTGGCCCAAATATTTCACACAGGATGTTTAATTATGTGCTGGACTTATATATATCAATATGCCGAAGCCATAGGAATAAATAATGTTACAGCTGGCTACTACCAAATGGCAGCCTTTATTTTATTCACTATAGGACGCGCAATAGGGACCTATTTGTTAAGATTTATCAGCTCAGGTAAACTATTGATGTATTTTGCCATATTTGGTGGCCTATTTACGGTTGGCGCAATATTTATTCATGGTATTGTGGGCTTATATAGTTTGGTAGGAATTTCTTTTTTTATGTCACTAATGTTTCCTACAATTTATGGCATTTCACTTGGAGACTTAACAGAAGAGCAAACAAAAGTAGGTTCTGCAGGTTTAATTATGGCGATAGTTGGTGGTGCTACATTGCCCAAAATACAAGCGCTTATAATTGACATTGGTGGAAACGGTGTAGCTGACACTAGTATTCTAGGGGTATCTGAAATTAACTTTTCTTTTGTTTTACCACTATTGAGCTTTATATATATAGGATGGTATGGTTTAAATGTCTTTAAAAAGTATGAAGTAAAAAAAATTAAAAGCTAGATTTAATCTTAATTCTTCAATTTCTCTTTTCTTCACAGAAAAAGGTACGGTGAAACTTTATTGCACACGATCAGGGAACGTAGGATAAATTATTTATTCAAATTTATATAATATGATTTTCTATATGTCTTATCGGTTACCATTTACAATATTTAGAAGAATTAAATAAAATAGTATTCGAAATTATTGAAAGATATAGGTTAAAAAAATATGATTTTCATTTTTCAGAAACTTGAAACCACTTTAAAACATTGGCATATTGAAGTATTTTAGAAAATAGTACTAATATATTTGGTTTAACTAAATCGTTTTACTAATTTTATCTCGTTAATTAACAGACTACTAACTTTAATATAATTAATTCAATTTTTAATGAAAAAACGACAATTTCTAAAACAGTCAAAATGGGATGAACTTATCATTTTTCGACGGCACACAAGTATTCATTTTTAATCAAAAAAGGATGAATTTAATACCATTTTACAACTTAACTTATTTAATGAATACTCATAAAAGTGAAAACGATGAAAAACAAACCTATTAAGCAGAAAGTAAGGATAATGCTAATTACCTTACTCTTATCGTTGTTTTATTTACAACAAGGATTTGCACAAGTCCAAATACCCATTTCTGGAATTGTAAAAGACTCCAATGGAGTTCCACTTCCAGGTGCCAGTGTTATTGAAAAAAACACTACTAACGGCACTATAACCGATTTTGACGGAGAATTCTCTATCAAAGTTGCATCAAAAAATTCTATATTATTAGTTTCATTTATTGGATATAGCAATATTGAAATTAAAATAGGATCTCAAACCAAAATTAATGTTCAATTGGAAGAGGATGCACAAAACTTAAATGAAGTAGTTCTTATTGGATATGGTTCTCAGCAGAGAAAAGCCGTATCTACCGCAGTCGCTAAAGTTGCATCCGAAGATTTTAACCAAGGTGCAGTTGGAAATTCAATGGATTTAATTCAGGGAAAAGTGGCAGGACTGCAAATAACAAGATCTGGAGGAAATAACCCGAACTCAGGTGTTGCTATACAATTAAGAGGAATTACCTCGTTGACCGGTTCTACTTCACCATTAATAGTTGTTGACGGAATCCCTGGCGGTAATTTAGATTTACTTCAACAAAATGATATAGAATCTTTTGATGTTTTAAAAGATGGAGCCGCTGCCGCGATCTATGGAACCCGTGGTACCAATGGAGTAATTTTAATTACTACTAAAAAAGGTAAAAAAGGTAAAAGTAGCTTTAACTATTCAACCTTTTTATCAAGAGATTTTGTAAATAGTAAACCAGAATTCTTATCTGCTAGTGAATTTCGTCAAGCGATAACTGACGGTATTATTAGCCCTAATAATGACTTAGGAGCTTCCACTGATATATTTGATGAATTGGTAAATGAATCAAATCTATCGCAATATCACAACTTTGTTGCTTCTGGTGGTGGAGAAACAGGCACTTATAGAGCTTCTGTATATTACAAAGATTCTCAGGGTATCGCCTTAGAGAATAGTCGTGAAGAGTTTGGTATTAGAGGTAGTTTTAATCAATCAGGATTAAATGATAAGCTGAACTTTGCATCTAGTGTGGCAGTAAATTTTAATGACGCTAATCTTTTAGGTGGTGGTCAATTTGGTATTGTAACCGATTGGAACCCTACAGCTCCAATTTTTGCTGAACCAGGAGGAGATCTTAATAATCAAGGTCTTTATGGTTTTTATCAACCAGAAAATGGATATAACCCGTTTTCAGAATATGAAAATCGCATAAACCAGAGAAAACAATTTACCTTTTCAGGTGATATGAAATTAAGTTATGAGGTTATACCAGGTTTTATAGCATCTGTATTTGGTTCTTATCAGAGAAATTCTTGGGATGATCGATATTATAGATCATCACAAGATTGGGCACAATATAATCCTGGAAGTTCCTACAACGGAACGGGCTATGCTTATAAGAGCAGCTATTTAGACTACACACAAACAATAGAACCGACTATTACATATAATAAAGATTTTGACAATAGTACTTTAGAATTTCTGGGAGGATATAGTTATCAGTATTCAACAAATGAAAATTTTTCTGCTAGTAACAGTGGTTTTACTACTGACGGTTTTCTAGATTGGAATTTAGGTGCAGGTAATGCTATTACTGATGAAGACCTTCCAAGACCTGGACTTTCTAGTTTTAAAGAAGACAATACGTTAATAGCCTATTTTACAAGAGTTAGCTATAGTTATAAAGATCGATATTTTATCCAAGGTTCTGTGAGGCATGAAGGGTCTTCAAGGTTTGGTGCTAATAACAAATGGGCTACTTTTCCTGCAATTTCTGGAGCATGGGTAATTTCTGATGAATTATTCATGGATGAAGTTGATTTTATAAACAACTTAAAACTGAGAGTTGGTTTTGGTGTTACAGGTAATCAAGGAATTCCCAATTACCAATCTATTGTAACATTAGGTACAGGTGGAAAATACCCAATCTTTGTTGGAGATGAAGCTACTTATTATCAAACCTATGGTCCTGTAAAAAACCCCAATCCAGATCTTAAATGGGAAACAAAAAAGGAATTTAACATTGGGCTAGATTTTGGGTTATTATCAAACAGATTGACTGGGGCATTGGATGTTTATACTAGAAAAACAGAAGATTTATTACTAAGTTATGATGTGCCACAACCTCCATTTGTTAGAAGTAGTATTTATACAAACGTAGGTGATATTATCAATAGTGGGATTGAATTAAGCCTTACCTACCGTATTGTTGATAAAGGAGATTTTTCATGGACTGCTGATTTTGCTGGAAGTTACCAAAATAATGAGCTGAGTAAGTTATCTAATCAAATTTATGCAGCACAAGAATTGTATGGAGGGAGCATAGGGAACCCTGGTAATTTAGGAAATGCCATTAGAAATACAGAAGGTGGTCCTATTGGAGATTTCTACGGAAAGCGTTTTGCTGGATTTACAGTTGATGGTAAATGGTTATTCCATAAAGCTGATGGAACTATAGGACGAGCAAGTGATATGACAGAAGAAGATAAGGCCATAATAGGTAATGGTTTGCCTAAATACTATGCTTCTTTAACCAATACATTTAAATATAAAAATTTAGATTTAACAGTTTTCTTTAGAGGTAAATTTAAATACGACATTTTAAATACTGTAGATTTATTTTATGGCAATCAAAATTTGTTACCTGGAAACGTACTGAACTCAGCACTTGGAGAATTTAGTCAAATTAACGAAGCTCCGCAATATTCTGATTATTATTTAGAGAGTGGAGATTTTGTGAAGTTAGATAATGTTACTTTAGGTTATAATTTTAATCTACCAGATAAAAGTCCTTTTACGGGTATACGAATTTTTGGTAGTGCCAGAAACTTAGCGACCTTCACAGGTTATACGGGTAGAGATCCTGAAGTGCAAGATACAGGTCTATATCCAGGTATAGATGATAGAAATTTTTATCCACGTACTATTACAGTAACAGCAGGAATTAATATCAATTTTTAATACTAGAAAAATGAAAACAATAAAATTAACAAAAATAGGTAGTTTGCTTGTACTGTTACTCACTTTTTCGTGTACAGATCTAGAAGAAACTACATATTCGGAATTATCAGAGAGTAACTTTTATAAAACTGAATTAGAATTGCTTCAAGCCAATTTAAGACCCTTTACACATATGCAAGCATGGCTATCATGGTCTGGTCAAAATGGGTATTATTATCACAATGTGCTGTCAGCTGATCAGATTGCGTGGCCACAAAAAGGACGACACGCTTATGACAATGGAGATCATATTAGACAACATTATCATACTTGGACACAAGAAGAAGGGCGTTTAAACAATGCATGGAGTTTAATGTGGACAGGGTTAGGTTATACAAATACAGCTATTGAGGCCATTGAGGCAGTAGACGCTGAGTCTATAGGTGTAACACCTGAACGATTAGCTTCGATAGTTGCAGAAGCTAAAGTACTACGGGCATTTCACTATATGAAAATTATGGATTTGTGGGGTAATGTGCCCATTGTAACTACTGTAGGTATTCCTACCAATCCGGAAACAGTTGACCGTACTGAGGTTTTTGCCTTTATAGAGCAAGAATTGTTGGAAAACGTTGAAAATTTACAACCACTATCTCAACAATTAATTGGCAGAATGTCTAGAGCCGTCGGGTACGCAATGCTTTCAGAACTTTACTTGAATGCCGAAATCTGGTCAGGAACTTCACGATGGGAAGAGTCTATTACCTATGCTGATAAAATTATTAATGGAGAAGGTGGAGCCTTAACAGGTAATATTATGTTAGATCAAGACCTTTTAGGCCCATATAGCAATACCAATGATCAGTCTTCCGAGAATATATTTCAGTTTCCATTCAGTCGTAAAAATGATTTTGGTTATCATTGGGGATCTTTCTATATGGGCTTTTCAAATATGACCGCAGCCTTAGATTATAATTTTTCTGGTAATAATGCCTTTGTGGTTATTCCTTCAGCATTTGACGCCTATAAAGAAATTGACATTCGTAAACAAGAATGGTTTTTATTCGGACCTCAGTATAAAATAGATACAAATGAACCTATTTTAGGTTCAGAAGAATATAGTGGAGAACCCTTTATTTATGTGAATAATATTAGAAGAAATACAGAAGGTGAAACAGGTGAAGGTTCTATGACAAATGGAGAAGAAAATAGTGGAGCCAGAATGTATAAATATAGAGCAGGGAGACAAGATGATGAAAACTATTTGGAAGGTGATTATGTAATATATCGCTTAACTGAAATGTATTTTAATAAAGCAGAAGCTCTTATGCGTGCTAACGGTGGTAGTGCAACACAGGAAGCTGTTGATTTAATCAATGAAAGTAAAATGCGTTATTTTACACCAGACGATTGGCTAACCGAAAAATATACAACGGGTACTTTAACTCTAGATGAGTTACTTGCAGAACGAGGTAGAGAATTTATTTTTGAAGGAAAAAGACGTACAGATTTAATACGGTTTGGTAAATTTACTACAGGATCGTGGTGGGATCATGAACCTACGGCAGATTTAACTCGTACACTATACCCTATACCATTAAGACAATTACAAGCTAACCCGAATCTAGTTCAAAACCCTGGATACAACTAATAATTACAACTATGAAAACATATTTTTTGAAATTTAAAAACATAGCCTACTTCGTTTTTGCTATTGCTATCTTTTCATGTGATGGAAGACGTGAATTTGCCGATTTATTAGAGACTGGTGTTAACTTAGACAACTATGACATTATTCTATTAGTATCTGGTGAATCGCAAGATGTAACGGCTACTTTTGAACCAAATATTTTCCCTAATAGAGACTATATATGGTCAGTTGATGATACAAGTGTTGCTGATTTAGTAATTAATGCAGACAAGTCAGTATCTCTTACGGCTACGGGTTCAGGAGAAACTATGCTTACTGTGACAGCAGCAGATGACGCATCAATAACCGCTTCTGCACCTCTAAAAGTAATTTCTGGAGCTCCTGTAGATATTACAGATCAGGCCACAATTACGGTGAATAGAGAATACAGCGGAGGGCCAAACGGAGCAGAAGGTTCCTTAAAATTAATAGATGGTGATTTAGGTACCAAATACTTATCCGGTTTTGTTGCTCCATTCTGGATAAATCTAGAATTTGAAGAACCTGTGGTTGCTGGATATTATGCCTTAACTTCTGGTAATGATGCATCGAGTAGAGACCCACGTGATTGGGAAATTCAAGGATCACAAGATGGCGTAACTTGGGTTACTTTAGACGCCAGATCTGATTATACTTTTCCCGATAGAATACTTACACGTGAATTCTATTTTGACAATAATACAGCTTATAAAATTTATAGGTTCGACATCTTGAACAATAATGGAAGTAGCTTATTTCAAATGCAAGAATGGCGTTTGTTTAATTTACCAAATTAATTTCAATAATACCTCGAGGTTCGTCCTCGAGGTATTTTTTTTTAAAAGAGGATTCTCAAATGAGTTTTCTTTTAAATACATATCATTAAATAGAATGATAAATTGGACAATGAATCTAAATAATTAAATGTCATCATATTGCTGTGAACAATAATTTTACGTCAGGAAATTATTTATATCGCTCATATCATAATTTAGCTTCAAATTATTCTACTCATAAATTTGCTTCAACTTTTTAAATTAGATTTAACATGATAAATATTCAATTTGTTAACATAACACTTAAAATCAATAAAGTAAAACTATTCTTCTTGTTAATTTTAACCTTTGCATGTGTAACCCTTCAAGGTTGTGCAGAGAAAGACTCTAAGTCAAGTCAGCAAGCCCCTGAAATTACTGTTATAAATGAAGATGCTAACCTACCACCAACTATAATAGAAGAGTTTCAAAATATTATTTACAAAGTATACCCTCAATTAGTAGAAGATTTTAATAATAATGCCAGGATGAATATTACTATTAAAATAGATACCACTTATAATGGGGTTGCCTATGCGAGTAATGGAAGAGTAACTGTAAGTTCTCAATGGCTTGATGCAAAACCAAATGATCTAGATTTAATGACCCATGAAATTATGCACATTATTCAAGCTTATCCAAACAATTCAGGGCCAGGATGGCTAATTGAAGGTATAGCAGATTATGTACGACATAAATATGGTGTTAGTAATGCAAAAGCCGGTTGGTCTTTAACTGAATTTTCCGATACTCAGAGTTATGAGAATAGCTATCGAATTACAGCGAGATTCTTAGTTTGGTTAAGTGAAAATTATGATGAAAAAATAGTGAATAAACTAGATGATGAATTACGATCTGGTGATTACTCTTCTGATTTGTGGAAAGAATACACTGGTTTTAATATTGATCAATTATGGGATTTATACAGCAAAAATCCTGAGATAAAATCCTGAATATATTTGACCCAAAATTATGAAACTTAAATTTTTAAAAAACATCATATTTTATATAGTTATTACCTGTATATTTTCTTGTTTTAGTTCAAGAGAATTAAAGGCCCAGACTATTTCTCAATCCAATACCTCTATTAAAATAAACCAAGAATCCGTTACAAACCAAGTAAATGTTTTTTTGGGAACTTCTGGTGACCATGGTCAAATGTCACCATCAGCATCATCACCATTTAACATGATGAGTATAGGCCCTAAAACATATGTACACCAACACACAGGCTATGAATATTATGCCAAACGCTATGAAGGTTTTACTCATACACATTTAGAAGGTGTGGGCTGTACTGGAAGTGGTGGGAATATTTTAATAAAACCAATACTAAATAAAAATACCGATACTCCTTTACTCAAAACAAAACAGCAAGCACATCCAGGGTATTATAAGGTTTCTTTTGAAAACGGATTAGCTGCAGCAATGAGCGTAAATAAAGAGTTAGGTTTTGAGCAGTATACTTATCCTAAAAGTGCTCAGGAGAAAGGATTATACGTAGATTTGTCTTTTGCCCTTTCCAACAGATTTATCTCTGAAGAACATGCTATTGATCATAATGTAATGTCCGGCTGGATAGATACGTATTCAACATGTCATCGTGGAGTATATAGAATCTACTACGCCATAGAATTCGCAGATGAATCTAAACTTGAAAAATTAGAAGATCATAAGTATTATATTTCATTGCCCTCAGAGACTACTACTTCAAATGTTAAGATTGCATTTTCATCTGTAAATGCTGAATATGCCAGAGGTAAATTGATTACAACTACATTCACACAGATAAAAGAATCATCAAATAAAGAATGGAACACTTTACTATCTCATATCACGGTTAAAGGAGAGAAGGATCGAGAAGATTTATTCTACTCCCTCCTTTATAGAGGCCTACAATCTCCTTATAAAATAAGTGAAAATGATGGCTATTATGCTGCCATTAACGGTACAATACAGAAAGCGGATTTTGAGGTTTATAACGGTTGGGCCATTTGGGATAATTATAGAGAACAGTTGCCTATGTTATCATTAATCTATCCGAATAAATATAAAAATATTGCAAAATCTATTGCTAACCTATACAAGTATGGAAAAAAAGATTGGGCCACAAAGCACGAACCTTCTCCAACGGTGAGAACAGAACATGCTATTGTTGTTTTATTAGATTCATATAAAAAGGGATACCCTATAGATTTTGCCCCTATAAAAGATTCGTTAATTGCTGAAGTAAATAGATTAGATTTTGGTGCACCTGACAAAGCCCTAGAGTCTTCTTATGATCTTTATGCCGCTTCTGAGATAATGACAATTCTGAAAGATGATAATTTGGCTAAGGAATATCATGAGAAATCTTTGGAATATAGAAGTTATTGGAATAAAGATTTTAAAGACCTTACTAAAAATGATGTAGACAGAATGCAGGCTAGAGGTTTGTATCAAGGAACAATTTGGCAATACCGTTGGTTTGTACCTTTTGATATTGCAGGGCTTAAAAATTTAACGGGAGGTGAAGATCAATTTATAAAAGAGTTAGATCAGTTCTTTAAGGAAGATAATTATAATCATGCTAATCAACCAGATTTGCAAGTTCCGGGGCTCTACAATGCCACTAAACAACCTTGGAAATCACAAAAACTTTTTAGAAATATACTTTTAGATACTGTGGTACAAAACTATTTTAATGATAATAGCAAAGGTATTGCACCATATATTGGCCGAATTTATCAAAATAAACCTAAAGCTTTTTTAAGAACAATGGATGACGATGCGGGTACCATGTCTTCGTGGTTTGTAACGCGTAGTATGGGTATCTCACCTGTAAATATTGGAACGCCAGCTTATTATATTACCGCACCTATTTTTAAACAGATCAGTATAAATTATCCGAATGGCAAAAAATTTGAAATTGAAGTAAAAAATTATAATAAAAACAATTTTTATATAAAGTCTGCTACCTTAAATGGAAAGCCTCTTCAACAAAATTGGTTATATCATGAAACCCTCTTAAAAGGTGGGAAGTTAGTCATCGAAACATCTGACAAACCAAATGTAAAGTGGGGAGTTCAAAATCCATTAGTAACAAAATTTTAAACTATGAAGTTAAAAAATAGTATTATTTCCGTTGTTGTTATATCTATGTTCTCTTGTAAAACCACAAATGTTACAAGTAATGAGGTAACTTCAAATAAAACCCCTAAAAATGTAATTCTATTAATTAGTGATGGTACAGGACTTTCCCAAATTTCTTCGGCCTTTTATTATAAAAATTCTACTCCAAACTATACACGGTTTAAAAATGTAGGGCTTATAAACACTTCTTCTTCAAGACAAGATATAACAGATTCAGCTGCTGGTGCTACCGCTTTTGCTGCTGGTGTTAAAACATATAACGGGGCCGTAGGTGTTGCAGATGATTCAACTCATGTAGAAAATATCATAGAGTTAATTTCCTCCAAAAATATCAAAACTGGAGTTATCGCTACATTAGCCATAACGCATGCAACACCAGCTAGTTTTTATGCCCATACCTTAAGTAGAGATTCTCAGGAAGAAATAGCGGTTCAATTAACGCAATCTAAGGTAGATTTTTTTGCAGGAGGAGGTTTAAAATTCTTTGATAACCGTAAGGATGGTCAAGACTTGCTTAAAACCTTTAAAGAAAATCAATTTGATGTAAACACTAGTTCTTTAAGTGATTTTGCTACTATTAAATCTAGTAAAAAAGTGGGTTTTCTATTGTCAAAAGAGGGGATGCCTACCATGGAAGAGGGCAGAGGAGATTTCTTATCCAAAGCCACAGAACTGGGTATTGAGTACTTAAATAAAGATAATTCAGGTTTTTTCTTGATGAGTGAGGGGTCTCAAATAGATTGGGGTGGACATGCGAATAATGCATCATGGTTAATATCAGAACTTATAGATTTTGACAATGTTATTGGAAAAGTATTAGATTTTGCGGAAAAAGATGGTAATACTTTAGTGGTTGTAACCTCTGATCATGAGACAGGTGGATTTACCTTATCCGCAAAAAGAAAAAAAAGAGAAAACGGTCGTGAATATAATGATTATAGTGAAATTGACCCAACGTTTTCGACTGGTGGACATTCGGCCACTTTAATTCCTGTATTTGCTTATGGTCCGGGGTCTGAGGAGTTTATAGGAGTATATGAGAATAATGATATTTTCCATAAAATTTTGAAAGTTACCAATTGGGAGAAATAAACCCAATCACCACTCATATCTAATACAAAAAGTGACAAACACATTTTTAAATCATTCAATAAAAATCAAATGATTAAATTAAAAATATTTTTTAAAATAATAATAAGTATTAGCATAATTACGATGACTACAATCAACGTAACTAAATCTCAAACAATCCAATTTCCGGTAGATTATGTAAACACTTCTATGGGGAATATTAGTCATTTGTTAGTTCCAACATTTCCAACCATACATTTACCCAACAGTATGTTACGTGTTTATCCAGAAAGAAGTGATCACACTGGTGATTTACTACACGGATTACCTGTTGTAGTTACTAGTCATCGTGGAAGTTCTGCTTTTAACTTAAGTCCATTTCAAGGTGCAGAAAATGACATAAAATCAGTTATAAACTATAGTTATGATTTAGAAAAATCTACTCCCTACTCCTATTCTGTTTATTTAGACAATCAACAAATTTTGGTAAATTATGGACTTTCTCATCAAGCAGCTCGTTATGAAATAACGTTTGAAAATAGTAAAGAATCCTATCTTATTCTCAATTCACGTAATGGAGAAATAATTTGGGATGGAAAAGCTATTTCTGGGTATCAAAATCTAGCAAACAACACCAAAGTTTATATTTATTTAGAACCTCAACGACAGCCAGAAACTGTTTTAACATTTAGAAATAATGAATTAATTAAAGGGAATAATGCGCAAGGAAATAATGCCTCTTTAGTTTTAAAATATAGGAAAGGAGAACAATTAAATCCTATTAATTATGGTATTTCATTTATTGATGTAAAACAAGCCGAGCTTAATATGAATCGTGAAGTTCGAAAAAAAAATGTTAAAGATTTACAAAAAGAAGGAAGAAACATTTGGAATAAAGCTCTTGGAAAATTTTCTGTAGAAAGTGATAGTAGAAATGATAAAACAGTATTTTACACATCATTATATCGTTGTTATGAAAGACCTGTTTCCATATCAGAAGATGGCAGATATTTTAGTGCTTTTGATGGAAAAGTTCATGATGATAAGGGGCGTGAATTTTATACTGATGATTGGATTTGGGACTCGTATCGTGCTCACCATCCATTACGTATTTTAACTGATCCTGATAAAGAAGAAGACATTTTGCAGTCCTTTCTGTTAATGGCAGAGCAAATGGATAATTACTGGATGCCTACTTTCCCTGAAATCACAGGAGATAGTCGTAGGATGAACTCAAATCATGCTGTGGCATCTTTTATAGATGCCCATAGAAAAGGACTAAAAAAATTCAATTTAAACAGCGCCTTTTTAGCCTCAAAAAATGCAATTACGCAAAAAACACTTGCGCCTTGGTCTGGAAAGCCAGCCGGGAAGTTAGATCAATTTTATAAAGTTAATGGTTACTTTCCAGCACTAAAAGATGGAGAAAAAGAAACAATTCCTGAAGTATCTTCTTTTGAGAAACGTCAACCAGTTGCTGTAACATTAGGCACTTCATATGATGAATGGTGTTTATCAGAAATAGCTTCAGTGTTAGGAAAAACAGAAGAGAAAAATTATTTCAAACAAAAATCATTTAATTACCGCAATCTATTCAATCCTAAAACTGATTTCTTTCATCCAAAAGACAAAGAAGGGCTATTTATTGAACCTTTCGATTATCGTTTTTCTGGTGGTATTGGCGCACGTAATTCTTACGGAGAAAACAACGGATGGACTTATCGTTGGGATGTGCAACACAATATTGCCGATTTAATTACACTTATGGGTGGAAGACAAAAATTTATTCAAAATCTTAACGATTTATTCTCCACTCCCATGGGGAGAGGCAAACGTGAGTTTTACACACAGCTTCCAGATCAAACTGGTAATGTTGGACAATTTAGTATGGCCAACGAACCTTCATTACACATTCCTTATTTATACAATTATGTAGGACAACCATGGAAAACACAAAAACGAATTCGAAAATTATTAAAAGACTGGTTTAGAAATGATTTAATGGGTGTACCAGGTGATGAAGATGGTGGCGGAATGTCTTCTTTTGTAGTATTCTCGCAATTAGGATTTTATCCTGTTACTCCCGGATTACCAATATATAATATCGGAAGCCCTGTTTTTAAAAAATCAGAAATTCATTTACAAAACGGCAAGAAATTTACTGTTATCGCCAAAAATGCATCTGTTGAAAACAAGTACATTCAATCAGCAAAACTAAACGGAGAAACGTGGAACAAACCATGGTTTACACACAATGTTATAATAAACGGAGGGACATTAGAATTTCAGATGGGAGATAAAGCTAATAAAACTTGGGGAAGTG
Organism: Aureibaculum algae; assembly: GCF_006065315.1. Taxonomy (GTDB): domain Bacteria; phylum Bacteroidota; class Bacteroidia; order Flavobacteriales; family Flavobacteriaceae; genus Aureibaculum; species Aureibaculum algae. Next base: position 685,868 of record NZ_CP040749.1, on the reverse strand, counting down.
CGACTGTTCATTCACCATCTTCTTTTACCTTATAAATATCAAAATTAATTACGATTTTAAATTATGAAAATTAAATGCATTCTTTTTACATTTTTTTTAAGCATGTTTTCTATAACTGCACAAAAAAAATATAACAACTTAGTCGATTATGTAAATACGTTACAAGGTACCAACTCCAAACATGAATTGACCCGAGGAAACACCTACCCTACTATCGCTTTACCATTCGCCATGAATACTTGGACCCCACAGACAGGAAATAATGGTGATGGATGGAAATATCAATATTTTAAAAATAAAATTAGAGGTTTTCAGCAAGCCCATCAGTGTAGTTCTTGGAGTAATGATTATGCTGTTTTTTCTTTAATGCCAGTAGTTGGTAAACTTACCTTGAATGAGCATGAAAGAGCTACAAAATTTAGTCATAAAAATGAAATTTCGAAACCACACTATTATAGTGTACAATTAGAAAATGGTATTTCTACAGAAATATCACCCTCAGAACGTGGTGCACATTTACGTTTTCAATTTCCAAAGAACGAAGATGCTTATCTTATTTTAGATGGTTATACGGGGATAAGTGAAGTTCATATAGATGTCAAAAATAATAGAATTGCAGGTTATGTAAATAATGGTCGTGGCATGCAACGCTTTAATGGAAATTTCAAAAACTATTTTGTGATTCAGTTTGATAAACCTTTCAAAGCCCATGGAATTTGGGAAAATACATCAAATAGCAAATGGGACGATAAAATTTCAGGAAAAGGAATTGGAATTGGAGCTTATTTAAAATTTAAAAAAGGAGAATGTGTACAAGTAAAAATTGCTTCTTCATATATAAATATTGAGCAAGCTGAATTGAATTTAAAATCTGAATTAGGAAATCATAAAAACCTAGAGGGTACAAAAAAAGCGGCAAAGCTTATCTGGAACAAACAATTAAATAAAATAGTTGTAGAAGGTGGTACTGAAGAACAGTTTAAAACCTTTTATTCATGCTTTTTTAGAGCCAGTTTGTTTTCTCGCAAATTTTATGAATTAAATAAAAAAGGAGAACCTCATTATTTTAGTCCGTATGATGGTAAAATACATGAAGGCTATATGTATACAGATACTGGTTTTTGGGATACTTTTAGAGGTCAATTCCCACTCAATGCATTAATGGAACCTACGATGCATGGGCGCTATGTTGCTGCATTATTAGACGCATACGATCAATGCGAATGGTTACCTTCTTGGTCATTTCCTAGTGAAGCTGGAAGTATGATTGGTAATCACGCTATTTCTTTATTGGCAGATGCATGGGCTAAAGATTTAAAAACATTTGATCCCAAAAAAGCATTAGATGCCTATTTTCATGAAGCCACCAACAAGGGGCCTTGGGGGCCCTCAAATGGCCGTGGTCATTGGAAATCTTACAATACATTAGGTTATATTCCTTATCCTGATGAAGGGGAAGCCACCGCAAAAACATTAGAATATGCTTACGATGATTTCTGTGGATTTACATTGGCAGAAATGACAGATAATAAATTTTATAAAGAGATCTTCTCAAAACAAATGTACAATTACAAGTATGTATATGATCCCAAAGTTGGTTTTATGAGGGGGAAGCAAAAAGACGGAAAATGGGTGCCAAATTTTGACCCTTATGAATGGGGTGGTCCATTTACTGAGGGAAATGCATGGCATTATTTATGGTCTGTTTTTCATGATCCTAAAGGATTAATTGATTTGATGGGAGGTGAGGATAATTTCAATAAAAAATTGGATTCCGTTTTTACAGTACCCAATACAGTTCATGTTGGCAGCTATGGTGGAAAAATACATGAAATGACGGAAATGGAAATGGCAAATATGGGTCAATATGCGCATGGAAATCAACCCATACAACACATGCCATATCTTTATAATTATTCAGGACAACCATGGAAAGCTCAGGCAAAAACCAGAGAAATTATGGAAAAATTATACAATTCTACAGAAAATGGATATCCAGGTGATGAAGATCAAGGACAAACATCATCTTGGTATGTATTAAGTGCTATGGGATTTTATAGTGTATGCCCTGGAACTAATGAATATGTAATGGGAAGTCCTGTCTTTAAAAAAATAACTTTAAATCTTGAAAATGGAAAAACATTTGTTATCAATTCAGAAAGGAATTCTAAAACTAACGTATACATCCAATCTGGAGAATTAAATAATAAAACTTATACACGCAACTATATTACTTATCAGGATTTGATTTCTGGAGGGACATTAAATCTTAAAATGGGTTCAACCCCTAATAAAACAAGAGGTGTTGAGAAAAAAGATAAACCATTTTCATTATCAAATGATAATTAATTAATATTTTTTCAAAAAACTAAATCGTTTTACTTAAATTAGTATTATATTTATTCCAACTAAAAACATATTAAAATAAAAGCCATTAAAACTGAAAATGGTTTATATCAATAGTCGTAAAACAACTTAATAAGAACGAAAACTATCATTAATCAATTCATATGAAAAAATCATTTCTACCCTTCATAACGATATTTCTACTTATACAATTTTCACAAGCTCAGAACCATCAAATTAAAAAAATTGATAGTCCAGTAGACTGGGCAAATCCATTAATGGGTACAGATTCTAGCCCAGGGCTTTCTACTGGAAATACGTATCCCGTAATTGCCATGCCATGGGGAATGAACTTTTGGACACCTCAAACTGGTAATATGGGTCATGGTTGGGCCTACACTTATGATGCAAATAAAATAAAAGGATTTAAACAAACACACCAACCATCTCCTTGGATGAATGATTATGGACAATTCTCCATAATGCCAGTTACCGGAAAACTACGTTTTAAGCAAGAAGAACGGGAAAGTTGGTTTTCACATAAAGCTGAAATTGCAACGCCATACTACTATAGTGTGTATTTAGCAGAGCATGACATTACAACAGAAATAACACCAACTGAAAGAGCGGCAAGATTTCGTTTTACTTTTCCTAAAACCGATGAAGCTTCAATAGTTATAGATGCTTTTGACAAAGGTTCTTATGTGAAAATAATACCAGATGAGCAAAAAATAATTGGATATACAACTCGTAATAGCGGTGGTGTTCCAAAAAACTTCAAAAACTATTTTGTCATTGAATTTGACACTCCATTTGAGGTTACCAAAACATATAACGATGGAGAATTATCTGCTGCATTAGAAAGTCAATCAAAACACGCCGGGGCAATTATAGGCTTTAAAACTTCAAAGGGACAAGTAGTTAATGCTCGTGTTGCATCGTCATTTATCAATTATAAGCAAGCAGAAATAAATTTAAAAGAAATAGGAACTTCTGATTTTGATCAATTAAAAGAAAAAGGAAAATCTATTTGGAATAAAGAACTTAGTAAAATTGAAATAGAAGGAGCAACCCCTAGTCAAATAGGCACTTTTTATTCATGCCTATACCGGTCTTTATTATTTCCAAGAAAGTTTTTTGAATACGATGCTAATGGAAAAATAGTTCACTACAGCCCATATAACGGTGAAATCCGTGATGGATATATGTTTACTGATACTGGTTTTTGGGACACTTTTAGATCATTATTTCCATTCTTGAATTTAATGTATCCAGAGCTAAGTTCACAAATGCAGGAAGGTCTTTCTAATGCATATGATGAAAGTGGATGGTTACCTGAATGGGCAAGCCCTGGTCTGCGAAATATTATGGTAGGAAACAACTCTGCTTCAGTCGTTTCGGATGCTTATTTAAAAAACGGGAAAGCATTTAAGTATGATATAGATAATTTGTATGAAGCTTTGATTCATGGTGCCAATAATGAAGGGCCCATGACAGCTGTTGGTCGTGCTGGTTCTCCATCTTATAACAAATTAGGATATGTACCTTTTGATATAGGAATTAATGAAACTGCAGCACGAACTCTTGAGTATGCTTATGACGATTTTGCTATTTATCAATTGGCAAAAGCTTTAAAAAAACCAAAAAAAGAAATCAAACTATATAAAGAGCGTAGTTTAAACTATAAAAATCTTTTCGATTCTGAACATAAATTAATGCGTGGTAAAGATAGTAATGGTGAATGGAGAACTCCATTTAGTCCTTTTGATTGGGGAGGAGATTTTACAGAAGGAAATAGCTGGCATTACTCATGGTCTGTTTTCCATGACATGCAAGGCTTAATTGATTTAATGGGTGGTAACGAAGCTTTTGTTTCTCAATTAGACCAAGTTTTTTCATTACCCCCTGTTTTTGGAGACAAATATTATGGTGGTGTAATTCATGAAATTCGTGAAATGCAAATTGCCAATATGGGACAATATGCACATGGAAATCAACCCATACAGCACATGATTTATTTATATAATTACGGTGGAGAACCATGGAAAACTCAATATTGGGTTCGTGAAACAATGAATAGAATGTACAACCCAAATCCGGACGGTTACTGTGGAGATGAAGATAATGGACAAACATCTGCGTGGTATGTGTTCTCTGCAATGGGATTTTATCCTGTCGCACCAGCAACAGACCAATATGTAATTGGAGCTCCATTATTTAAGAAAACAACTATTCACCTTGAAAATGGCAAAAAAATTATCATCAATGCCACAGATAACAATGCTGACAATCGTTATATAAAAACGATGAAACTCAATCAAATTGAGTACACGAAAAACTGGTTAAGTTATAAGGAATTAACAAAAGGAGCTGTCATAGATTTTGAAATGTCTGACAAACCAAATAAGAAACGAGGAATTTCTAAAAAAGATTACCCTTACTCTCTTTCAAATGAGTAAATAAAATTAATTATTTGAGTTAGTTTTTTTTTGGGTTCTATTTATCATATATAAAATAGAACCCATTTTTCTAACAATTAAAACATATTAAAAGTGAAAAAGTTTATATTTACTAGTACCTTAATAATAGTTACTACAATTATGTATAATTGTCAAAACAATAAAGACATTGAAATTAAATCAACTGAGATTGTGGATTTAAAAGATTATGCAAAATTTGTGGATCCAATGATTGGAACAGCGAAAATGGGACATACCTATCCAGGCGCAACTGTTCCTTTTGGCAGTGTTCAATTGAGTCCCGATACAGATACGATTCCATATGCCATAAATGGTCGATACAATCCAGACGTATATAAGTATTGTGCCGGTTATCAATATGAGGATCGTACCATTGTTGGTTTCAGTCATACACATTTTAGTGGAACAGGACATTCTGATCTTGGTGATTTTTTAATTATGCCTACCACAGGTAATTTAAAATTAAACCCAGGAACAGCGGAAAACCCAGATAATGGATATCGCTCACGTTTTTCGCACGATAGTGAGCAAGCTTCACCGGGCTATTATAGTGTGCATTTAGATGACTACGACATAAAAGCAGAAATGACAGCTACGACACGCGTTGGGATGCATCAATATACATTTAGTAAAGATGAAAAAGCACATGTAATTTTAGACTTAATGTCGGGCATCTATAATTATGATGATAAAAATGTTTGGACTTTTATCAGGGTTGAAAATGACACGTTGGTTACTGGATATCGTCAAACCAATGGATGGGCAAGAACGAGACGTGTTTATTTTGCAATGTCCTTTAACAAACCTATTGCAAATTATGGTAGAGCTCGTTATGACAAACAACCTTACAATGGTTTTTGGGGTAGATTTGATCAAGCTCATAATTTTCCAGAAATTGCAGGTGAAAAAATCAAAATGTATTTTGATTTCGATATTAAGAATCAAGAAAAATTACAAATAAAATTTGCATTATCCCCTGTTAGTTCTTCTGGTGCGGTGGCAAACATGAAAAAAGAGGTTCCAAATTGGAATTTTGAACAGGTTCATGAAAATGCTAGAATGGCATGGAATAAAGAATTGAATAAAATTCAACTTAAATCGAAAGATACGGAAGAAAAAACGAATTTCTATACCGCGATGTATCACGCGTTTTTAGGCCCGACGGAATATATGGATGTAGACTCCAAATATATGGGTTTAGATCTGAATACACATAAAGCTGAAAACTTCACTAATTACACTAGTTTTTCGTTATGGGATACCTATCGAGCCCTACATCCATTATTCAATATTTTACAACCAAAAAGAAATTCAGACATGGTATCTTCTATGATAGTACATCAAGAGCAAAGTGTACATTCAATGCTACCAATCTGGTCACATTACGCTAATGAAAACTGGTGTATGATAGGTTATCATAGTGTTTCTGTAATTGCTGACGCCATTGTAAAAGGAAATACTAATTTTGATGCCGAAGCCGCGTTTGACGCTTGTGTACAAACGGCTAGAACTAGATATTTTGACGGTATTGGATATTATATAGATATGGGCTATGTTCCTGAAGACAAAAATGGAGCATCTGTCTCAAAAACATTAGAATATGCATACGATGATTGGGCTATTGCGCAAGCCGCTAAAAAATTAGGAAAAGAATTCATATATAAGGAATTTATTGAACGATCAAAAAATTATAAAAATGTCTTTGACGCAAAATCAGGTTTTATGCGTCCAAAATTAAGTGATGGAACTTTTAAAGAAAATTTTGACCCTAAAGATACACATGGACAAGGTTTTATTGAAGGAAATTCTTGGAACTATAGTTTATATGTTCCCCATGACCCAAAAGATATGATAAAAATGATGGGAGGAAATAAACGTTTCACGACTCATTTAGATTCTTTATTCACAATGGAATTACCTGATAAATATTTTGAGCATACTGAAGATATTTCTCGTGAAGGTATTATTGGAAATTATGTACATGGTAATGAGCCCTCGCATCACGTTGCTTATTTATATAATTGGACAGATGCTCCATGGAAATCTCAAGATAAAATACGAATGATATTAGATCAAAAATACAAAACTGGTGCAGATGGTTTGAGCGGTAATGATGATTTTGGTCAAATGAGTGCTTGGTATATATTTAGTTCCCTAGGGTTTTATCCTGTCGCTCCTGGATCGGTTGACTATGCCTTAGGAAGTCCATCAATTACAGATGCAACACTAAATTTAGATAACGGAAACACTTTTGAAATTTCGACAAAAAATCAATCTAAAAAAAATGTGTATGTTGAAAAAGTAGAATTGAATGGTGAAATTTTAGAGAGACCATTTATTACACATGAAGCAATAATGTCTGGTGGAAACTTAACTTTTTATATGAGTGATAAACCTAATTTACGACAATATCAGACTGAATAAGTATAAAGCGTATACCTACAATTATACATGGAATTAAAACTGTTCAGTTTAACATATTTGACCAGCGTTTTATCATCAAAAAAATGACACCCCAACAACAATATCAACTATTAATAAACTTAACTTTTACAAATTAAGTCCGTTCTAAAGTAGATGACAATTATAGTTTAAAAATAAGTGGTTAACCTTTTATACATCACGGCATGTTACTATTCATTCTAGACATGTTTTATATCAAAATCAAAAAAGAATAAAACATCCAATTTAAATAAAACTTTCATGAAAATAAAATTATCTGTTTTGTTTATATTTTTCAGTTGCAGTTTATTTGCCCAAGAACAAATTTCTCTTGAAAATTTAAATGATTTTAAATCACAAGCTGGAAACTGGCAAATTGTGGGAGGAGTAACCGTAAATAGAAATATTGATGCACACCATGAAGAAGTTAAAGAAAATATTTCTAAAAGAAAAAAGAAAAAAAGAAAAAAAGCATCATTAAAACCTATAGAGTTTACTGAAGGAACTGGCATTATTTTAAATGTCAATGATGAAAATAAAAATGATGCACTTGTGACCAATTGGGAGCATGGTGATTTGAAATTAGAATTGGAAGTATTGCTTCCCAAAGGTTCCAATTCAGGGATTTATTTTCAAGGAAGATATGAATTTCAGCTAAGGGACAGTTGGGATGTCAAAAATCCATTAGGATCTGATATGGGAGGATTCCATAATAATTGGGAATCAGCACCAGATAAAATATTTAGAGGCATTCCGCCAATGAGCAATGCTGCAAAAGCACCCGGGCTGTGGCAAAAGATAAAAGTTAATTTTCAAGCACCTCGTTTTAATGAAGCTGGACAAAAAATTTCAAACGCAAAGTTTATTTCTGTAGATTTGAATGGGGTTCGAATTCATAGCAATGTTGAGGTTCCTACTTATACTGGCGGACCTATTGATAAAAACGAAGTAGCTAAAGGGCCTTTACTGATTCAAGGAAACCATGGGCCTGTAGCCATTCGTAATTTTAAATATCAACTATTAAAAGATTCTTCAGCTGAATTGACAAGATTGTCCTATCGAGTTTATAAAGGAAATTTCAAGCAATTAGAAGACCTTGAGAATCAAATGGCAGTGGAATCTGGTACTTCGGAAAAAATAGATATAAACGTTGTACGAAAAGAGGATGAATACGGACTTATATATTCAGGAAATCTTCAAATTAATGAGGCAGATACTTACGATTTGTCATTTGGATATACCGGAGGTTTAAAAGTGGTATTGGATGGTAAAACATTGACAAAAAACAATTCTTCAGATTCACAAAGTGGTTTACGGGAAACTGTTATGCTAACAAAAGGCAACCACACTATTGAAATAACCAACATAAAATCGGCAGCTTGGAGATCTCCAAGATTAGGGTTCACCATAGAAAGTGCTTCCACCAACATAAAGGAGTTTCATGTTTTGGATTCCTACCCCTCAGGTGTTACAACCGTAGCTCCCATTTTTGTAGATGCAGAGGCAGCACCAAGAATGTTAAGAGCGTTTGTGGATTTTAAAGGAAACGGAAAAAGACTGTCGCATACCATTGGGGTTGGTACGCCAACAGGTGTGAATTTTATTTATGATCTAGGTGCTGCAAACCTAGTCGGCATGTGGCGTGGAGATTTTGTTGATGCAACACCTATGTGGCATGAAAGAGGAAATGGTTCGTTCAATCCACGAGGAGCAGTTAATTGGACGTTTTTGAATCAACCCATAGCGCAATTGGAAACTGTAAATAGTCCTTTTCCAGGAACAGGGGTTGCTTCAAATTTTGTATCAAAAGGGTATAAAATTGATAAAGCAAATGGTTTGCCAATTTTTAAAAGTGAATATAATGGTGTTGCTATTGAAAATTAAATAATACCAGATACAACAGATACTTACTTAATTCAAGAAGTGATTTTTTCAAAAACAGGATTGACAAATTGGTACTTAAAATTGGCATCAGGCACTATTGAAAAGGCTGCTGATGGTGCTTATGTTATTGGTGGAAAACAATATTATATAAACATGCTTTCAGGTCAAATACCAATAATTAGAGAAGTTGATGGAGAAACTGAATTGGTTTTACAAGTAGATGGAAGTCCTGTTAAATACGAAATAATTTGGTAAGCGATATGAAAAATTATACAATCAAAAAAAATATGAAAACATTATTTTTTCTGGCCATAGCAGCATTGGTTCAAGTGACTTTTGCCCAAAAAGCACTAACAGAAGATGATTATTACAAAATAACAACAGTGCCCACACCAGAAGGCGTACAGATAGAAGGTGGGGGTGTTTTATCATTGCCAGATGGTTCCATTGTGGTTTGTACTAGAAGGGGGGATGTATGGATAATTGAAAATCCTACCATGGCAAACGGAAGTAGAGCAGTTTTCAAAAAGTTTGCATCAGGTTTGCATGAACCCCTAGGTTTGGCCTATAAAAATGGTGCTATATATACAGCACAACGCGGTGAGCTGACTAAATTAATCGATACTGATGGTGACAGGGTTGCAGATGAGTATCAAACAATATATGCATGGCCACTTTCTACTCATTATCATGAATATTCTTTTGGCCCCGTTTTGGCCCCTGATAATTCTTTTTTTGTAACAGCTAATGTCGCGTTCGGAAAGGAAGAATGGTGGAGAGGCGAAAGCCGTGTACCATGGAGAGGCTGGACCATGAAAATAACTGAAGATGGAGCCTTGGAGCCTTGGGCAACAGGGATGCGTTCCCCTGCCGGTTATGGATTGATTGACGATGAATTGTTCTATACAGACAACCAAGGCGATTGGCAGGGCTCTGGAGCCCTTTGGCATTTACCAAAAGGAGTGTTTACGGGGCATCCTGCTGGTTTGAGATGGGCAGAACTTGAAGGTTCTCCTATTAATTTTACTGAAACCGATTTTTACAGTAAAATTGATAAAAGACAAGTGAAAAAGAAAGGTAGATATGTAAAACCAGAAAATGTTATGGATGAAAAAGATCCAGATTTTAAATATAAAATGAAGGAGCATTTTCCGCAACTTCAATTGCCCGCAGTCATTTTACCTCATGGTATTTTGGGAATCTCAACTTCAGAAGTCAAAAAAGATGACACCCAAGGAAAATTTGGACCTTTTAGTGGTCAAGTATTAATTGGTGATATGGGACAAAGCAAGATTATGCGCGTAGTTCTAGAAAAAGTGAAAGGAGAATATCAAGGGGTTGCTTTTGATTTTAAATCAGGATTTCAATCAGGCGTTATGAGAATGGACTTCGATAATAATGGGAACCTATTTGTAGGAGAAACCAATAGAGGTTGGGGCTCCGCAGGAACCACCAATTCAGGATTACAATTTTTAACATGGACAGGACGCATACCTTTTGAAATGAAAACGGTAAAAGCTATGCCAGATGGTTTTGAAATTGAATTTACGAAACCCGTAGACATAAGCATGGCTGAAAATTTAGACCATTACGAAGGCAAAAGCTATATCTACAAGTATCATGCTGTCTACGGAAGCCCTCAGACAAATATAGAAAATATAAATATAAAAGGTGTAAAAGTAAGTGATGATGGACTTAAAGTGCGTATTGTTACAGATAATTTAAGGCAACATTACGTTCATGAAATCACTTTAAATGGTGTTAAGCAAAAAGAATCAAAACAATTAACATTACATCCTACATTCTACTATACATTAAATAAAATCCCAGACGGTAAAAAGTTAGAATTATCTGAGCTTTCAACTAAAAGGTCGGCTCCTACAAAAAAAGCGAAAGTAATAAAGACGTTAGTTTCTAAAACCACCACCGTTTTGACAGATAAGCAGGTTCTTCCTCTTTTAACAAAAAACACATGTGTTGCTTGCCATCATAAAACTAAAAGAGTTGTGGGGCCTTCTTTTACTGAAATTGCCAAACGAAAATATAGCGAGGAGAAAATAGTGGAATTGATTTACAGTCCACAACCAAAAAACTGGCCAGAATATGCTACACCTATGGCACCAATGCCACATGTTTCTAAATCGAAAGCTTTAAAAATAGCTGCTTGGATTAATTCTTTGAAAAAATAACAAATTGTTTTATTTCATACAACCAATACAAATTGTTAAGTAACTGAAAAATAATATTGAAAACTTTCAATCGTTTGTTGAGGTTAAATAATAAGGAATGACATTTCCTATGTCTCCCTTTTTTAAAGTGAACATGTAGGCTTCTCATGTTGCATGACCAGTAAAAGTTGTGAAATCGAGCTATTTCCATTCATTTTAATTTACTCTTTGTCCCATTTATCTCAAATTTACGATCATAACTACCCCATTCTACCTAGAAGTGAATTGGAAAAATACCTTTATAAAAAATAACACTTTCCATAGTATTTAAACACTGCTTACTTTGAGAATAAACTGACATAAATGACAAGGCATTTTCCACAAACAGTTAAAACCTCAAAAAAGCTCTCTTATAAATCTTATTGCTGCAAAATACAATACCATAACGCCTAAACTTCATAGTGATAAATAGGATACTTTTATAAAAACTAAAAGGGTACAATGAGAGCACTCTTTCTTTCCAAAAACATATATCAATCAAAATACAACCTTTTTAGTTTTACCTATGACTAAAAATCAGTAGTATAAGCATTAAAACATAACTTTTTACACTCAAGATTGATTAGGAATATTATACAGAAGGTAATCCATCTTTAATTCGCCCCCAAAAAGCATCATTAAAAAGATAAGCAGCCCCTATTAAATTAGCTTCTTCTGATTTTTGAATTATTTTAACAGGTATATCTACACCATTTTTCTTCCAAAATTCAATAGCTATCGGAAGAAACAACTCCTGTGATTTTGTAATATTTCCACCAACCAATACTAAATCAGCTTTAAAATCTAAAAGGTAAGGTAACATAAAATTATTGAAATTATTAGAGAATTCTTCAAAAACTTGAGCAGTATATTTATCATTCATATTCACAATATCTTTAACCCCATATATATTCGATTTTCCAGATAAAAAACAATATCGAGAGATAAACCAACGTGTAGAAAAATAATCATCAGAAATACCATCTTTATACTCTTTATTCCATAAACACCCATCAACGGGAGCGGAATAATCATCTGAAACAGGAAGATTATCAATTAAAAAAGAAGCTCCAAAACCTGTTCCAATTGTAATAGCCACTACCCTTTTCTTATCATTAAATTCATTTGTTAATTTTCCACCTACGCCAAATGAAGCGGCGTCATTTAAAAAACGTAGTACCACATTTTTTGAGTCTAAATAATCAACCAACTCGTCAATAATAGAAACTTGATAAAGAGATTCATACTTATCATTTTTTTCAAACATAGCCTTTCCTGTTTTATATTGAAAAGGTCCAGGCATCGCAAAACCAATACCTATAGTTTCATTAGAATTTATCGACTGTAGAGTTTTATTAATGACTCTTGACCAGTCTTTAAAAATTAAATCTTTACTTGCTTTACTATTTACTGTACCTCTAAAATAAGTTCCAGCAACGATATTAGAAGTAATATCATCTACTAGTGCACTCGTTATATGGCTTCCACCTATATCAACTCCAACGGTTTTAATCATTAAAAAATATTTCTTATTAATAAATCAATTTAGCTATCAAAAAATACTAACATAAATGGTAATACCTAATGAGCATAATTTCATTTAACACATCGATTCTTCATTAAAATACGCTCTATAATTAACTAATTATATTATCACATAATAATAGCCCATTTCTTACTTTCAACACAACTTTAAAATTCTCATTCAATTAGTATTGACATGATCAATGAAACTTAGTCTACCAAAGTAATTTTATGGTAGAAACACAATCAAAAATAATTATTCTAAAATGATATTTCTTCTCTAGAATTGTATTTCCAAATATTTAAAGAACATCAAAAATATAACAAACTTGCCATCCTTTTGATTAGAACAGGCATTCTCATTTCCCTTTATCTTAAAAATTTCAAACTATTAAAATATTGGCATTGATTGCGAATTCTTCATCTTTACCAAAGTCAAGTACTCACCGTATTCTTGTTAATACTATTATAGATTGATAAAATTAAGATCCCTTTAAATAAATTACGATCATTAAAATTAACTTAATTAAGTAAAAAATCATTTTAACTTGATATTATAAGTTCCTAATAGCCCTTATACTCTTCATTAATAGAGATGATTTATGATGTTAGTAAAACGATTTAGCAAAAATATAAAAAAATTATAGAAATGAAGATTTATTATTAAATAATCTTGAGGTTACCAACATCAAAGAATAAATTATTTTAACAAGGAAGAACTTCTTATTTCAAGCTTGGTTTCTAATATAATTTTTGTATTTGCAACATGTTTTTGATCGCTTTTAAGTAAGACCAGCATTAAGTTCATGAGAGATTGAGCGATTTTATCAATAGGCTGGGAAACTGCAGAAATTGTTGGAGTATAAATTTTAAAAAAATCAAGGTCATCAAAAGTAAGAATTCCTAATTCGTTTACAAGTCTAGGGAAATACTTCTTTACAACATGCAAACCACTTAAGGCCAAATAATTAGTAGCAAAATACATCGCATCCAACTCAGGAGTATTCTGCATAAACTCTTTTATAAATTCCTCTCCACCTCCACTGGTCAAGTCCAAATTTTTTAGTGGAAGTCTTATAACATATTTCTTCAATCCTGCTTCAGTAATCGCTTCCTCATACCCTTTTAATCTATCGAGCATTTGCGTCTGTTCGACATCTGTAGTTATGAAACCAATGCTTTTAAATTTATTATTTATAAGATGTTTAGTGGCGTTGTAAGACGATTCTTTATTATTAACTATTAAATAATTACTATCTAATTCAGGAAAATATCTATCAAAAAGAATGACTGGGATACCTTCATCTAAAAGTTCTTTTATGCTAGACTTAATACCAGGAGAAGGTATGATAATATACCCGTCAACTTGTCTATCTTTAAAGACATTTATAAGCTCTATAGATTTATCATCATTATTTTCACTACTACAAAAGATCACCTTATATCCCTTTTTGTATGCTATATCTTCTATAATTCTTGCCAGTTTAGCAAAAAAATAATTTGAAATATCCTCGACCATGAAGACAATAATCTTAGACTTACCCGTTCTTAAACTTTGTGCAATTTGATTTGGTTTATAATTTATTTTTTTAACATAATCCACTATCTTTTGGGTGACTGCTTTTGATATCTTTTTTTCTACGGCTTTTCCGTTTAAAACAAAAGAAACAGTAGTTACTGAAACTTCCATTTTTTTCGCAATATCTTTAATAGATTGGCGCTTGTTCTTCATTTAAATTAATAATTCATATTCTTAACATTCGTAATAATTTTTACATCTATAATATTAAAAGCATATCATATTTAGTTATGTATATTCTTTAACAAGGATTTGAAGATTATTTACTTCTGTATCTAATTAAACAATCGATGATTATAGATAGGTAAGTAAAACTTAAGGATATCATCTTACTCGAGTAGATTCTCTAATTTTTAAATTGGCTTCTAATTCAATTTTAATTGCTGGTTTGTTTTTTAATTCAGAATTAAGTGTATTAAACATTAAATCCATTATACATTTAGCTAATTCCAAATATGGCTGAGATACTGCCGATATGGATGGGGTATAAATTTCAAAAAAATCAAGATCATCAAAAGTTATGATTCCCAACTTGTCTATATACTGAGGAAAATTCTTTTTAAGAACACGAAGTCCACTTAAAGCTAAATAATTTGTAGAAAAATAAATGGCATCTAATTCTGGAGTTTCTTCTATAATTCTCCGAATGTAATCGTCAAGTATATTATTCGTTATATTGTATTCGAGAATGGGCAACTTTTTTATCCATGGTGTAAGTCCGGCATCACTAATTGCTCCCTCATAGCCTTTAAGCCTATCTATCATTTGTGTCTGCTCAATTTCTGTGGTAATAAAGCCTATATTCTTATAGTTATTAGAAATAAGGTGCCTTGTAGCATTATATGAAGCTATTTTGTTATTTACTCCAACATAATTACTCTCTAATTCTGAAAAATAGCGATCGAAAAGAACCACAGGGTACTCCTCATTAATAAGTTCTTTTATTTTTGGCATTAATCCGGGTGAGGGAATAATGATATAGCCATCGACTTTTATATTTTTATATAACTCAATAAGCTCAGATGATTTATTGTCATCATTATCATTAGTACAAAAAAGAACTTTATAGCCTTTTTCATGAGCTAAATCCTCTATAATTGATGCAATTTTTGCGAAGAAAAAGTAAAAATCTTCGACCATAAAAACTAAAATTTTCGATTTTCCAGTTCTTAAGCTTTGTGCAATTTGATTGGGTCTGTAATTTATTTTTTTAACATATTTTAATATTTTTTCAGTAACAGTTTTTGATATTTTCATTTCTTTCGCCTTACCGTTGAGTACGAAAGAAACTGTAGTGACTGACACACCATTTGCCGAAGCAATATCTTTAATCGAATGACGTCTCTTTTTCATTAAACTAGACTTACTAAAGTTCCATTTAAATTATTAAAAGTAAAATTATAATGAATTTTCAATTTTTTCTCTAGTTTCATATTTTCTCTAATTATCACTTAACAGCAAGCAATATAAACAAAATATGGTAAAATAAATAGAAGAAGTTGGTTTAAGTCCTTCTTACATAAAAATTTAGTAAATAGCACTAAATATAATTGTCATATTTAAGAAGAAATGAGGTGAAAAATAAATTAAAATTTAAAAATTTTAACGAAAATATTTCTGTACTTATTGTCGTAACGGAATTTCATTTTAAGCAATAGAAATAGCTTATTTCAAAAGCTTATAACTGACTACCATTAGGACTTCTATCCCACTAGCAAAAATTACCATTCTATCAACATTTCCTTTACGTCTTAAGTTCTTTATTATAGTTAAATTAGGTGAATTATATCTACTAATAGTGAATTAAATAATTTACCTACTTGAAAGAAAAAAGGTAATGAATAATAGGGCATGTAATTATTTAAATATCCTAATTAAATATTAAAATTCTCTGCACCACATGAACATGAATATCCACAACAATACAATATTCATAAAAATTACAATAAAATTAGTGAAAATATTAAATAACACCCCTGATTTTATGTGAAAAATGAATTTCGCAATCAGAAAAAATAATAAATTATTTGTTTTTACTAAATCGTTTTAGTATGTTAGCAATCTCTTAACATAGTGTTAACTATCACAAACCTTTAACATTGAATGAAAAAACTAATACACTCAAAACTGACAAAAACGGATAATTTTGTCTTTTTACAATTAAAAAATGGTAAACTACAATGTGCTAAAACCCTTATCATACTAGCGTTAACTTTTTTTTACCAAACCAATGCACTTGCCTTCTATCAGCAAGCGGATGCTATCACCATAACGGGCGTCATAAAAGATGCCGATGGTGTTCCTTTACCTGGAACAAGTGTCATGGAAAAAAACACGAATAATGGAACGGTAACAGATTTTGATGGAAAATATACTATTAAAGTTTCTTCTCAAAATTCTATTTTGCTTTTTTCTTTTCTTGGGTTAAAATCTGAAGAAATTAGCGTAGGTATGCAAACCGAAATAAACCTTCAGTTAGAAAGTGACCCACAATCATTAGACGAAGTAGTTATGGTAGCTTATGGTACACAAAAAAAAATAAGCGTTGTTGGTGCACAGTCCACTATTAGAACGGCAGAATTACAACAGCCAGTGGCGAATCTTGGTACCATGCTCGCAGGGCGTGTAGCCGGACTTACTGGTGTTCAGCGTTCTGGTCTACCTGGCTTTGATGGAGCCGATTTGTGGATTAGGGGTATTTCTACTTTTGGTGCTGCGGGGCCATTGATCCTAATAGATGGTGTCGAACGCTCTTTAGACAATATAGACCCGAGAGACATTGCTTCCTTTTCAATACTGAAGGATGCATCCGCAACCGCCGTTTATGGTATTCGTGGAGCTAACGGAGTTATTATAATAGTAACAAAGCAAGGTAAAATTGGAAAGCCCGAAGTGTCCGTTGATTATAATGAAGGTATTACTATGTTTACAAAAGTTCCGGAATTGGCAGACGGAATAACCTATATGAATTTAGCTAATGAAGCATTAACCACACGTGGGCAAGAACCAAAATATTCTCAAGAATATATTGATCGCACGGCCTCTAATTTCGATCCATTATTATACCCAAATGTTGATTGGATGGGTGCTGTATTCAATGATTTTGGTCGTAACCGAAAAGCATCAGTTAATGTTACTGGAGGAGCAGAAGATGCTTTATACTATGTATCTCTAGGGTACTATGATGAAAAAGGTCTTTTTAAAACAGATGGGTTAGAAACATATGACTCTGATACTAAATTTAAGCGTTTTAATTTTACAACAAACTTAACGGTTGATATTACCAAAACCACAAAAATAAACCTAGGTATTCAGGGATATGTATCTGAAGGTAACTACCCAAATGAAGGTGTTGGAACAATATTTTCTGCAGCGTTAGAAGCTCCGCCTGTTGAATACCCTATTCTTTACCCAGGTGGTTTTGTGCCTGGCAAAAGTGCAAATGGTGGACTTAGAAATCCGTACGCAGATGTTGCACGTAGAGGGTATCAGAATATTAATAAAAACCAATTGTATTCAAATCTTAGAATTAATCAGGAATTGAGCACATTAACAGAAGGGCTTTCATGGACGGCCATGTTCGCTTTTGATAACTATAATGAACAAAATACAAGAAGAGGCAAAAGAGAAAATACTTATTTTGTAGATCAAAACTTTCCTTATACAGATGATGGTGAATTATTATTGAACGAGACCTATTCGGGTCAAAATTACTTAGGATACTCTAACAGTAACGGCGGTAACAGAAGATTTTATTTAGAAACCTCATTTAACTATAATAATAGCTTTGGCAAGCATGATGTAAGCGGTTTGTTATTATTTAACAGAACCGATTATGTCAATGCTTTTGCAGGGAATTTCACGGATGCCATACCTTTTAGAAATGAAGGTTTAGCAATAAGAGGAACGTACTCTTATGACAATAAGTACTTTTTCGAAGTCAATGCAGGATATAACGGATCGGAAAATTTTGCCCCTACGAAGCGTTACGGATTTTTCCCTTCTTTTGCTGCAGGTTGGATTATTTCAAACGAAAAATTCTTTGCACCCGTTAAGGATTATATTGACTTTTTTAAGATCAGGTATTCTGATGGTAAAGTCGGTTCTTCATCAGGAGCCGGTCGTTTCGCCTATTTAAGTAGGGTTGAAGATGGACAAAGCGGATATGATTTTGGCGAAAACAGACAATACACAGAAGGTATTCGAGAAACTTATTATGGCGTAGATGTTACATGGGCAGAAGCTCGTAAGCAAGATATTGGTATCGAAATAAATGCAGTAAATAACAACTTAAGAATAATTGTAGACTTCTTTAAAGAAAGAACCGTAGGTTCTTTTTTAAGAAGAGGCGATGTACCTAATTATATTGGTTTAACAGGAGATCCGTTTGGGAATTTGGGTATCGTTGAAAACAAGGGTGTAGATGGATCGCTTAACTTCGGTCAATCATATAATGAATTCCGATTGGATTTTAGAAGTACATTTTCTTACAACCGAAATAAGATTATTGAAAATGGTCAACCTAAACAATTATATCCTTGGCAAGATCGCATAGGCACACCATTATTAGCCAATTTCGGATTGATTGCTGAACGTTTATATACGCTGGAAGATGACGTTAATGGTGATGGTTTCATTTCTCCTGATGATGGAATTGAATACCCAACACAGTTTGGTCAAATAATGCCTGGAGATATTAAATATAAAGATTTAAATGGAGACGGGAAAATTGATTCCTTTGACAATAAGCAAATAGGAAATGGAGACGTACCCGCCCTAACCTACGGATTTGGATTAACAGCTAAATATAAAGGCTTTGATGCAAGTATGTTTTTTCAAGGTCAAACTTCATCAGATCGTTTTATTGGTGGCTCAGGTGTACATCCTTTTATAGGTGGTGGTGGCACCGGTAACTTATATACTACAGCTGTGGATAGATGGACTCCAGAAAACAATGATCCTTATGCATTAAATCCTAGATTATCTTATGGAGAGTCTGGAATCGGCCAAAACAACAACACCCAAAACAGTACTTGGTGGTTAAGGGATATTGACTTTCTACGTTTAAAAACTGCAGAATTAGGGTATACTCTTTCTAGTAAATTGTCTGATAAGTTAAAATTTAATACGACTAGATTCTATATCAGAGGCACCAACCTATTAACGTTTAGTAAATTTGACCTTTGGGATCCGGAATTAAACACCGGAAATGGCGGGGCATATCCAAATATTTCAGTGGTATCCGTAGGCTTAAACGTAATGTTTTAATCAATGGGAACTATTAAAAAAATGAAAAACACAATAACAAGAAAAAACAAAAACATGAAAAAAATAATATTTATATTTATTGGAGCTTTGCTTTTATCATGTAGTGGAGATTATTTAGATCAAGTACCCGATGATAGACTTACATTTGAAGAAACATTTTCTAGAAGAACCACGGTAGAAAAATATTTAGCAAACGCTTATTCACAAATACCGAGTGAATTTGCACAACGTTATACAACCTCAAACAATTCAGGGCCTTGGACGGGTGGTTCGGATGAGGCCGAATATGTTTGGGGATTCCACATGGGTAATTTCTTAAATATTGGAGATTGGAATGCAACTACGCAAGAAGTAAGCAATTTATGGTCGAACTTTTACAGAGGCATACGATCTGCATCCACTTTAATAGCCAATATAAATCAATGTCAAGATTGTAGTCCAGACATTATAAATCAATATACAGCTGAGGCCAGAGTTTTACGTGCCTATTTCTACTATAATTTAATGAGAAGCTGGGGGCCTATAATTTTAATGCCAAACGATCCGGTTTCACCTGATGCCAATTTGGAAGAATTAGGTTTAGAACGTAATTCTATTGATGAAGTAGTTACATACATTACAAATGAACTGGACCAAGCTGCAACAGCGCTTCAAAACATATCGTTTTCCGGCAGTAATGCAGGAAGAATGAGCAGACCTTTTGCATTAGTTATAAAGCAAAAGACATTGCTTTTTGCTGCAAGTCCACTTTTTAATGGAAATACGGATTATGCCAATCTGAAAAATTTAGAAGGTGAAAATCTTATTTCGCAAAGTCTTGATGTAAATAAATGGAGACTCGCTGCAGATGCCGCTTCAGCATTTATAAGTGAGTACGTACCTAATACCTACTCATTGTATAAAGAATTTAATGATAACGGTTCTTATAACCCTTACTTATCTACTCGAAATGTAATGACCGTTGATTGGAATAAAGAAATCATTTATGCGTTACCTGAAGGCGGTAATTCATATCATTATGATGTTAGTCCTTATCACTTAGGAGCTGCTACCGAAATACGCGGTGCTGGTGGACTAAGTGTAACACAAGAAATGGTAGATTCTTATTTTACCTCTAACGGAAGATCAATAGATGATCCACAATCGGGATATCAAGAAAGTGGATTTTCAGACTATAAGGCTCCTTTTGATTTTACAGCAAGAAGCACCTATAATCAATGGACAAATAGAGAACCACGTTTTTATGTAGGAGTTACCTATAATAATAGTTTATATTTTAATCGTCTTTTCGGTGATATCATCACAACAACATGGTATGGAGGTAATTCTGGCAGACAGGCCGGATCAAATGACTATCCACCAACGGGTTACATAGTGCGTAAAAACTTACCTATTGGAGATAGAAGAAATAACAGTAGAAGCCTCCCAATGTTTCGTTTGGCAGAGATTTATTTAGATTATGCCGAAGCTTTAAATGAAATAGAACCCGGAAACGCCGATATTCTTAAATATTTGAATTTAATACGTGAACGAGCTGGCATACCCCAATATGGAGATATTGATTTACCTGCACCTAGCAGTCAAGATGCTCTGCGTATTGCTATTAGAAAAGAACGTAGGGTTGAGCTTGCTTTTGAAAGCGTACGTTATTTTGATGCTAGAAGATGGAAAATTGCAGCTGAAGTTTTCGCTGGTTCAACACATGGTTTAGATATAAATGCAAGAAATGAAAATGATTTTTACAACGTAGTAACATTTGAAGAAAGAGTTTTTAGACAGCAAGATTATCTATGGCCCATTCCCCAAGATGAATTGAATAGTAACACTTCCTTAATTCAAAATACAGGCTGGTAAAAAAAGTTTTAAATGTTGCAACCCAATAATAGTCAATCTAAAATGAAATTTATTCAAAAAAACGCTTTAACGGTAAAAGTAAAAAGAAATTTATTATTTGTATGTAGCTGTTTAGTATTAACCTTCAATCCTAATACTACTTGTGCTCAGAGCGATTTAAATTCAAATACTAAAACGCCAAGAGTTTCGATCATTAATGAAGACACTTCTTTATCTCTATCTATAATTGATGGATTTGAAAATATCATTTATAAAGTCTATCCGAAACTAGTCAAAGATTTTAATAAAAATGCGAGAATGGATATTTCCGTTAAAATTGATACTGCATATGATGGAGTTGCTTATGCAAATAACGGAAGAGTAACTGTAAGCTCTAAATGGCTTCATAAAAAACCTAAAGATTTAGATTTAATGACGCATGAAATTATGCATATAATACAATCTTATCCTAATGGTGCAGGCCCTGGCTGGTTAACTGAAGGTATCGCTGATTTTGTAAGATATAAATATGGCGTTGATAATGAAAGTGCAAAATGGTCTTTAACGGAGTTTTCAAAAAATCAAAGCTATAAGAACAGTTATAGAATTACAGCAAGATTTTTAGTATGGATAAGCCAAAATTATGATAAAAAAATTGTTGTAAAAATGGATAATAAATTAAGGTCTAATAAATATTCTCCAAAATTATGGGAAAAATATACAGGTCTGAGCATTGATCAATTATGGGACAACTATAGCAAAAACCCAAGTCTAAAATAATTAATAAAACTTATAATTATAGCGATACTAATAAATAACTAATTATGAAAAATTATACAATAAAATTACTGATGGTGTTAGTTTGTACTGCAAGTTTTTTAAGCTCTTGCACCGAAGATGTACTAGCAGACCTTAATGGTTTACCTGATTCTGTGGTAAACAATGACCCTCCTGGATCTCCTGCTAGAGGATTAACAGAAGATTGGAATGGACATACAGAAAGTGTTACAAGACAATATTTTGATACTAATGTTGGAATTTATTTTGATTCAGAAGTAAACAGAGATATCGAATGGCCAATAACTTTTTTTAGTGATTCATGGTCCTATATAAGTACTAGATATGGCAAGTTTGGAAATAGTAATACCCTATATGTAATTGGTCATGGAGAAGAAGGATCAAGTTTTTACAAAACTATTTTTGATCAAGACGCTGGAGCTAAAAGCCTTATTGATTTTCCCATTACTACTGAGTCAATGACTGGCAACGCTATTGATCTCCCAGTTCAATTAATGAGTAAAGTAGTTGAAAATTCGGCTAATGGTGTCCACTTATCGCCAGCAGCTGCTGTTTGGCAAGATAAATTTGCTGAGATTTTTACTTATGATCTATATACTGAATTAGGTATGGAAGATGATGCTTCAAGAGTTCTCACTAATTTTACTGCAAATGAAGCAGATTTTCCACAAGCGGGTACTTTCTGGTTTAGAGATTGGTTTTTACCAATTTATAATGACTATGCTCAGGGTGTAACCTTGAGTAACTTTTTTAAAATTTTATCACAAAATTACCCAATCGATGGAAATGATTATGCTGGAAGCATAGATATTGGACAAATGGTTCACTTTTTTAGTGGAGCTACTGGTGTAGACTTACAACCATTAGCAGAAACAGCTTTTGGATGGTCAGACGAATTTGCAAATCAATTATTACAAGCACAAGCACAGTTTCCTGATTTAGAATATCCGTTTGAACCGGCGTCAACAATTGTAGATGTTACGGATAATGGCGTTTTAATAGTAAGTAAAGATAATGATGGTGGTGCTGGTGCTAATGAAGGCTCTTTAAAGTTAGTAGATGGCGATGACAATACTAAATTTTTAACGGGAGGTTTCCCTCAAGAATTCTATTTTCAACTAAATTATACCACAGCAACCGTTGTAAATAAATATACTATTACTTCAGGTAACGATGCCCCAAATAGAGATATGAAAACATGGGAATTACTTGGTTCCAATGACGGTATTAATTTCGATGTTCTTGACACAAGAACAGACCAGAGTTGGTCAGGTAGAAACGAAGTAAAAGAATTTAATTTTGATAACTCAACGGCATATACCACCTATAAAATTAATGTACTTGAAAACAATGGAAGTAGCTTAATTCAAATTAGTGAATGGAGAATATTACGATTAGAACTACTAAATTTTGACCCAATTGATGTAACAGGGGGTGCAACATTAACGGTGAGTGCTGATCATTCAAATGGAGCTAATTCAAATGAAGGCTCATTAAAACTAATTGATGGTGATGTGAACACAAAAATGTTTCTTGGAGGGTGGACCTCCGGTTGGTACGTTCAGCAAGAATTGACAGAAGAACAAATAGTAACTTCTTATTCTATAACCTCGGGTAATGACGCATCGGATAGAGATCCTAAAAATTGGGAATTATCAGCCTCTATAGATGGGGTAAATTGGACGGTTATTGATACTAGAACTGATATAAATTTTGCAGGAAGAAATGAAACTAAAGAATTTTTAGCCACCAACACCATTGCATACCAATTCTATCGTTTTACAGTTATGGCTTTAAAGAATGGTGACAATATGCAGTTTAGCGAATGGCGACTCTATATTGATAATTAGTTTATTATTATTTTAAGTTAAATAACCAGTGTTTATTTAAAATGCTGGTTTATTTTTATTAGTAGACTAAAACGTTTTATTAATACAATATATTAATTTCATAATGATTTACTCGAATTAGAACTACACACTTCATAACATTAAAGTATACTCATATTTCACACAAAAAATTGAAATAAAAGCCACTACCATGTACAGACGGTTCATATGGAAAACCTTGGTTATAAAACCACTTTAGAAAATATTAAAGTATTAATTATGAGTTATTCGAATATGAAACCTACCAATGTAGAAGTTCACAAAGAACTTAAAAAGTGGGTAGCTAAGGGAGGTATGTTAATTTATGTGAGTCATGATGATGATCCTTACCAATCCGTGTCAGAATGGTGGAATAATGGCGATAATAAATACAAATGGCCTTCGGAACACCTCTTCAAGTCACTAGATATTGATGAAAATGTAGATGATGGAGTATACCAATGTGGTAAAGGCCAAATTTACATAATCAGAAAAAACCCAAAAGAGTTTGTAATCGAAAAAGAAAATGACACAAGCTATTTAAAAACGATAAATATTGTCTACAAAAAAGCCAACATGAATAAAGACTTAGAATTTAAAAACAATCTTTATTTAGAGCGTGGTCCATTTAAGATAGTCTCAGTATTAGACGAAAGCGTCTCAAATAAATCTTGTGAAATAATGGGACCTGTAATTGATTTATTTGATCCAACACTGCCGGTGCTTTCCAAAAAAATTATCGTACCAGGAGAGCAAGGTTTTCTATATGATTTAACAAAAAATAAAAAAAAGCTCCCTCAAGTAATTGCCTCAGATTCGCAAATTTCGAATGAAATAACCACTAAGAACAATTATACATTTACTTTTAAAAGTCCAAAAAACACCAATAATGTTATGCGAATTCAGTTACCTAAAAAACCCAGTGAAATTAACCTTTTTGATGTTAACCAAAAATTTATCACTAGCTTTAAAAAAGAGTGGGATACAGAAACAAATACCCTATGGTTACCGTTTAATAATAGTTTTGAGGGCGTTAATGTAAACTTAAAATGGTGATAAAATTCAAATTAAAAGTGCTAACACATTTCCTTGTAAAATTGAAGGAAGACATCTTAAACCTTATTTAAAATAATACAAATCGTTCACTACTAAAAATTAATTTATGAAATTCAGATTATTATCTATACTAATTACGCTGCTAACTTTGACAAGTTGCGACAATAGCCCAGAAAAAATAGAACCAGAAGCAATTCTAAATCCTGAGGATCGCTTAATTCAAATCGAAATAAATACGAAAAATGCTACAATTGTAGACGAGCCAAAAATCAACGCTCAGATAAATATTTCAAAAAATGAAATTGTATCATATGATGGTGCCATAGGAATCGAAATTAGAGGGGCTTCTTCACAATCTTTTCCAAAAAAATCTTACGGTTTTGAAACTCGAGATGAAAACAATGATGATCTCAATGTATCATTATTAGAATTCCCTGAAGAAGAAGATTGGATTTTATACGGACCATACAGTGATAAATCATTAATAAGAAACATGTTAATCTATGATTTATCACGAGATATTGATATGTATGCAAGCCGTACGGAATTTGTTGAATTGTCAATTAACAATACAAATCAAGGCGTATATGTATTTATGGAAAAACTAAAAAGGGATAAAAACAGAATAGATATCAATAAATTAAAAGAAGATGAAAATTCTGGTGAAGATGTAACAGGCGGTTATATTCTAAAAATAGATAAAATAGCAGGTACAAATTTAGGAGATGGCTACAACGATTTAAATTCATTTACTTCATCTTTTGATCCGCCAAATGCTACAAACAATCAAAAAACAAAATTTCTATTTGAATATCCCGATGCCGAAGATATTACATACGAGCAAAAAACCTACATATCCACCTACATTTCAGATTTTGAAAGCGCCTTAATCTCAGACGATTTTTCAGACCCTATCTCTGGCTACAAGGCGTACATTGAAATTTCTAGTTTTATAGATTTCTTTTTACTAAATGAATTATCTAATAATGTGGACGGCTACCGTTTAAGTACATACATTCATAAGGATAAAAATAAAAAATTAAAAATGGGGCCTATATGGGATTTTAACCTTGCCTTTGGTAACGCCGATTATTGTGGTGGTGGAGAAACTAATGTTTGGGCATATAAGTTTAATGAAAGATGCCCTAATGACACACGTTTAATACCTTTTTGGTGGAAAAGGTTGCTCGAAGATGCCGATTTTGTAAATCAATTAAAAAATCGGTGGAATGACTTGAGAGGAAGTATTTTCTCTGATGCTTACATTCTATCTAGAATAGAGGAATATAATACTACCTTGACAAAAGCGGGAGCTATTAATGCAAATTTTTTTAAATGGAATATTTTAGGTTCTTATGTATGGCCTAATAATTTTGTAGGTACAACTTACAATTCAGAAGAAAATTACTTAAAAAATTGGATAACCCAAAGATTATCTTGGCTCGACAGCTCTATAGAAGGTCTTTAGATTAAAATCATCAAAATAAGATTGGATAGTTTTGAATTTTATCGCCTAATTTGTTCGTTAGGTCTTTATAATTGAAAAAGTATTCCAACGAATAACATACTAAAATCACTTCCTTAAAATATGAGAATATGGCTCAATGCGTAAAAAAGCATCCGTCATAAGTCAATTATCCGATTTGGCTGATATAAAGATAGGTTTGACTACATACCAATCTTTTATTTATTTCACCTAGGTACTTCATTATTAAATATGAAAAAATATTAGATACTGGAGGACTGGAGTTTTGAGTAGTGCATTTACAAAAGTACTACTCAAAAAAAATAGCAATAGCTCAAATTTCCATGATTACCCGAAAGGAGGAAAAACGTGTGAAATTAAAAAAACAAAGATTTGCGTTTTTTTAAGAGATTACTTAGACACCATAGTGGATGAAACGGTACTGAAAGAAATAGATATTATCTTACTAATTTCCACTAAAAATCAAGACAACAGAACATAAGGACACATGAATCTTTTATAAGTAGCGAAAAATGAATATCAAAAATATTTCTTATATTTATTAATATATATTATTCATTGTATCTATGTTGTCAGATTAGGAAACTTATAGAAAAAGGTTTAAAATGTATAACCTAAACATAATTTTCACAAAACATAAAAAAATTGGAAACAGTAATTCAATCGAATTACATAAAATTAGTAAGCAGATAAGTACAGAATTAAAATACGAAGAGCTATCGCGCTCTAACTTTAATAAAGTTTATAAGGAAAAACATATGAATACTTTAGAATCAAAACCTAAATGATAAAAAAGAAATTAATTGGTCATTTTTTTAATAATTAAGACCAAAATGATTTATAAAGCGCAATTAAAAGTACAAATAAACGATGTTTTCATAAATACGTAACGAATCGAGAATTTCTTAGTCCGGCAACCTGTAACCTATTTAGATTTGTACCCCGAGTACCTTGACTATGAAACATTAAGTTATTTTTCTTATCTGAATGCTCTTGAAAAGCCATATAATTCAGACCACAAGAGTGTCCTATTTCGTGCGCTAAGGTAGTTGATGCTATGGTGGTTGGACCTACATCATCGCTATTTGGAATTGTAAGTCCACGTAAACTAACGACAATAGTATCAGAAACTGCACCTGGTGAACATCCAACTTTAGTGTCATTTTCAATCGCTCGTACTATGAAAGCACTGATTGGAGCACCATTGCCTAGAAATATGGTAGAAACGCTATATTGCTTATTTGCAAGATAAAACCAGGCTGCTTCGCCAAACCCATCGCTAAATGGATTTCGACACCTTGGTTCTAAAGCTGCTTTCGGAGGTTTAACATCTAACACTTCGACTCTAGGATGGCTCCCATAGGAGATCAACTTAACATTTGCTTCTCTTTTAAAAATAGTTCTTGCTAAATCATACGCATCTCTGGCCTCTTGTACAAGGTTTCTTGTTGCGTGTAATGGGGTTCCGTCCTCATTCGGCAAAATAAGAATCCGCAAACGTAGTTTTTTACGAGGCCAAGGAACGAATAGATCAAGTAGAAACCCTGGCAGCCCAATAAATCTGCCTAAGATTTCGCCCCCGATGTTAACTATTTTATCGATACCGCTTACAATAGCTTTACCAATCTTTTTAATTCCAGAAAAAAATCCCATGGCTCAATTTTTTTATTACTACTATGTTTTTAGTGAATTATAATGATATTAAATAAGGAATGTACTTTCATTACCTTTTACTATCAACATCAAAATTAAAGTATTAACTTACTATAAAACAAGAGGAAAAATCCCCTTTTTAAAGAGGGTTTTTCCTGTTTTTTGAAATAATTGTATTTTCAGATAGTTTATCATTTGACAAATCTAAAGCTGAACTAAAAGAAGCTCTCTGCTTTTGAATTAAATACATAATGTTCTCCAAAGTTCAAATAAACGATGATACTAATTAAGAAATGGTGGATACGACTAATTGCAAGCCTAATTTTAGGGGGTATTGTTTCAGAAGTTGGAATTATATTGACAGAGGGTCATGTAAACTTAAATGCGCTAATTCCTGCCGTCATATTTTTTATACTATTGAGCTTAATATATCAGGCAATTATTACAATTAGAAATTTTATTAAACAAATCAAATGTTACAGGTTACAAACAGACCATATTCCTTGCTTTTAATAATACAAATTAATGAGTGTTTATATGGTTACATCTTTATCTCCCTATTCCCATTTTTCTCTTTAATTTGAATAGATAATTTTTCAGAACTTCCTAAAGTGAATTTCGGTAATACAATAACAAACTTGTTGGTTTTTCCATTCATGAATACTTCAGGAATGTTATGTGTATAGATAGGTTCTAATTGTAATTTCTGAAAAGATGATTTTCTCCTTTTGTTAGTATTCACACTATAAAAATTGATATAATCTATCTCAAAATCAATGCCAGACCTGTTATTGATTTCAATAACGGCATATACTTCAGAACGGTCATACACCAACTTTTTGAGAGAAAATATGATCGCTATACCATGTTTTACTTTTTGAACGGGATGCTTTTGAGTCAACAAATGAGCACTAAATTTTTCAAAATATTCTTTGCGATACCTATAAAGGTCTAGGACTTTAAATTTTGACAAGGAATCTATTTTGACCATATCGTTTTTATTTTCCTCATTTTTCGGAATTTCATTCCCAATACTTTTTGTTTTCGGAATAAAATAATTCAGCTTTTGAAGATCAATATTATAGGAGATAATATAGGAGAAGACAGAACCGTCATCTCCAATCACCAACAGATTACTTGTTGCTCCAGGCTTCGCCTGTAATAACCCCAAATATTGTTCAGTTTCAGTGTTATAAGTAAATACAAAATGCCTTGAGCCAGTAATGCCTTGCCGAATAGGTGTTGGGAAAAATAGGGCTACACTTTTTTTATCGTTGGCATAAATGGTGTCCAAAGATTCTTGTGATGTGATTGAAATTGAATATGCTAATAGTATAAATGTGATATATGTTTTCATTTGAATATATTTTATAGGCCCTTTATAGGCTTAACGAGGCTTTAGAATGAGTTTATAATTATTAATAATGGTTACTTTTATTTTTCGATTATGGCGTTGAAATACTTTGGTGACACCACCTAATTGTGGCACCCCCGGAATATTTACTTCGTCTATAAGTTCTCCCGCCACTTCTTTCGCTATTTCACCTCTAAAACTATTTTCAACATAAATCCCCTCACTCCCATCCTGAAGATCAAAGGCTTTTAATTTGGTGGGTATGTGGTTGAAATTTTCTATTTCAATCATTGCTCTATTGGGCTGAAATTTTATGAAACCATAAATAAGGGTGTTTTTAGGAATGAGCTTATCATTAATGATTGCACCTTTAGTTAAACGCATCCGCAAGCGATAATTCTTTTTTACCACTTGATTGCCATCCACTTCAACATAAATGGCCTTATCAGTATTTACTTTCTTTTTTGAGTTCTCGTTTTTTGATGGAACCGATTTAAAAAATTGCTCATGCTCTGACCCCATCCTTTTTGCAGAAACATATACCGCTTGGATTTGTTTTAACGAATCTTTTGTTCTACCGACTGTTTTGTTAATGGTTTGTATTTTAGTAGTCCTTTCTTGAGAATATTGTATTTGCCCATTACGATATATACTATCAATGATCCGTTGCTTATCTTTATCTAATAAATAGGGGTCATAAGTTCCTGTGGAATCTAACAATCGTTCGTCATAGATGCTTGGAGCATTGGTTTGTCTTACTTCTTTTAAATCATTGAGAGCATCGAGTTTTGATTTATATTGTTTCTGTTCGTCTTTGAGTTCTGGGACAGGGACTTCATTATTTTCTATGACCATATCTTCATTTTTATTAAATAATGATATTGAAGATGCAACGATATACAACAGTACAGATATAAGAATAAGGATAAACACAATTTTCTTTTTTTGAATTTTCATAGTTTTTATTTTAATAGGATACTTCGCTCTTTTTCAACGTCTTTTCAAAAAAGTTGATGATTAATAAACCATGCGTATTATTTGGAAAATTCCGTTCTACATGAATTAAACTCCCAGTAGTGATTAGTTCATAAGTATCAACCACAGTTCCACGATTGATTTTAAAAAAAACTGTACACTCAAAACGATACGGCTCTTTTTCTAAATTCACTTTGGATTCAATACTAATTACACGTTGCACCAAAGAATATTGCAACAAACGATTATAGACACCATCTGACTTTTTTTGTCTATAAATGGCATCTACTGTGCTGTCACCTAACCATAATGCTTTTGACAAGTTATTTTCATAATTACTAGCATCAATGTTATAGAAATAGGTATGGAACAATTCTAAATGTGCCTTGGCTTCTACTTCTAAATTTTCTTTTTGTGAAACGAGCTGTAAGGGAATTACATGACCATCGGTATTTACCATAAAGGCATTGTTTACAGATTTATTATAGATATGAACTACTAAAAATACCGATACAATTGCGGTAACAGCAGCTCCTATGACCACCGACAATACGATAAACCGATTCTGTTTTAATAGGGTGTAAATATTTTTATAAGGTGTTTTCATTTTTTAATAATTCTAGTTTTTTATAGTTTATTTAATTATCAAATCTGCTTTAGGCAGTAAAGAGCTTTAAGGTAAATGTGGTTGCCCTACGATAGAGTTTGAATTTAAGTAGTACTATAAAGCCTATAGAACCAAACTCAATTAAAGGTGCGAAATATTGTTCTCCCCAATCTGTTCCAAATAGATTATTCCAAAAATTGGTGTTGATTTCTGTATAAATACTATTGACAAATACATTGACCAAGAAAAAAGCAGGAACCAACATATATACTCCGGCATAGAGCTTAAAGAAATTGTAAGCCAAGTCTCTAAATTTTTCAAAAACAGCTAAACTTATTACCAAAGGAAAAAACGCCTGCATAATGCCCAACAGAAAAAAACGTTCTGCCAAAAACAAGGGATAGATAAACAAATCCAATAACCAAAGAAATACAGCGATGATAAAAGAAAAAATCCTTAATCCAAAGAATGGAGTTACCAGTGCTTCATATAACAACGCCATGGCTTTCTTAGCCGCATCAATGATACCAACATCGGTTTCAATATCGATGTCCTGTAATTGTAAAGGCAATAAGGCAGGTGCGGTATCCGCATATTGGCCTTCAATAGTTACTAAAATGGAATCAAAAACACCTAACAGCTGTGTGGAAAAAATGACCAAGATCACAATAGCAAAATTCTTTGCCAATTCTGCTGGGGTCAATCCCCATGTGTAACCTTCCTTTGTCGCAACACCTTCATTGTATTTTTTAAGGATATTGACCAAAAAGAAAAGCACCGCCAAGGTTTTCATCCCGGTAATGGTATATTGGGAAAATTCACTGGCTTTAATGGTGGTAAAAACGGCATCTATATATTCCAGCCCCATGCTGCTTTGTAGAAGGATTGACATGACTTAATATTTTGCTTCCCTGTTATTGATTTTATCCTGCATTTCCCTAAAGGCAATGATTTCTTGATACAATCTTGTCTTTTGATTGATTTCCGCAACCATTTCATTAGATTCAGCTTCTTTAGCTTTAATCATCTCTAACCGCTCTCCATCGGTCATTTTCAGATTGTCGTTTGATAAAATTTCCTCGATCAATTCAACACTTTTTATCGCATTATCGATAATAGCGTTAAAGGATTCGGTAATTCTTTCGATTTCTTCAGGTTTAATATAAGGCGAATCCAAGATGGCTTTTAGGTCATCTTTTACAACATTAAATAGGCGTTCATTGTTTTTTGCTAATTCTTTAACGGCTTTTAATTGTTTAATGACATTGCTTACTTTTTCAATATTTTCTTTTTGTTCCTCAAGAAATTTTACGGTTTTCAATAGCTCATCGGTTTGTTTTCCTGCTTCGGTCAAGGCTTTTCCCATCTCAACATAACTGGTATGGTCATAAACAGGCTCCCCTTGGGCGACACTGTGGCCTTTTAATAAAAGAATACAAAATGTTGTTAATAGGATTTTTTTAATTGTAGTGTTCATAGTTTTTGATGTTAGGGGCATTGCCCGATTTGAATTTTAATTTGTTTTACTAAAGCCCTCAATGACGGTGCTGGAGGAATTGGTTGATGGCTTTTTCCATATCTTGATGTTCCTCGTAGAGTGCCATTATGGCTTCGTTTTCAAAACCATCCGTGAGATAGGCAGCATACACCTCTGGCGGAACTTCCAATCTGAAAATATTACTCTCTTTACCAATCTTGATAAACATCTCGGTATATTTTCGTTCGCCTGTCAGATTGTTTCTAATTGACTTTAGTTGATTTAGGTCATGTGAAGACAGATTTAGCCTGTTTTGTAATTCTTCATAGCCTTTTTCATTGTACAGACTGTAAATGACCTGGGTGTTTTCTAATATGCTGGCAGACGTGGCATTGTTTGGCAATTGGTTGATGGATTGCAGAATTATACCGATAGCTCCATTTTGTTTACGGATGGCTTGGTAGTAATATTCCACACTTTCCAATACATTATCAAATTTGAGTTGTTTGGCAAACTCATCAAAAAGGATGATACCTTTTTCAGCTTTATTTTGCCAAATGGTCCGTTGAATAGCAGACTTGATCAATTTCAACATGACCGATAATATTTCTTTATTGTCCTTCACTTCATCCAATTCAAAAACAATCAGTCGTTTGTCTTCAATTCGATAAGTTTGGTCTTTATTCACGTTGAACAAAAAACTGTAGAGTCCATTCCCCACATATTCAGAAAGGATGTGCAGAAAATCATTTAGGTTCAAATGCCGTTCATGGATGTTTAAGGTAGTGAGTAAGATGTTCTTTTGAGCTTCAACAAATTGATATAAAGAAGCCAAAGAATGAGTATCATTGATAACATTTTGATAATAATATTGTAAAACCTTTTT
Organism: Aureibaculum algae; assembly: GCF_006065315.1. GTDB lineage: Bacteria > Bacteroidota > Bacteroidia > Flavobacteriales > Flavobacteriaceae > Aureibaculum > Aureibaculum algae. Next base: position 652,145 of record NZ_CP040749.1, on the reverse strand, counting down.
CAACGCTACCGATTGTGCTTTGGAAGCCTCTTTTTTTGAAGCCAACAGTTCCAACAAAAAGACAGATAAATCCTCTAATCGCTCCGGATCCACATCAGAACTATTGGTACTTTTTGGAATATAAAAGGGATTAATCCCTAAATTCTTCCCGTGTTCGTAGCGTAGAATCACATGGTCATCAGGATAGAGTTTGGCAAATTTGGCATACGAACCGCCCAAATCAATAATGACTAGTCGGACGCCTGCCTCGAAGTATTGCCGTAATATATTATTGGCCAAAAAAGATTTCCCCTCTCCAGTGGGGGCAAATATGGCAAAGTTCCTTGCCTTGATGCGTTTCTTTTCTTCATCCCAAACATCCTTGAGAACGGGAATGTTATGTTGTCTATCATTAAAAATAACGCCAGTTTCATCAGATTGATAATTGGTATTATTGATATACAGACAAAGAGCATGCTTTAAATCGGTAACATAAACATCTTCATTGGAAAAATTGGAAGCAAAACAAAAGTAGCTATTGACAAAATAATGCTTCCGCTCCTCCCCTTTTGGATAATAAGGCACGATGTCGAGTTCCTTAAACTCTGCCTAAATATTGGAGGCAATATGGCCTAGCCGCCCGGCCTCCGGACACCAGAAGATGATGTTAAGATGTCCTCTGATGATTTGCGAAGTTTCATCTTCATTGATTTGGCTAAGGATATGTTCAATTTTTTTAAGGACCACTCTGTTTTGTGTACCAAAATTGATGCTCTTCTTTAATTCTTCAACTTTTCTTTCGAGTAGTTTTCTCCATTTGTGTTTATCATCTAAATAGAGGATTTGATTGACAATATGGTTTTCATTGATACTCAATCCCAATCCGTCAATAAAGCCTTGGTGGAATATAAAATCATTTGAGGTAAATTTATCATCGGGTTTACTGCTTTGTACCGCATCTCCAAAACACAGTTCACTATTGACTGCCAATACATCGAAATGATGGTCGCCAACGGCAACATCATTACTGTTCAATAGAATATCGGTATCAAAACCCTCGTTAAAACCGTTAAAATAGGTATTGGTCAAGGACAGGATTTCGTTTTGGTTTAACTTTAACAGTGATACCTTTCTACTATTGTTAATAAAAGACACGGCATCATTAACTGACGAAATAAAAGTTTGGACAGTATGGTCCAATTCGGTATGGATACTCTTTTCTACACTACGAAAAGGATTGGTATATTTTGAAGCATTCAGGGCTTTGTTGTATGGTAATATAAAAAATAGATAGCAATGATGCTGTAGATATTCCCTTCCTTCAAAATAGTCGTTGGTGGCTTTCTCCAAATAACTTTGATTAGGTAGCATTGCTGCTTTATAGTTACTCTTTTGATAAATATCCTGTTTATGGACAACAGTAGCTGCTGGCAATGATTTAAAAGTTTGAAACCATGTACCATGCAATTCTTCAAAGTCTTTTTCGGAAAGTGAATACACTTCAGGGAGTGATGTTTTATAACAAAGGATGACATTTCCATTATTAGCGAAAACAACATGACCTTGGATATCGACTATGGGATGGTATGCAGAGAGATTTATTTTTTTCATCGTTTTTGAATATTGAAGAATGCTGCCTTTTGACTATTAGAAATGCAGGCTTTTTTATTACTAATGTTTTTGGGAAATACTTTTCTTAAATAGAAATGAGAAGGGTTGTTGGTCAAATAGATCAAAGCGATGTACAAGACAATATTGAATATCAATGCTGTAAGAATCACAATGAAGCCAAACGAAAAAATGATGATCATAAACGAACCGATGATAGAAGTCATCATCAGGGCAAATAAGGAAATAGTCAAGCCCATAATCTCTGCTTGTTTTCTCATATTTCTATAAACTTCAAATTTTTCCATAAGACATTATTTATTAATTGCTTAATGTCGCTTAGCGACTAGACTACGATTCCGATTAAATAGGTAAAGATTCCCACCACTGCTCCTGCAATCAACACAAAAACCAATACACGGGTAATTCCTTTTTTCAAATCTGAATTTTCACCAAAGAAATGTCCGGCATTAAATAGGAAGCCTATTAGAAAAATAACACCCAGTATAATTGGGAAAATAGAACGGACGGTTTGGGAAACATCATTTACGGAATCTTCAATACCTCCTATTTGTGCAAAAATGAGGTTAGAGATAAATAATAACACTGTGGTCAACGAAATTGATTTTTTCATAAGAAATATGTTTAAATTTTTACTTGATTTTGATATATTAAAAATAATGCATATTGTTATACAATATACTGACTATCAATAGATTGTGAATAAAATAAAAATTGAATCAGATTGTTTTTTTATGATGTCAATTGGCATCAAAATCTATGAAAATTGGAAAGAGTTATGTTGATAACTGTAAAAATATGGAAGGGTCTCACACTCAAAACCGTCATTTTTATGCTAATGCTACTCAAAATGTTGTTCATTTTTGGGCAAAATGAAGCGTCTAAAAAAGTAATCATAATTGATCCTGGTCATGGTGGAAATGACTCTGGGGCAATAGGTGCAAATGGAGTTTTGGAAAAGGATGTAGTTTTGAATATTGCATCTGAAATTATCAGACTAAATCGAACCCTCTTTGAGGACAGCTTTGATATTTATTTGACACGATATAAAGACACTTTGATTTCTTTAGGTGATAGAACAAATTTGGCAAAAACCTTAAAAGCTGATGCATTTCTGTCTTTACATTGTAATGCTTCTAATGTTATTTCAAAAGGAATGGAAGTTTATGTACATCATTCGGATAAGCCACTCCCTAAAACTTCAGTTTGGCTAGGTTTGTTCGTCTTAAATGAGAGTACTGAAAAACTAGGGTTTAAAAAACGAGGTGTTAAGTTTGCTAATTTTCAGGTATTGAGAGAAGTGATTGATTTTTGTCCCACCATACTTATTGAGACTGGATTTGTTACGAACTTGGACGAAGCGGATTATTTTTTATAAACCTAAAAATATTAGAGCGATGGCATTGGCTATTTTAATGGGATTGTATAACTATTTAAATATTGGATTTTGAAAGATTTTTTTTATGAAATTATTAAGAATTTAAAGGCAATTATGTCCACTTTTATTAAAGAGATCAATTCAATATTAAAATTGAGTAGTGTAAAGAATTAATCGTTTTATTAGATTCTTAAATTTGTCACTGTTCGGTAAATTCTCATTAAGTCCGGGTACTCCTTATCTCAAAACTTATCTTCAATACCGGCATTAATGAATCATTTATTTAAACTTTTACCTCAGTTCTTTGTTGTAAGCCGTTTTTCTTTCATCTAAATTGTTTTGGTTTTCATATTTTCACTTCCAAATTCGGCTATTTCTCTAATTCTTTTTTCTCTTGTTTCTGTTCGTTTGGCAAGAACAATCCAAGATAAAATTTCTTTTCGTTTTGACTTACTTAAACCTAAGAAATATTCTTTTGAGTTTGGCTTAGATTCAAACGCTTTTTCTAAATCTTTCGGAATCATTAATTTTTCTACATTGTCTAAAATTGTCCAAGAACCATTTTGTTTGGCAATTTCAATGCTGTTTATTCCTGTTGGTGTCATTAACTTTTGTCTAATCAAAGAATCAACTTTGTCTTTGTTGATTTTTGACCAAGTACTTTGTGGTTTTCTTTGACTAAAGAACTGTATGTATTTCTCGTTATCTATTGATTTTTTTATGCTGTCTATCCAACCAAAACATAATGCTTCATCAACTGCTTCACTCCAAGAAATTGTTGGAAATTGAGTGTTTTTCTTATAGAAAATTACCCAAATAGAAGTTGACGAACTATGGTTGTTTTTCAACCATAGTCGCCATTCCTTTCTGTTAATTGGGTAAAATGTTTCTATTTCTTTTTTAGACACCTATTTCGTTATTTCATTGCAAAAATAATTATACAAACAATAATAATTCCTACCAAATGATATGCTCCACTTATTATTCCGTACATAATTGGATTTGGAATATTTGGGTTAATTGCAATATTCATTGTGTTCGCCACTAAATACCCAAAACCAATAATGAATGCAAATTCTATAGCCGATTGATAACTATCAATATTTAAAGCGTAAATTAAAATTGCGGTGGTAATTGTGACAATAAGTGAACAAATTGCTGGTCCAATAATAAAAATTGGTGCAGGTTTTTCGGGCATACTATTCTCTTTGCCTAATGAAATCGCATATTGATTTTTAAAAAGCAAGGTAAACCAAAGTGCTCCAAGCATAAAGTAAGGAATGAAAGCTGCTAGGACACCAAGCCAATTAATTGAAGTTAATAATTCTGTCATTTTTTGATTTTATATTATTGTGAATTATAAAGAATGAGTTCATTCTTTGTTTTATTTAACAACCGTAGCTTCTAACTCTACTGTCAAGGTTGCAAAAAGTCCTTTTACCTCAAGTAAAGTAGTAGCTTGTTTGATGCCATATTTTTGAAGAAATGGGATATAGACATCCATACAAGTTGTGAAAAAATCTTGAGTTGAAGTAGTGTAAACATTTAATCTTACTATGTTTTCGCAATCATAGTCTGCTTCATTTATCAGTCGTTCTAAGTTCGCTATTGTCTGAATAAGTTGCGAACGCATATCTGCACTACTTGGCACACCATTAGAATCTAGGGCTACTTGTCCCGAACAGTAAAGTGTTCCTTCTACTTGTTTTACTTCTACTGCTTGAGCAGAATTTGTGTTTTTACCCCAAGTCCAAGGGTCAATTGTTCTTTTTTCCATTTTATTATTTGATTTTAAATTAAGACACAAATGTAAAATGGGTCGGTGACAGCCCTATGGCAAGGGTGAAAACTAATTAATGATATTTATCAAAAAACTCCTGTAAAGACATATTGTGAGGTTTGAAGTTCTCTAAGAGAATCTCCATTTTATTAATTCTGTCGAGGCGGAAATATCGAAAATCCTTACGTAACCTACACCAAGCAACTAACAACCAATTCTCTGTGCTTAGCAGAGCAAAAGGTTCAATTAACCTATTTGTTGTTTTGTTAGATTCGTCTATGTATTCCATTTTAACAAGACTATAGTTAGTGAGTGCAAACTGCAATTCGGAAAGATTATTACTGTTTCTTTCTCTATTTATATTTTGGTCAAATCGAGTACGGTCAGAAAGTAAATTGGCTTTGTCTTTTTCACTTTGCCTCAGCACCGCTTTTATTTTATCTATTGCTTCTGAGTAATCTTTGATAAATGAAGAATCTTTATTTTTCAACACCAACTGTTCTGCAAGAATTAATGCATTTGCTTCTTTTTCGGTAAACATTACTGGAGGAATTTTATAACCTGTCATTAATGTGTAGCCTTTTCCTTCTTCGGTTAGAATGGGAACACCTGCCTGTTCTAATGATTTTATATCTCGGTAAATAGTTCTTTTACTAACTTGAAATTTTTCAGATAGTTCTAAAGCAGTCAAAATTCTTTTGGTCTGAAATTGAATTAAAATTGCAGTTAATCGAGATAATCTATTTGTTTCGGAATAATCCATTTTTCAATGTCGTTTATAGCTTTTTTTGAATGCTTTGTGTTTGTTGCATAATCAGTAATGTTTAATTTTTAGTTAAAAGATTGCCTGAATGAAGTAGGTGTAAAGTCCGTTTTACTCTTAAATAATTTGCTAAAAGATTGTATATGCTCAAAACCTAATTCGTATGCAATTTCACTAACTGACAAATCTGTGGTTGACAGTCTTTCTTTTGCTAAATCAATTATTTTATCTTGAATAAAATGTTTAGTACTTTGACCTGTTAGATTTTTTAGCAAGCGACTTAAATAATTGGAAGATATATTAAGCTCATTTGCAAAATACTGAACTGTTGGTAATGCATTTTCTATTAAATTTCCTTTAATAAAATATATGGATAGCAATTCCTCAAATTGGTTTAAGATATTGTGATTTGTAATTTTTCGTGTAGTAAATTGACGTTGGTAAAAACGTTCTGAATAGGTCAACAATAAGGCAAACTGAGCAATGGTTACATCATGACTGAAATGGTCAATATTTGCTTGATATTCTTGAGCAATACTTTGTATAACGCCAACAATCATTTTTTCTTCTTTGTCAGACAAATGAAGCGCCTCGTTTATTTTGTAATCAAAATATTCATATTCCTTTATTTTCTTTGATAAGGGAGTATTCCAAAGGAAATCGGGATGTACAAGTAGCAACCACCCCTTATGATGTAATTCTTCATCTATTCTGAATTCAAAAGAAAGCACCTGCTTTGGAGACATAAAATGCATTATACCTTCGTCAAAATCATACTGCTGTTGTCCATACTTCAATTTGGCATTAAAATCTTTTTTTAAAGCGATTGAATAAAAATCGTTAGTGATGTTTGTTGGACTAGTTTGATAGTGTTTTATATCCTCAAATTTTATCACACTGATAAGTGGATGTTCTGGTTTGGGTAAATTCATAACCTTATGGTACTCGGTTATGGATTTAATATGATGTGGATTTGACATAGTGCAAAGTTATTTTTATAATTCAAAAAGTGTTTTTAACCCTTCTTCTAGCGTTGTTGGTTTGCGACCCAAATGGTTTTCTAAATCCTTCGTTATTTCGTCTTCTTGTCCATTTTTTATATCGGTGTTGAATTCAATTACTTTTTGAAGCATTGATTCAGGAATTCCAGTTGGTTTCATCATTTCTTGAAAACTAGAAATATCTGCCGGTTGGTATTTTATTTCTTTTCCTGAAAGTGCTGTCAATGCCTTTGCAATATCATAAAATGAATAGGCTTCAATGTTTGTGAATTTATATGTTTTGTTTTCATAACCTTCATTTGACAGCACATTTGCCATTGCCTCTCCCATTTCTTTTCTTAAAGCAAAAGCTACTTTCCCATTTCCAGCGGGTTGAAAAATACCCGTTTCAAACACTTTTTCACCTGTAAAAAGAGGGAGAACATCCATATATAAGGTGTTTCTAAAAAGGGTATAGTTTAGTCCACTTGCTTTAATATAATCTTCAGTAAGAAAGTGTTCTTCCATAAGTTGATGAGCGAGTGTTTCTCTATTCCGCATTGCCCTACTTGTGTAAGCAATGTTTTCAACTCCTGATTTTTTAGCTGTATCAATGACATTTCTATGTTGCTGAATTCGATTGCCTTGGTCGCTTGCTGAAATTAAAAGAACGGTATCTACATTCGCCATTGCATTTTCAAGAGCTGATAGATTATCATAATCACCCTGAAAAACATTTATTCCTTTTGCTTTTATTGCTTGTATTTTTTCTTCTTCTCGAACAAGGACAGAGATATTTTGAGCTGGAATATTCTTTAATAAAGTTTCAACGACCGCACTACCAAGATTTCCAGTAGCTCCTGTAATTAATATTTGCATAATTATTTGTTTTTAATTTATACAAAGTTCAAGAGTATTTAGCCTAAAATTTTAGTCAAATCCTGCCTTGTTGTAATCATTTCTTTCTTTTTCTTCTTTTGTCAAGATATAGACATATACTTATTTTAAAGATTTTATACATAATAAATAATTCTTTTGATTTGAAATTGAATTAAAATTGTTGTTAATCGAGAAAATCTATTTGTTTCTGTATAATTTATCAGTTTTGGTATGTCTAGCTTTGAAATATATCAAATTATAAGAGTCTCTTTATACGATGATAAGGTACTTAAAATTATAAAATAACAGTTAAGGTGCTGGTTTAAACTGTTATTTTATATACTTATAAATATTTATCCTAGTTTATAATAAACTGTTGGTAATTATATGCTTGTACCATACTCAATCTGGAAAGGTCTTTTTAAAAAAGTTCTTTTGATGTAATAATGATTCATTTAAAGATTTTTGAATATAGGTTATACCTTCTACTGCTTTAGGTGTTGAAGCTCGCTTTGTAATTTCGTCTGGATTAGTAAAGTCAATTTCTTCAACACGCTGATTTATCCACCAGAGATTACCAAACGGATCCAGAATTCTACATACCTTTTCTCCAAACCAAAGTGTGGTAATGGTTGTGACAGATGTAGCACCAAATTGTAATGCTTTCTGGTATACCTCTTCAACATCTTCAACATACAGATTCAATAACGAGGGTGTAGGATTCCATTCTTTTTTTGCGTCAAACAACATAACTTTCGCATTTCCTATCTTTACCACAACGTGTATAACAGTCCCTTGTTCATTTTTTATTTTACTATTTGGAATTTCTTCTGCTTTAAATACAGTTTTTAAAAATTCAATTAATTTTTCGGAGGATAAAGATATAATCCAAGGCGTTACTGATGTATAGCCATCAGGAATGCTTTTAATGTTTTTCGTGTCGGTGCTTTGCATTCGATTTAATTTTAAATTGTTTTACAAAGCTATTGCAAGTGTTTGACAACTGTTTGTCAGGGGTGGTCAAAATTATCTTTTCTATATTGTATTAAATATTGTTCAAGGCTCATTTTATCAGGATTGAATGTCTCGTTTATTACCTCAGTTTTTTTTATCCTGTCAAAACGGAATAATCTATAATCTTTCCGTAGTCGACACCAAGCTATTAAATACCAACTTTCTCCTATTTTATTTATTAATGCAAAAGGTTCAATGATGCGTTGAGTAGTTTCATTATTGTTAGGAGAAAAATATTCGATTTTTATGACATTGAAGTTTGTTATTGTAGCTTGAAAGAAGGATAATAAATTACTTGTTATATCATTGTCTTTCGGATCCTGCCAAAAAGCAACTCGTTCAGAAAGAAACTCTACCTTGTCTTTTACATTATTTTTCAAGACTGATTTAATTTTTGATATGGCTTCGGAATAATTACCTTTAAGGGATGTATCTTTATTTACATAAATGAGTCTTTCAGCAGTTATTAAAGCATTTGCTTCTTCTTCTGTAAACATTATAGGAGGTAATCTATACCCCTCCATTAACGTATAACCTTTACCTTCCTCTATTAAAATGGGAATACCAGCCTGTTCTAATGCTTTTAAATCTCTATAAATTGTCCGAACACTCACGCAAAATCTGTTGGCAAGGGATGTAGATGTAACCAAACGTTTTTCTTGCAGGCGGGTTAAAATTGCCGTTAGTCTTGACAACCTTGGGATTTCTTTGTTTTCCATTCTTTGTTTTAATAATTTCCCATTTAATTATTCATCTCATTTAAATAAATGGTGTTTCAAAATTTATGTTTATGAAATTATTACTTACTTATTCTCAATCCAATAATAACCAACACTGTTCCAACTATTTCATATAAAGTTATTTCTTCCTCTAAGATTATAAATGATAATAGATAGCCAAAAACCGGAGCTAAAAACAGCCATTTACTAGCTTTTACAGCATCTTTTTTAAGTAAATTTAGCCAAAGTAATGTGGCTAAAATGGAGACAACAAAAACTAACCAAATTAGAGATATATAAAAATTGTAATCTAAAACAATAGCTTTAGTATTCATCAAATATGCGATAGGAACAAGAAAAATTCCACCTATGAGAGTTTGCCAGCCATTAGTAGACCTATTAGATAATCTTAATTCGGTTTTTTTATAATATACACTACCTATTGAATATGAGGACATTCCGATTATTAATAATGTAATTCCAAGGAAGCTTGCTTTGGACTCTTGAAGTACAGGATACGTAGCTATCAACAATCCAAAAAAACAAGTAAGAAACCCTATTATTTCAAATCTAGAAACTTTTCTATTTAAAAAAATCACTGAAAATAGTATGATTAATACGGGGTTTATTGAAATAAATAAATTCATTAAACCAGCAGACACAAATTCAATAGCAACAAATAAACAGCCAAGCTAGATAGTGATGTTAAGCAAACCGAAGACTGTTATTTTTAACCATTCAGATTTAGAAGGCAACTTTTCTTTTAAAAAAAACTGTAAGACAGATGTCATTAATATTCCAGCTATTAAAAACCTAATTACGGCAAGTGTTAAAGGAGAAGATGAAGTTATACCAATCTTCATTGCAATTGCAGCTGAAGCCCATAATATTGCGAAACATATTCCTGTTGTGTTTTCTTTTAGTCTTATAGTAAAAACTCTCATTAAATTGATCTTGTTATTTATGGTTTAGATGTTCATTTTTAAAATAGTTCGTCCTAAAATATAGTGCAAGCCCCAATTGATTTATAAAATTATTATTAGTGTTTAGTCCTTTTGTTCTTCTTTTTTTTGTTCAATCAAATTGGACATACTCTGATTAAATGATGGTAAATCATGACCCAAAACCGAAAAGAATTCGGTGTCGGTATTTTCCACTACTGTCAATGCCTTTTGTAGAACTTCGGTCCCTTCACTCGTCAATTTAATTACTTTGGCTCTTGTATCAGTTAGGTGTTCCTGTCGACTTATAAATTTCTTTTTCTCCAAAGTTCTCAAAACTTTTGAAACCATCATTCTGTCTGTATTACTTTGGTTTGCAATGTCAACTTGCGTAACAGCATTACTTTTTTTTAAAAGCCAACCTAATGCAGCTAATAATACAAATTGCGTCTGTGTTAGATCTAAACGGTCTAAAATTGCTTTTAGCTTACGTTGCCACAACATAGTAACTTGTCCAAGCAAATAACCAGGACTTTCATTGGGGCTTTTAAATTGAAATTCGATTTCTTTAGGCATAATGGTATTGAAGCATTTGAGATGAGATTAAATTAAAATCGGGTTTGTTTATTTCAAGAATTCCAAAACGGAAAGGATAACCCCAACTTTTTTTGTTTTGGATAAATTGTAAATCATTGATTAAAGGAAGAATAGACGCATCTTTACATTGCAGAAATTCAATAGCACGTCTCGAAGGATAAAAGTCTTCCGAAACTTGATGCTGATATATTTCATCATCCAAAACTTTTCCTAATGCTGTAAATTCTTGACATTTATCAGGCTTACCAAAAGTTTGCTTACCTGAATAGTAAATCACAAGATCTCCTTTTTTCATTCTTTTTAATGGAGCAGCTTTTCCGTGACAAGTTTGTGCTATTCCTTGTGCAATTCCGTTTTTAACGTGATCTTTTGAAGCTGTGATTACCCAATATTTGATTTCTCTTTCTTTCATTTATGTGATTTTAAAAATAGGGGTTTCTTTCCTATCCATAAGTTTCTTTCAAAAAGTCATCAAGTGATTTTGTTTTTCGTCCTAAAACAGTTTCTAAATCATCTGACTGATGGTCAAACTCTCCTTGGGCAATGGCTAAACTGAATGTACTCAGTATTTCGATAATATTCTTAGGTAACCCAAATTTATCCATCTGAGCTTCAAATTCATTTAACCCCGGAGAAACATACTGGATAGGTTCTTTTATTATCTCTGATATTTTTTGTGCAATTTCTAAAAATGTGATTTGCTTACTTCCATTAAATTCCAATATTTTATTTGCATAGGCTGAAGGATTTAAAAGGATATTTACCTCCGCTTCAGCTAAGTCTTTTTTAGGAACAAAAGAGCTTAATCCATTAGCTGTGGGTAAATAAATAGTTTTGGTTTTTAAGAGTTGACGCTTATCTCCAATCAACATTTCTATTACTTCGGCATATAAATTATGTCTCAATATTGTATAAGTAATTCCTGAAGCTTTTATGAATTTTTCAGTTTGTTTGTGAGAGTCTACAAGAGCAGCTAAAGGGGAAGATGCACTCTCGTCTTTCCATACCGCACTAGTGTATAAAATGTGCTTAACACTTGCTTTTGTTGCTGCGTCAACCACATTTTTATGTAGCTGTGCACGCTGATTGTCATCTCCTCCCGAAACGAAGTATAACACATCAATTCCTTTAAAAGCTTTTGCCAAACTTTCCGTATTACCGTAATCACCAATTCTTATTTCAATACCATCATTATTATATAATTTTGTCAATTCATTTGTTTCATCTCGTACTAAAACAGTAAGATTTTCAACATCTGTTTTTTCTTTTAGAAGATTGATAACTAAGCTTCCTAAACCACCTGTGGCTCCAGTAACTAATATTTTATTTTTCATACTTTTTATTTAGGGGCTAAAAAAGTAAGTTTATAACCATCAAGATCTTTTACGTGAAAAGCGCTTCCAAATGGAGTTTCAAAAATTGGTGCCACTGTAGTTATTCCGTTTGCAATGAATTTCGCATTCAATTCGTCCAAACTTTCAGTAACAGCAAACCAAAGTGCCACACCGATTCCCAATTCTTTGTCCTCAAGTGGTTCAAGCGGTGTACGGATAGCGAAACTTGCTTTTCCTTGATTGTAATTAAAAACACAGGCTTGCGGATTCGAGTTATTGATTTCAAAGCCTAATTTTTCTGTATAGAAGTCTTTTGAGGCTTCCAGATTTTTCACTTGTAGTGATGCAAAAGTTAATTGTCTCATTTTGTTTAATATTTAATTGTTGCTGCAAATATAGTATATGCGACTACAAAAAAAACAAAAAATTCTATTTTTTTTTTGATTACTAAACATACAATTATTATTCAGGGAATGTTTTTCGGAACGATTTATCTGTGAAAACAGCTAACTTTAGCAGTTTAACATTGATACTAAACTTATAAAAATTAATTTTACTAGAGGATCTAAACTTACTAGTTATCATTCTTTCATTCTGTTATTATTCTAGTTCTACACATTTAAAATTCAATCCTTCTAATAATTCTACAACTTTTCTTTCTGAACAATTTTCGCTTTCTATTCTTAAAATGTTATCAGAATCTTCAAGATCAAAATTCCATCTAGATTTACAGAGCAATTCATCAAGGTGAGGTTTTAATAATTTTATTTCGGATTTTCTTTTTACACTTGTTTTAAAAATTGATATCATTACTAGGTGAATTTTATAGGTGACTCAAAATTTTCTTATCAATATAAAATGTTCCAAAAGGAATGAAACAAGCTAAAATAACTTTCCAAGTTGTTTTTCTAAATTTCCAGTTTTGTTCAACACCAACACTTAATGTGTTTATGAGAAAAAGCAGAAATATTGCTCCATGTATAGGTCCTAATGATTTGGTTAAGGATGGATTATCAAAATAATATTTCATTGGCATAGCAATAAATACAAGAACCAAAAGTGAAATACCTTCTAGGAAGCCGATAATTCTTAGCCTACCGATTTTTGTTTTAAATAAATTTTTCATAATTATCTGATATAAGGTCTACTTGCAATAGGGGAAAATGGCCAAGGAATTGCTATAAAAATGATTAATAGCGCAATCGAAAACCAAATTAACATTGTTTTGAATTTTTCTTTGTCCGTTAATTTTCGCTTTGTTAAGGCAGAACCAACTGTCAAGATTATAATTGCGAATAACATTAGAATTATATGTACCAAGCTAAAAAATGTTGTGTCAATGTTCTTTAGAGACTTATCAAAGTTTGCCCAAAAGTATTTTATGATTGGACTCTGTGTATAGAGAATAATACCTATTAAAAGTTGTGTGTGGGCTATTGTTGCAGTCCAATGCCTTACAAGATTGTCTAGTTTTGAAAATTTAAAATTTTGGAAGTAACCCCTAGTAGCTCTATAAATTGAATAAACAAGACTTATTAATACGAGCCAACGTACAAAAGAATGGAGAAATATGAGTGTTTGGTACATCAGTATTTTATTAAATAATGATGCAAAGATAATAAAACATACCAATTAGTATGTTTTGTTTAGTGATTATTAATTAAGATTACTTAAATAAATTTTAAGCTCTTCTAAATAAGAGTTATAACAATCCTTGTTGTTTGTGATTTTTCCAAAGTTTCTGATCCCCCAATAGCTTGATATAATAAAATAGGCAACTTGTTTTGGGTTTATATCGCTACGGACTTTACCATTTTCAATTCCCTTTTTTACATTATTCTCAATTGTAGTTTGCCATTCGATAATTAATTCTTTAAGTACTTTTGTGAATTCGGAATTCCATGGAGTCATTTCTTGTGTTAAATTACCTGCCGGACATCCATATTCAAGTTTTAAAAAATTATTTTCTAATAATAGAGATTTGGTCATGAAATAAATTTCCTCAATTGGGTTTTCTGTATTTTGTAAGGGGAAAATAACAGATTTTTGCATTATAGGTTTAACAATTTCGTTGATAATAGCAATGCCCATTTCATCTTTTGTTTTGAAATGATAGTAAAAAGCTCCTTTTGTTACTTTTGTTGTTGCTATAATCTCGTCAATACTAGTAGTTTGGTAGCCTTTCTTATAAATTAAGTCAAATGCTTTCTCAAGAATATTATGTCGGGTATTTGATGCTTTTGTCATAAAAGATACTAATTAGTAGGATTTGCAAAGTAATCAATAAAAATCAAGAATAAGAAGTTATTTAATTATGGATGTTTGTTTTTGGATTACAATTAACAGTTAGTTTATAATTTGTACGGAATTAAGAACTCAAAACGTTTGGTAGAGTACCAAAACTATTTTAGTTATTAACAAATAGGATAAATATAAATTTAGCCATTACCAGTGAACCTCTCCTTCTTCATTAAAAAATTTTCCAGTTGGTCCGCTTGTATCAAGTGTAGCATATTTAACAATTACTGCAGCTCCCATATTAGGAGTTCTTTCTCCTTCAAAATTGGTCAAATCAGTTGCTGTATATCCTGGGGCTACACTGTTAATTTTGAGAGTGCTATCTTTAAATTCGTGAGCTAACATAACCGTTAATGAATTTAAAGCTGTTTTTGAAGTGTTATACGCAAATACTTTATACGGATAAAACTCCCATTCAGGATCACTCTGCAAAGTTAGCGAGCCTAACTCACTTGAAACATTGACTATTCTTGGTGCATTTGATTTATATAAAAGTTCAAGAAAATGTTGTGTTACTTGTACTGCTCCAAAAAAATTAGTTTCAAGAACATTTCGGATATTATCAATAGAATCTATTGATGGTAAATTAGAAACTTCACCTGCAATACCAGCATTATTTACCAAAACATCAAGATGAGAAATTTTAGTTTTTAGTTCTTCTTTTGCTTTTTGAATTGATTTTTTGTTAGTGACATCAATTTCTAAAGTATCAACATCCGTAAATCCTAGTTTATTTAATTCTTTAACAGCCTTTAACCCATTTATTTTATTTCGGCTTCCTAAATATACATTGTAGCCAAGCGCTGCCAATTGTTTGGCTGTTTCAAACCCAATCCCTTTGTTTGCACCAGTTATAAGTGCTGTTTTAACATTTTTCATAATCTAATCTTTTTTAATTATTGAACAGTACAAAGATGCCATTCAATAGCAAGAATATGTTATGAGCTTCAAACAGGTTTTTATTAAATTCAAACAATCATTTGTTTTCTAAAATTGGTTGGCGATACGCCTATATGTTTTTTAAAGAAGTTTGAAAAATTCGATATCTCATCAAAGCCAAGACAAAATCCTATTTGTGATATATTCCAATTTGTATGTATTAAGAGTATTTTTGCTTCCTTTAAAATTCTATTTGCAATAATATCACTAGTTGTTTGCTGTAAAGTTTCTTTTAGTACTCTATTTAAATGATTAATATGAATATTTAATCGATTTGCATATGTAGATGCAGAGCGGAGTTCTATTTGATGATTAACATTTTCTATAGGAAATTGTCGTTCCAGTAATTCCATAAATAAAGAAGATATCCTTTCTGATCCGTTTGTAGATTGATGATTTACAAAAAGTTCATCCGGTTGTAGTTTCATTGCTGAATGGAGCACTTCAATAACAATGTTTTTTAGTACATCATACTTATAGATGTAATCAGAATTAATTTCGGTAAACATTTTTTGAAATATTTGTTGAAAATATTTCGCCTGTTCTTCACTCAAATTATACACTGGGTTACCATTTGGTTGAAAAACAGGATACTCACTTAATATACCAAATTGTTGAAAAAAACTTTCGGTGAATACACAGAAAACCCCCGATTGTTTATCACTCATCGACTCCCAACTATATGGAATTTGTGGATTAGAAAATACTAGTGCTTGTTTTTCAATATCAATCACTTTATCGGCATAATGCACTCGGGTTTTCCCAATTATTAGCGTTACTTTAAAATATATTCTTCGATTAAATAAAAGAGGTTCTGAATTCTCCCCCATAAAATCATCAAGTTGAAATACGTTAAAATGGCCTATCCCCTTTTTTAAATTAGTTGGGCTCCTTTTATCTCCATAAGCATATAAATCTTCTAATGTTTGTTCTTTATTCATAATCAAACTCAAAAAAATTTCATTCAAATTGGCGCAAACATTATAATAATAATTAGATTTTTATGCTAACTAGCTTAGTATATTATTTTTAATCGTTTTTAATTCCACACCCCATTTGATTCAGTTAAAATTATAGGAGTTTTATCTGTGATTAATATTGTTTGTTCGTGTTGGGTTACATACCCACCCTTGTTGCCAACTAAAGTCCAACCATCATTTAATTCTACAGCAACAGTAGATTTTGTTGAAATAAATGTTTCTATTGCTACCGTTGTATTTTTCTTAAATCGTTCTCTGTTACTTTTAACTCTATAGTTTAAGATATTCTCAGGTTTTTCGTGTAAACTTCTACCAACTCCGTGACCAGCCAAATTTTTAATTACTTTAAATCCTGACTTTTTAGCTTCTGTTTCTATTAAATACCCTATTTCAGAAATTCTCACTCCGCCTTTGATATTGATTATTGCTTTGTGTAAAATATTTTTAGAAGCATCTACAAGAGGTTGATGATTATGAATGTCTTTTCCAAGTACAAAAGAACCACCATTATCAGACCAAAAACCATTTAATTCTGCTGATACATCAATATTAATTAAATCTCCTTCTTTTAATATTTTATTCTTTGATGGTATTCCGTGAGCAGCTTCTTTATTTACACTTATACACGAGAAACCAGGGAATCCATAAGTTTCATAAGGTGCAGATTTAGCTCCATAACCCTTTAAAATTTCACCTCCATATTCATCTAGTTCTTTAGTTGACATTCCAACTTTAGCGTATTCTCTCATTAATTTTAGTGTAGTTCCAACAACTTCACTAATTTTTTTCATTCCGATTAATTCTGATTCTTTTGTTATTGACATTTATATTTTAGTTTGTGTTTTTTTTTAAATGGCTTACAACGTTCCGTGTATGTTGTCGTAGCTATCCCGAAGGGTAGCTATGCAATATACACATCTTAAGTTTACAATTCATTAAATTTAAGCATAAATCAGAAAAGACAAAAGAGAGGAATAAGGTTATTATACACGCAGAAGCTTGAGACTTCGTCAATCCCGACGCTTCGGGAATAATCCCCTCTCTTTTCTACACAGATTTCGTACAGTTCTATGAGGCTTTAAGACCTCGATTTTAAGTCGTTGAAACTCGCGTAGTATGTCCCTTCAAAAAATATTTTTTATTATGAATAAAGATATTAAATATTTTGGACTAAATGACATCAGTCATTTAGTTTTCGATGTTACCGATTCTGATGGTAATTACTATCAGTTTAAAAACAATGAATTTGGCTTTAAAAAGTTCACAAAGCTCTTAAATGATAATAGTCATTGTGTTATGGAAGCAACAGGTTATTACCATTATCAATTAGCGTATCATTTGCTAGAATCTGGTATAAAAGTGTCTGTAGAAAACCCTTTATCGGTAAAACGATTTATACAGATGAAATTGTCTAAAATCAAGACAGATAAAAGTGATTCAAAACTTATATGTGATTATGCTCAGCAGGTTGAATTAAAGCTTTGGTAAGGTAATTCTAAGAATGAAATAGAATGTCTACAAATCGTCAGAGCCCTTTCTGTATATACGAAACAGAGTACTATGATAAAAAACAAATTACATGGAGAAGACGTTTTAGGTAATCCAAGTAAAATTGTTGTATCATCTTTAAATCGTAGTTTAAAGCAGCTTAAAAAAGAGATAAAAACCTTAGAAGATAAACTATTGGATTTAGTAAAGATAGTTCATCAAAATCTCTTAACACGTTTAAAAACCATTCCAGGTATTGGACCAAAAACAGCTATTATGTTAGTGGTTTTAACAGGTGGATTTGATCGTTTTACAAGTGCAAGTGAATTATGTAGTTACGCAGGCTTAACTCCCGTAATTAGACAAAGTGGAAGCAGTGTAAATGGACGACCTCGAATTAGTAAAATAGGGAATCAGAAGCTGAGAAATTTATTGTTTATGTGCAGTTTTAATGCTTGTAAATGTAACAAGGCTTGTAGAGATCTTTATGAGCGAATAGTTGCCAAAGGAAAGAGTAAGAAACTAGCCTTAATTGCAGTGTGTAATAAATTATTAAAACAGGCTTTTGCCATTGCTAAATCAGGATTAATATATGATGATGCTTATAGAAGTACTTTAGTGAAAAATTAATGAAGTTTTACTTGTTTTTTACCACAGTACTTTGTTGTGGGCAGTGTTTTTATTCTTTCTTACATTTAATCAAATACATTGGCTGATTTTCGTCCACTTCAGTGATTTCAAAAAGTCCGTATTTCTCAAATTCTGTTTTGACCGATTCATTGTCGTAATAAAATATTTTTGCTCCTTTATGAATTTCGTAACGGTCTTTACTTATTAATTCACCTTGTCCATATTGTGGTGCATTTATTGTTATAGCAGTAAAAACCATAAATCCATTTTCAGTCAGTTGGTTGTAGCAGTCTTGGATTAACTTTTTTCTACCTTCACTATTTAATAAATGAATAAGTCCATAGCAGAAAATTCCGTCATACTTTTTGTTATCAAAAGGCATTTCAGTTACCGAACCGTGAAAAATATTCATATCACTACCGTAATGTTTTCTTGCGAGCTCAATAGCTGTTTTTGAAATTTCAATTCCGTTAACATTTATACCACTTTCGATAAATGGTTGTGCATTCCGTCCATATCCAATTCCTGGAATTAAAATGTTCTTTATAGTATTTTCTACAAAGAAATTCTTTGTGAATTTAGCAGATTGTGAAGGGTTCATTCCCCACAATTCTTGCTTATCATTAAAAGCTGTTTCCCAAAATTCTGTCATATTTATACACAAATTTTATCTTTTAATAATTCACATTTAATTCCTTTACTTTTAAGATATTGAATTATTGATTTTGGGTCAATTACTTTTCCTTCAATTCTTAAAATGGAATGACCACAAGGATATGGCTTGTTAAAATCTTCCAAGTCGAAATTGATTTTTAGAGTTGGAAAACTTTTCTCTAAAAGTTTCAGTATTTCTTGTGAGAGACACACTGATTTTACATTAGTTATAAATACTTCAACCATATTAAAAGCTCTCTTGTGTAAGTTCATTATTAATAACTGCCCCTGAAATGTTACCACTAGAAACTGCTATGGCAACAGAACGCATCATTGTACTGTTGTCACCACAAGCAAAAATGCCTTCTTCTGTGGTTTTTTGCATAAAATTTACTTTAATGTGTCCGTTTTCTGTAAGTTCACAACCTAACTCTTTGGGGATATTTGAGTTTTGTTCAAAAGGAATAGAAGCGTAGGCACATTCAAAATTCTCTGTACTTCCATCTTTGAACACGATTTTTTCTAATTGTCCATTTTGATGTTCTATTTCAGAAATTTCTTTTTCCACAATTTTTATATTGTACCGTTTTATTTTTTCGAGTTGATTTTCTTCAAAGTCTTTTGTTCCTAAAGTGATTATCGTTATTTCTTTTGTTAAATTATTTACTAAAGAAGCAAGGTGAAAAGCTCTTTCTCCATTCGCAATGATAGCTGTTTTCTTGTTTCTTATTTCATAACCGTGACAATATGGGCAATGAACGACAGATATTCCCCAACATTGCAAAAAACCATTTATATTTGGCATTAGGTCTTTAATTCCTGTAGCAATAACTAGTTTTTTTGCTGTAAAAACATCACCTTTTGAAGTAGTGATTTCAAATCCGCTTTTACTTCTTTTTCCACTAACTGCAAGTCCATTATAAAACTTGACACTGTTGTATTTTGTTACTTGATTTTTGGCAATTTCAGAAATTTCTTTTGGAGTACTACCATCTTGAGTTAGAAAGTTATGGGAATGTGGTGTTTGCTTATTACAAGGTTTACCAGCATCTATTATTAATGTATTTCTCAATGAACGTCCTAATGCCATTGCTGATGAAAGTCCAGCATAACTTCCACCTATTATAATTACTTCAAAATTTTTTTTCTCCATTTTGTTATTGTATTGGGTAAAGAGTGATAAAGGTTGTTGTATTGTAAGTACTAAACCTGATACTCCAAAAAGTTTTATTATTTCTCTTCTTGTCATTTTATAAACAGTTTATTGCGATATAGTCGCAATAGTGTTTTTGACAAATATACAATCTTTTTGTATTATTGCAACAAATTCGCAATAATATATGAATCGAAGAAATACACCAACAAAAGAAGCTGTTTTAAATTTACTTTCAAATTCAAAAAAAGCATTGAGTCAGGATGCTATTGAAAAACAATTGGATATTAAAATCAACAGAGCTACTATATACAGAGTATTGAATAGATTTTGTGAGGATGATTTAGTGCATAAAATTATTGCAGAAGACGGGAAACAGTACTTTGCCATTTGTAAAAAATGTGAGAATCAACCAGAAATTATTCAGCATCATTTTCATTTTCGTTGTTTGACGTGTGACTCGATTGAGTGTTTAAAAGTACCTGTTGTGTATAACGTTCCTAGTGGTTATGAAGTCCAAAACGCAAATTGTGTTCTAACTGGGCTTTGTAATGAATGTTCGTAGTTTTTTGCATGTTCGTTAAGGCAGATAGTTTACAAAGTTAAAGTCACATCCTTTACACTAGATTCTGACTTAGTCTAATTGATACTTGTTTGTCTCTTATTTTTTTTTCGTTAAAATAACCTAAAAATACGTCTCTATAAAATACTCTCCAAATTCCATTTCCTTGATCTTGAGCACCGACATATTTCCCTTTAAGTCCAGAAGTTAAATATACCCAATAATATGACTTCCACCGCATGGCTCCATTTTGACATACTTTCATCACTTTCATAGTTGAATGATAATCATATTTTGGAATTTTTTCAGGGTATGGTCTATTGGAAAAATCATGGCAATCTGCAGGGGTTTTCATTCCTAAAGATTCATGAGGCCTAATGTGATTATATTCTTTTACAAACCGATTTAAACTACGTTGTTGTGCCTTGAGATCAAATGCTGAAGGTTTGGCACAAGCAGCCTTTAAATCACGGTGCATTCGCTCGTGTCGTCCGTTTTGGTCTGGGCGTGCTGGGTCGGAATAAACAGGGTCAATTCCCAATTCAATAAACCAATAAGATAACCTTGTATATCTTTGAATGGCAGCTACAGATCCAAATGGACTACCATTGTCTGTATGTATTTGTTTAGGGATGCCATACTTTCTAAAAACCTTTGTAAACTCTTGCTTAACAGAGATGAAGTTCTCTTTATAATGCCCTTTTGCTGTAAACAAAAATCTACTCTTAGAATCGGCTATAGTAAGTGGATGACAGTAAATTTTATTGCCCATTAAAAACTTTCCTTTATAGTCTGCACTCCAAACTTCATTACACTTTTTAGGATCGAAAATGGGGAATACTGGCTTGACTCTTCTGCTTCGCTTTTGAGGTTTAACTAGGCCATTTTTAGAAAGGATGTTGTGAACAGTCACCACACTTGGAATAAGTTCTTTAGCATACTCTTTAAACAACAAAATCCGAATTTTCTTCGCACCCCAAAGCATGTGTTTGTTTTTTAATTTTAAGATTGAATTTTCAACCTTTTGATTGGTTCTGTTGGGATGATTAATTGGGGCTCTTTTTTGCTCAATTAATCCCGATAGTCCCATTTTTTCATACCGAGAAATCAATTTGTAAGCAGTAGGTCGAGATATATTAAATGACCTACAAAGTTCTGTAATGGTATATTTCCCGGTTAACCATTCATGAATAAATTCTACTTTTTGTTCCATTTTAGTTTTTGCTTTCCAGACCATGATAAATACTTTTTCAAGTAATTTATGAATCTTAAAAGTGTAAACTATGTCCCTTTAACTTTGTAAAGGATGTCCCTTTACCGTACCTGCATTGCCCACAACGGTTAGTATAAGAGCAGTAGCGAGTTAAAGTCCACTTACTTTCTGAAAGGAATATACTTAATTAAAAGCAAAAATGATTCGAATTTGCACACGAACCGCTATTGCTTCTATATATTGTGCCTGTTGCACAAGTTATTGATTTTTAGTATCTTGTATTATGCAAGGCAAAAAAAAATATCAAGAAAAACTGTTCACTCAATTTCTGATGAGTGATCGGGTTCCCCCGAGAATTTTTACAGACGTTTAAAGCAAGCATTGGACTTGCATTTCCTTTATGAATTGACGCGTTCTTATTATGGAGAAAGCGGTCAAAAGAGCATTGACCCTACGGTGTTTTTTCCCCGAAGTCTCGGGGTGTTTGGTTGGTTATTTAGAGAACATCATCAGCGATCGCCAGTTGATATCTCATTGTAGTTTGCGTATAGATATTTTATATTTTTTAGGCTATGATATTGATGAAGAACTACCATGGCATAGCACCATAAGTCGAACTCGTCAATTGTATCCTGAAGCTATTTTTGAAGAAGTATTTACAAGAGTTTTAATGATGTGTATTGAAAAAGGCATGGTAAGTGGTCATACGCAAGCGATAGATTCTGCTCCTGTCAAGGCGAATGCTTCCATGGATAGTTTAGAACTGAAAGTGCCAGAAGAAGAGTTTGAAGAGCATTTAAAAAAAATCCGTCAACTAAGTGCGATGGATAAGGACAAGCCAATACGTAAAGCCAAAACCAACAAAGCGACCCCATCACAAAAGACTGTATCAGCGAGTAAACAAGAACTGACAGCTATAAAGGGCAGAAACAAAAAATGGTCAAAAAACCAAGACCAACGTCCAGGAGCGGGTAATAAAGGCAGTAAATACACCTCAAACAAAACCCATTATAGTCCAACTGATCCCGATGCAAAAATAAGTGTAAAACCGGGCAAGGCACGAAAGTTAAATTATATGAGCCAATTAAGTGTTGATACTGGGCATCATGTAATTACAGATATTAGAGCGTATATGGCCGATAAAAACGATAGCCAATACTTGCAAGACATTGTACCAAGATTAAAGAATAGATTAAACAGACAAGGTTTGATATGGAAAAACTGTGTTGCGGACACAGGTTATAGCCCCGAAGCGTCGGGGGAGAAAATTATGCTTTTTTAGAAAAAATAGGTTTAACAAGTTACATACCGCCACATCGCACCTATAAAGGAGGTCCAGAAGGGTTTATTTATAACAAAACTTACGACCATTATGTTTGTCCACACGGCAAGATAGTTCCCTTTAAAAAAGTATTTAATGATTACAGAACCCACACCAAGAAGAAGAAGGAATATAGGATATCATCTAAAATATGTAGGGCCTGTCCAATGAAAAGGCAATGTTTAGGTAAAACGGCACAAGAAAAGAAGTTTTCGGTAACGAATTATAGAGAAGAATATGAACGCAATAACCAACGGGTAAACAGCAAACGAGGACGGTATATGAAATCTAAAAGGCAGAGTACAGTTGAACCCGTCTTTGGTACACTTACCCAATTTATGGGACTCAGAAAAATAAATACTATTGGCATACAACAAGCTAATAAGGTAATGCACCTATCAGCGATCGATATAATTTAAAGAAATACCTAAAATTTATCAGTAAAGTTGTAAGAAGTGAAGCCAACTCACTTACAACTTATTTAACTCAAAATATTAACAATATATGGGGTGAAATAATCTAGTATAACCTCTTTAATAATATTGAAATGAGGTAAAAGATAAAATCACAGCAGTTCATAAAATGGTTGAAATCAAGTCAATTATTGATTTAAAAGAGTGTTTTTTACTGCTTGTGCAACGATTACTATTGTTGCAAGCCGTTTTATTCCACAACGATAGATCTTTGTTTCTTATTCTAATTCAAGACATTTAAAACCTATTTTTTTTAATTCATGAATGATTATTTTTGAAATGGAGTTCTCACTTTCAATTCGTAAAATATAATCGCAGTCTTCAATATCAAAATTCCAATTTTGTATTTCAGTAATGTTATCAATGGTTGGCGTTGCATATCTTATCTTTTCCTTAGTTGAAATGTTTGTTTTAAAAACAGAAATCATTTTAAATACTTTTTAAATAGGATTTAGCTATTTCAACAGTCCAATCCTTAACTCTTCCTTGGTCTGCTATATCAGCTTTATCAAAAAAGAAATGCTGCTTAATTAGCAAACCACAATATGAAAAAATTCCTTTATCAGAAGTTAAGCATAGTGCCTGATCCATACCTGTTTCTTTGTACTCTATTTTGGATTTTCCTTGGGTGTTAATAACAAAAATTCGCTTACCAGATAGTAATCCTTTTTGTATTCCTTGGTCGTAACGGTAAGCAAAACCATAAGAAAAAACGCGGTCAATATATCCTTTCATAATCGCAGGCATTCCTGTCCACCAAATTGGATAGATCAATGTAATAGTGTCTGCCCAAGAAATAAAATCTTGCTCCTGTTTTACATCCTGTGAAACTTCACCTTTACGTTGTCCTGCCATGTCATTTAAAGAAAGGATAGGATTAAAATTTAGATGATACAAATCTCTAACAATAACATCGTGATTGTGTCGTGTTAATATATCTACTATAGTTTGTTTAAAATGATGATTTAAACTCGCCTTATTTGGATGCGCATAAATTATAAGATGTTTCATTGTTCTATATTTTTTTAAAGTTTGATAGAACAAATGTAGAGGAGTACTTTCTGCTAAAATTGTAAGAAAACGAAATGATTATTTTGCACTGCAAACATTCTGTTGGAATTTTAGATATTGATTTGGGGAATAATTAGTAAAATGTTTAAAGTCGTGTATCAACTGACTTTGATCATAATAGCCACAAGTTTCTATTATTTCGAACCAATCTATTTTTGATGTTTGATTTTGTAAAAGTTCAATGGCTTGAATAAATCTTTCGTACCTGCTTTTTTCTTTAGCAGTATAGCCAAAATATTTTTTATGGTTTAATTGTATTGTCCTTTCACTTTGATTCGTTTCTTGAGCAATCATCTTTATTGGATTAAAAACGGTATAATAATCTTTGTGTTTTTGAAAATTTTCAAAAGCAGTTTCACTACTTTTTAAATAAGGTTTACAAAAATCTAACATCAAATTTATGCGGTTGTTTGTAGCTTCATTTTTAATTAAATGCCACAGATTTGTAAAACAATTTTGATTCAAAAGAGCATCAGGATTTATAGGTAAAAGATCTGATATTATTACTTTACTAAAGAATCGATAAAAAGCATCATTCTTAAAATGGACAACTAACATTTCTGCACCAGATGATAAAGTGTAGTCGAAAGGCTGTTTTATAGGCCCTAAAACAATACACTTTTCTAAATTTATTTGGGTATTGTTAACGGTATTAAAGTGAATAGGAGTACCAAAACTAAAAACCATAATAGTTTGAAAGTTAGGTAGTAATGTTTTTGTTATTGCTTGATTTGTGTTGTTTTGAGCGCTGTAAAAATGAGAAAAAAAAGACTGAAATTCTGATGGAACATCTATTCTTTTACTTGTTATATGTTGCTTGTCTGTTCTCATTTCACTAAAATTAGGCACTTCTAATTATCAATTAAATGTTTTTCTAAATTCCATAGGAGACATTTCGGTCTTACTCTTAAAAAGTTTATTAAAAGATGTTGGATATTCAAACCCTAAATTATAAGCTATTTCATTTATAGATAAAGTGGTTGTAGAAAGTTCTTCTTTCGCTTTTTCAATTAGTTTGTTGTGTATATGTTGTTGTGTACTCATTCCTGTTAAAGATTTCAATACACTACTTAAATAAGTTGAGGAAAGGTGAAGTTCTTTAGAAAGATTTTCAACAGAAGGTAAGCCAAGTTCGATTAAGTTATTTTGATTGAAATACGTTGATAATAAGGTTTCTACTTTTTCCAAAAGTTGATGACTAGATTTATTACGAGTTACAAATTGCCTTTCATAAAAGCGTTCGGCATAATTTAACAATAATTCTAATTGAGATACGATAATTTTTTGACTGAATTTATCAATATTGGATTGGTATTCTTTTTCTATATTTTTAAAAATATCAATGAATCTTTCTTCTTCATCTTCAGATAAAAATAAAGATTCATTAATGTCGTAGCCAAAATATTCATATTTTTTGATGGATGTGGCAAGTGCAGTATTCCATAAAAAATCGGGATGAATTAAAAGTAACCATCCCGAAGGTTTTAATTTTTTGTCTAAAAAAACATTAGGATTTCTTTCCATACTCATCACCTGATTGGGTGCTAAAAATGTCATTAAACCTTCGTTAAAATCGTACTCCTGTTGTCCGTAAAATAATTTATAAGGCACATTTCGTTTTAACCCTATGGTGTAATATTCTTGAATGAGTTTTAATCCTTTTAAATCTTTAGGAAATTCAACTTTACTAAAATCTATTAAACTTATTAATGGATGTTTGGGTGCAGAGAGATTTGCAAAAGTATGGTAGTCAGAAATTTTTGAAATTCGTTTTAAGTTTCCCATATTCATACTAAATAATTTCAAAGTTAAGCCATACCACCGTTAACACCAATATTTTGTCCATTAATCCATTTTGCTTCATCTGTGGCTAAAAAAGAAACTATTTTAGCAATGTCTGATGGTGTTCCTAAGCGTTTAAAAGCATTACTGTTAGAAAGTTGAGTAATCGTTTCATCCGATTTACCTTCTAGGAACAGTTCAGTTCCAGTGGGACCAGGCAATACACAATTTACATTAATGCCTCTATTACCTATTTCTTTGGCAAACACACTACTTATTTGTTGTACAGCAGATTTAGTAGCTGAGTAAATACCATATGTTGGAAAATTTGTTCGAGTTACTGTAGAAGAAATATTGATGATGCTTCCGTTGTCTGCTAATTGAGTGGAGGCTTCTCTTAACGTATTAAAAACTCCTTTTACATTAACGTTAAATTGTTTTTCAAAAATTTCATCAGTAGTATCTTTAATTAGCGAATTCATCATAATTCCCGCATTATTAACCAGAATATCGACCTTTCCAAAATGTGAAATAGCGGTATCAAATAAGTTTTTTACATCTTCTGATTTACTTATGTCTGCTTGAATACTAATAGCTTCAAAACCATTTTGAACGATTTCTTTTACAATCTTTTCGGCAGCTACTTTACCACCAATATAGTTAATCACTACTTTAGCTCCATTTTTAGCTAAAACTTTAGCTATTTCAGCACCAATTCCTTTTGAAGATCCTGTTACAATAGCAACTTGTTTATTTAACACACTCATTTTCTTTGTTTTTAAAATTATAATACAAAGTTGAGTTATATTCAAGTTTAAAACTTTTCCAAATCTGTGTTTTAACTGTCGTTATGCTTTTAATGGCTTACAACGTGTTTCTTTAGTTTGTAATAAATATCTTTAGATAGAAAAAGAGGAGAACTATAACGTATTTTAGAATAACGCTCCTTTACACGTACGAGTCCTCTCTTTCTATCAAGTTGCCAAGAACCATTGGAATACCAGGAGACAATTCTCCCGATAAAGGAAGTAGTTAACGCAACCTTTAGTTTGTAATAAATATCTTTAGATAGAAAAAGAGGAGAACTATAACGTGTTTTAGAATAACGCTCCTTTACACGTACGAGTCCTCTCTTTCTATCAAGTTGCCAAGAACCATTTGGAATACCAGGAGACAATTCTCCCGATAAAGGAAGTAGTTAACGCAACATATTTATTCACACTAATTGTAAAAATATGAAAAATTACGAAGAAGTAGTAGGAATTGATGTATCAAAAAAAACAATTGATGCTTATTGTTATCAAGCACAAGTCCATAAAGAGTTTGTTAATGATTTAATAGGATATAAAAGACTATTAAAATGGGTTTTGAAACAGACAAAAACAAGCAATTTTTTTTACTGTTTTGAGAATACAGGTTATTACTCCTTAAAGTTAGCACTTTATTTACATAGTCAAGATATTGTTTATGTAGAAGAAAGTCCATTAAAAATTAAACGCTCCAGCGGAGTTGTAAAAGAGAAAACAGATAAGTTAGACGCCAAACTTATAGCAAGATACGTATGGCTTTACAGAGAAGAGTTACAGCCAAGTACAGTAAAGAGTATGTCTCATTTAGAGTTAGGCAGATTACTAGCTTTAAGAAATCAATTAGTAAGAAACAATGCAGGACTTAAAGGCACTTTAAAAGAGATGAAAGTGCTATTGTCAAGTCCAACAACAGATTTTGGATGTATTAGCTTAAAACGCAGTATAGATTACTTATCTAAGCAAGTAAAAGGTATAGAAGATAGAATTAAAGAGATAATCACAGCAGATAATTCTATGAACAAGAATTACGAATTACTATCCAGCCTTAAAGGTGTTGGTTTAGTAGTTGCATGTCAACTAATTTATCACACAGGAAATTTCACTCGATTTGCTAGTTGGCGAGCCTTTTCTAGCTATTGTGGTACAGCACCATTTGAGCATCGCTCAGGTACTAGTATACATCGCAGAAAACAATGTCATTATTTAGGAGATAGAAAAATGAAAAGTTTGCTGAGTATGGCAAGTGTATCAGCAATACAACATGACACCGAATTAAGACTGTATTATAAAAGAAAATTGGCAGAAGGAAAAGATAAAATGTTAGCCATAAATAATGTTAGAAATAAACTAATAGCTAGAGCTTTTGCAGTTGTAAAAAGAGGAACACCTTATGTGGTTCTTCAGCAACATGCAGCTTAAGAAAATAAGTGTTTTTTTATTAGGAATTGATCTTGGAATACGTGTATGATTTCGTTGCGTGTTTTAAGCACTAAAGTTAGCAAATAAATCACAGATAGAAAGTCCGCGAGGACTTTCGTAAATTGGCAGAAACCAAGCAATTAATTATACACGGCTTAAGTTAGCATTTTAATAAAAACACTAAATTAAGACATATAAATAAGAAAGCACAAAAGAGGGGAGTAAGGTTATTATACACGCAGAAGCTTGAGACTTCGTCAATCCCGAAGTTTCGGGAAAAACCCCCTCTCTTTTTCTACACAGATTTCGAACAGTTCTATGAGGCTTTAAGACCTCGATTTTAAGTCGTTGAAACTCGCGCAGTGGTCCTTTCAAAAAACATTTTCTTATGAATAAAGATATTAAATATTTTGGAATAGACATTAGTCATTTGGTATTCGATGTCACGGATTCTGATGGCAATTATTATCAGTTTAAAAACAACCCTACAGGCTTTAAAAAGTTTGTAAAACTATTGAAAGTTAATAGTCATTGTGTCATGGAAGCCACAGGGTACTACCATTATCAATTGGCTTATTATTTATTAGAGTCTGGGATCAAAATCTCTGTAGAAAACCCTTTATCAGTAAAACGTTTTATACAGATGAAGTTGTCTAAGATCAAGACAGACAAGAGCGATTCTAAACTTATTTGTGAATATGCAAAACAAGTAGAATTAAAGCTATGGAAGGGTAACTCTAAACATCAAACAGAATGTCTACAAATGACCAGACTCCTTGCTGTATATACAAAACAGAGTACCATGTTAAAAAACAAATTACATGGTGAAGCTGTTTTAGGAAATCCAAGTAAATCGGTTGTGAGTTCTCTAAAACGCAGTTTAAAGCAGGTTCAGAAAGAAATCAAAACCTTAGAGGATAAACTAATAATATTAGTTAAAGAAGTGCACCAAGATGTTTTAACACGCCTAAAAAGTATACCAGGCATTGGAAACAAAACAGCATTAATGCTAGTGGTTCTTACAGATGGATTTGAACGTTTTACAAGCGGCAGTGAGCTCTGCAGTTATGCTGGGTTAACTCCTGTGATTAGAAAGAGTGGTAGCAGTGTAACTGGGCGCCCTCGGATTAGTAAAATCGGTAATCAAAAGCTACGGAGTTTATTATTTATGTGCAGTTTTAATGCTTGTAAATACAACAAAGCTTGTCGAGAAATTTATGAACGAATTGTAGCAAAAGGAAAGAGCAAAAAACTAGCCCTAATTGCCGTATGCAATAAGCTATTAAAACAAGCATTTGCTATTGCAAAATCAGGATTATTATATGATGATGCTCATAGAAGTGGTTTGGTGAAAAATTAATGCATTTTTACTTGTTTTTTACCACAGTACTTTGTTGTGTGTAGTTATTTTTCCACTATTAGGCTTTTTTCAGATTCCAATTCCATCATACTTATTTCTCCACCTAAATAATAGGAAGGTACATTTCCTTTAATTCCTAATCTATAAATTCCAATTCCTGAAAGTCTTTTCTCCTCTCGTCCATCAGGAATTAATCTAAATCTCGAAAAGTATGGTTTTTCCGATTTTACATATTCGCTTTGTATTCCAAAACATTGAATCATTAATTCTTTTCCTGATAAGTAACCATTCTTATTTTCCAATAAAATAGATTTTTTGTTGGATTGCTGTTGACTTTTCGGGAATATAACAACTTTTGAACTCTTAAGACCTTTCAATTCTTCTTGACTTATATCAGCTGATTCAAGAAATTCATTAAATTCAGTTTCTTTTTCGAAGGGTTTATTTGTCCAAAATAATCCAGAAAAGCAATTCAATCTCAACGGTAAATCCGGCCTATGAATTTCTAACTCTTTTTCCGTAAATGCTAAAGACTTAATTAACTTCGAGGTTTTTCTAAAATAATCTTTTGGTGTTCGATAATAACTTATGGTTTTGTATTTCGCGTAAACAAAAGTATTGTCTTCATTAATTGTTTGATAAAACACTTCTTTATCGTCAAACATTATTATTCGAATCCGATTGTTAGTGAAGTCATATATATCTCCAATTTTCATAGTTTCCTGTCGGTTTCGTTTAATTACACACAACGTGTTTCTTTAGTTTGTAATAAATATCTTTAGATAGAAAAAGAGGAGAACTATAACGTGTTTTAGAATAACGCTCCCTTACACGTACGAGTCCTCTCTTTCTATCAAGTTGCCAAGAACCATTTGGAATACCAGGAGACAATTCTCCCGATAAAGGAAGTAGTTAACGCAACATATTTATTCACACTAATTGTAAAAATATGAAAAATTACGAAGAAGTAGTAGGAATTGATGTATCAAAAAAAACAATTGATGCTTATTGTTATCAAGCACAAGTCCACAAAGAGTTTGTTAATGATTTAATAGGATATAAAAGACTATTAAAATGGGTTTTGAAACAGACAAAAACAAGCAAGGTTTTTTACTGTTTTGAGAATACAGGTTATTACTCCTTAAAGTTAGCACTTTATTTACATAGTCAAGATATTGTTTATGTAGAAGAAAGTCCATTAAAAATAAAACGCTCCAGCGGAGTTGTAAAAGAGAAAACAGATAAGTTAGACGCCAAACTTATAGCAAGATACGCATGGCTTTACAGAGAAGAGTTACAGCCAAGTACAGTAAAGAGTATGTCTCATTTAGAGTTAGGCAGATTACTAGCTTTAAGAGATCAATTAGTAAGAAACAATGCAGGACTTAAAGGCACTTTAAAAGAGATGAAAGTACTATTGTCAAGTCCAACAACAGATTTTGGATGTATTAGCTTAAAACGCAGTATAGATTACTTATCTAAGCAAGTAAAAGGTATAGAAGATAGAATTAAAGAGATAATCACAGCAGATGATACTATGAACAAGAATTACGAATTACTATCCAGTCTTAAAGGTGTTGGTTTAGTAGTTGCATGTCAACTAATTTATCACACAGGAAATTTCACTCGATTTGCTAGTTGGCGAGCCTTTTCTAGCTATTGTGGTACAGCACCATTTGAGCATCGCTCAGGTACTAGTATACATCGCAGAAAACAATGTCATTATTTAGGAGATAGAAAAATGAAAAGTTTGCTGAGTATGGCAAGTGTATCAGCAATACAACATGACACCGAATTAAGACTGTATTATAAAAGAAAATTGGCAGAAGGAAAAGATAAAATGTTAGCCATAAATAATGTTAGAAATAAACTAATAGCTAGAGCTTTTGCAGTTGTAAAAAGAGGAACACCTTATGTGGTTCTTCAGCAACATGCAGCTTAAGAAAATAAGTGTTTTTTTATTAGGATTTGATCTTGGAATACGTATATGGTTTGTTGCGTGGTTAAGCACGTAATTTAGCAAATAAAAACCGAATAGAAAATCCGTGAGGACTTTCGTAAGTAGGCGAGAAGCCAGCAATAAATTATATACGTTGTGCCTGTTGCACAAGTTAGTGATTTTTAGTATCTTGTATTATGCAAGGCAAAAAAAAATATCAAGAAAAACTGTTCACTCAATTTCTGATGAGTGATCGGATTCCCCCCGAGAATTTTTACAGACGTTTAAAGCAAGCATTGGACTTGCATTTCCTTTATGAATTGACGCGTTCTTATTATGGTGATAGCGGTCAAAAGAGCATTGACCCTACGGTGTTTTTTCCCCGAAGTCTCGGGGGTGTTTGGTTGGTTATTTAGAGAACATCATCAGCGATCGCCAGTTGATATCTCATTGTAGTTTGCGTATAGATATTTTATATTTTTTAGGCTATGATATTGATGAAGAACTACCATGGCATAGCACCATAAGTCGAACTCGTCAATTGTATCCTGAAGCTATTTTTGAAGAAGTATTTACAAGAGTTTTAATGATGTGTATTGAAAAAGGCATGGTAAGTGGGCATACTCAAGCGATAGATTCAGCTCCAGTCAAGGCGAATGCTTCCATGGATAGTTTAGAACTGAAAGTGCCAGAAGAAGAGTTGGAAGAGCATTTAAAAAAAATCCGTCAACTAAGTGCGATGGATAAGGACAAGCCAATACGTAAAGCCAAAACCAACAAAGCGACCCCATCACAAAAGACTGTATCAGCGAGCAAACAAGAACTGACAGCTATAAAGGGCAGAAACAAAAAGTGGTCAAAAGACCAAGACCAACGTCCAGGAGCGGGTAATAAAGGTAGTAAATACACCTCAAACAAAACCCATTATAGTCCAACTGACCCCGATGCAAAAATAAGTGTAAAACCGGGCAAGGCACGAAAGTTAAATTATATGAGCCAATTAAGTGTTGATACAGGGCATCATGTAATTACAGATATTAGAGCGTATATGGCCGATAAGAAAGATAGCCAATACTTGCAAGACATTGTACCAAGATTAAAGAATAGATTAAACAGACAAGGTTTGATATGGAAAAACTGTGTTGCGGACACAGGTTATAGCCCCGAAGCGTCGGGGGAGAAAATTATGCTTTTTTAGAAAAAATAGGTTTAACAAGTTACATACCGCCACATGGCACCTATAAAGGAGGTCCAGAAGGGTTTATTTATAACAAAACTTACGACCATTATATTTGCCCACACGGCAAGATAGTTCCCTTTAAAAAAGTATTTAATGATTACAGAACCCACACCAAGAAGAAGGAATATAGGATATCATCTAAAATATGTAGGGCCTGTCCAATGAAAAGGCAATGTTTAGGTAAAACGGCACAAGAAAAGAAGTTTTCGGTAACGTATTATAGAGAAGAATATGAACGCAATAACCAACGGGTAAACAGCAAACGAGGACGGTATATGAAATCTAAAAGGCAGAGTACAGTTGAACCTGTCTTTGGTACACTTACCCAATTTATGGGACTCAGAAAAATAAATACCGTTGGCATACAACAAGCTAATAAGGTGATGCACCTATCAGCAATCGCCTATAATTTAAAGAAATACCTAAAATTTAACAGTAAAGTAGTAAGAAGTGATGCCAAATCACTTACAACCTATTTAACTCAAAATATTAACAATATATGGGATAAAATAAGCTGGTATAACCTTTTTAAAAATATTCAATTGAGGTAGAAGATTAAATTACAGCCGTTCTTAAAATGGTTGAAATCAAGTCAATTATTGATTTAAAAGGGGGTTTTTACTGCTTGTGCAACGATTACCTTTGTTGTACGCAGTTATTTTCCGCAATTTAGCTCGACAATCATTTTGTCCGTCATATCAGAATTATACTTTTCTGAAATCCCGAGTAATTTCGCTTTTTTTAAATCTAAACAAGCTAAATCATTTTTATCAGATTCTCTATAAGCAACAGCTCTGTTCAGATAAGATGCTGGCTCTGTAGGGTTTAATTCAATAGATTTATTAAAATCGGCTAAAGCTTTTTCAATTCGCTCACTATGTACGTAAACTATCCCTCTGTTCAAAAGAGCCGGTAAATATGTCGAATCCATTTTAAGACATCGAGTAAAATCCAACTCTGCGTTTTTTATTTGTCCAATTTGGTCATAGGAAACTCCTATTTTAGAATATTGGAATCATCTTACCATATTCCGCTTCTGCTTTTTTGAATTCAATAATTGCATCGTTAAATTTTCCATCTAATTTGAGTAGAATAGCGTTTTGTAATATCGGATATTTTTCTCTGTCAAAATCACCGATAATTTTATCATCTGTTGTGATGTGTTCAACATTTCGTGAATCTTCTTGCTTAGATTTTTTTTTCTCGGTACAACTAACAAAAAAGACAAAAAACATAATTGTATAAAACTGTATTTTCATTGTTTGGTTATAATGTTCGTTAAGGCAGATAGTTTACAAAGTTAAAGTCACATCCTTTACACTAGATTCTGACTTAGTCTAATTGATACTTGTTTGTCTCTTATTTTTTTTTCGTTAAAATAACCTAAAAATACGTCTCTATAAAATACTCTCCAAATTCCATTTCCTTGATCTTGAGCACCGACATATTTCCCTTTAAGTCCAGAAGTTAAATATACCCAATAATATGACTTCCACCGCATGGCTCCATTTTGACATACTTTCATCACTTTCATAGTTGAATGATAATCATATTTTGGAATTTTTTCAGGGTATGGTCTATTGGAAAAATCATGGCAATCTGCAGGGGTTTTCATTCCTAAAGATTCATGAGGCCTAATGTGATTATATTCTTTTACAAACCGATTTAAACTACGTTGTTGTGCCTTGAGATCAAATGCTGAAGGTTTGGCACAAGCAGCCTTTAAATCACGGTGCATTCGCTCGTGTCGTCCGTTTTGGTCTGGGCGTGCTGGGTCGGAATAAACAGGGTCAATTCCCAATTCAATAAACCAATAAGATAACCTTGTATATCTTTGAATGGCAGCTACAGATCCAAATGGACTACCATTGTCTGTATGTATTTGTTTAGGGATGCCATACTTTCTAAAAACCTTTGTAAACTCTTGCTTAACAGAGATGAAGTTCTCTTTATAATGCCCTTTTGCTGTAAACAAAAATCTACTCTTAGAATCGGCTATAGTAAGTGGATGACAGTAAATTTTATTGCCCATTAAAAACTTTCCTTTATAGTCTGCACTCCAAACTTCATTACACTTTTTAGGATCGAAAATGGGGAATACTGGCTTGACTCTTCTGCTTCGCTTTTGAGGTTTAACTAGGCCATTTTTAGAAAGGATGTTGTGAACAGTCACCACACTTGGAATAAGTTCTTTAGCATACTCTTTAAACAACAAAATCCGAATTTTCTTCGCACCCCAAAGCATGTGTTTGTTTTTTAATTTTAAGATTGAATTTTCAACCTTTTGATTGGTTCTGTTGGGATGATTAATTGGGGCTCTTTTTTGCTCAATTAATCCCGATAGTCCCATTTTTTCATACCGAGAAATCAATTTGTAAGCAGTAGGTCGAGATATATTAAATGACCTACAAAGTTCTGTAATGGTATATTTCCCGGTTAACCATTCATGAATAAATTCTACTTTTTGTTCCATTTTAGTTTTTGCTTTCCAGACCATGATAAATACTTTTTCAAGTAATTTATGAATCTTAAAAGTGTAAACTATGTCCCTTTAACTTTGTAAAGGATGTCCCTTTACCGTACCATAATTGCGTACAACGTTTAGTATATGAAAAGTAGGCGATTACGAAGCACGAAACTTTCGGTTATACACAAATTTCGATACGAGCCAAAACCTCTGAACTTAGCACTATTCCGCCTATTTTTTATATACATTGTGCCTGTTGCACAAGATATATATAATTAGGGATAAAATGAACTAAAAAACGCATGAATTTATTGGTCATTAGACTGATATTCTGTATCTTGAGGTATGCAAGGCAAAAAAGAGTATCAAGAGAAATTATTCACTCAATTCCGAATGAGTGATCGGATTCCAAAGGAGAATTTTTATCGACGATTAAATGGGGAATTAGACCTACATTTTCTATATGTACTGACACGTCCTTATTATGGAGACAGTGGTCAAAAGAGCATAGATCCTACCGTGTTTTTCAAGTTGTGTTTGGTGGGATATTTAGAGAATATTATCAGTGATCGACAGTTGATTGCCCATTGTAGTTTACGTTTGGACATATTGTATTTTTTAGGCTATGATATTGATGAAGAGTTGCCCTGGCATAGCACAATAAGTCGTACGCGTCAATTATATCCAGAAAAAGTTTTTGAAGAAGTCTTTACGCGTGTTTTAATTATGTGTGTTGACAAAGGCATGGTAAGTGGCCATACTCAAGCGATAGATTCTGCTCCAATAAAGGCAAATGCCTCGATGGATACCTTGGAGTTAAAAGTGCCTGAAGAAGAATTAGAAGACCACTTAAAAAAGCTACGCCATATCAGTAGCATGGATAAACAAAAGCCTATTCGAAAAGCCAAAGAGAATAAAGCTTCAGATGCTCAAAAAAAAATTAGTGCCACCAAGCAAGAATTGTCTGCTATTAAAAGTCGGAATAAAAAATGGTCAAAAGATCAAGATCAACGCACGGGTGCAAACAATAAAAACTCAAAATACACCTCAAACAAAACGCATTATAGTCCCACCGATCCGGATGCTAAAATTAGTGTAAAGCCAGGCAAGGCACGCAAGCTGAACTATATGAGTCAGCTAAGTGTTGACACTGGACATCATGTAATCACTGACATTAAAGCGTATAAGGCAGATAAGAAAGACAGCCAATACTTACAAGACATTGTACCTCGATTAAAAAAACGATTGAACAAACAAGGGATCTTATGGCAAAATCTAGTGGCCGATACAGGCTATAGTGATGGAGAGAATTATGCTTTTTTGGAAAAAATAGGTTTACGAAGTTTTATACCACCTCACGGGACGTATAAAGGCGGTCCTGAGGATTTTGAATATGTCAAACAAGAGGATCATTATCTCTGTCCAGAGGGTCATATCGTTCCCTTTAAAAAAGTGTTTAATGATTATAGAACAGGTAGTAAGAAAAAGGAATATAGAATCTCCTCAAAAATTTGTAGAGACTGTCCGATAAGAAAACAATGTTTAGGTAAGACAGCACAAGAAAAGAAATTTTCGGTAACTTATTACAGAGAAGAATACGAACGAAATAACCATCGCGTAAGCAGCAACCAAGGTCGTTATATGAAATCAAAACGACAGAGTACTGTTGAACCTGTCTTTGGAACGCTAACTCAATTCATGGGCTTACGTAAAATAAATACCATTGGCATTGAGCAAGCCAACAAGGTGATGCATCTCTCCGCCATTGCCTACAACCTGAAAAAGTACCTAAAATTCACAAGTAAAGTTGTCAGAAGTGATGCCAAATCACTTGCGCTGTACTTAACTCACTGTTTTTGGCATATATTGAGCAGATCAAGCCATTTTAAGCCTTTTAAAAAAGATGAAATAGGGGACAGAAAAAATTATAGCCACGCTTAAAACTACTAAAAATAAATCCCCAATTAATCCAGATGGTCTATTTTGGTGCTTGTGCAACGATTACCATTGTTAGGTAGCGTTTTATTTTCACTATTCTTCTCAACCAAGTACATCCCCCATTCTGACATTGATTTAAAAATGGGTACAAGTTCCTTGGATTTTTCAGTAAGTCGATATTCAACACGAGGAGGTATTTCTGCGTAACTTTGGCGAGTTAACAATTCATCTCTAACCAATTCTTGTAATTGAGTTGTTAAAACTTTTCTTGAAATTTTAGGTATCAATGCATTTAGTTGTCCAAAACGCTTTGGTGATTTTCGTAAATGAGAAATTATTATTGGCTTCCACTTTCCTCCAATTACCAAAAGTGCTTGAGTTAGGGGACAATTTTGGAGGTTCTTTTCTTTCATAGTCTTTCAATTGTTACTTATAAGTAACTACTTTTTTGTTATTCTGAGTGCAATTTTCACTCAAAAGTAACTATTAGTTACTAATAAAAGTAACTTTGTGTAACTAATATATAAATATTTACAATATGAAAACAAAAATTCCACTTTGGATTAATATCTTACAAGGAGTATTAATACTAATTATGTTCTCACAGGTATATCAATTCTTACTCGACCACAAGGCAGTTATCGCATCAGGCATTACAATTGAAACTATCGCAGACTATAATCTCGCTTACGAATTTGCTGCAAGAACTGCTGTAATGGCAATTGTATCAATAGTAATTATGATTTCTAAAGATATAAAATTGTTCTTGGTAATGTTTATAATGAATATATTACGTGAGGGGTTTGAAACAATCATAGACCCTTTGTTTCCATTGATTAATGCACCCGCTTCCCCTACAATGGATTTAATTATTCATCTTGTTATTGTAGGTATTGAGTTATTAGCATTCATCAAACTTTATAAAATGTATAAATCAGTAAAAGAAAAATCAATTGAAGTTCATTCAAGTTAAGTGACTCGTTTTGCTGGCTGCAATTTGAATGTCTAGTCCTGAAATATGGCTACAGGTTAAAATTTAATTTAGGCTGATAATTTATATACCATATTTGGTGTTTTAAAGTCTAAAGATAAGTGTAATCTTATTTCATTATATAAATTAATTGCATTTTTTGTAGCTCTTTTGGCGTGTGCTACATTAGTAAAGGTCTGGTCTAAATAAAATTCATCTTTTAAAATACCATTTACACGCTCGGCCATTGCATTTTCATAACAATGGTTTTCTTCAGTCATACTAATGTTTATTTTTTTTCTTTTAAGTATTTGGGTGTATACATTACTGCAATATTGTATTCCTCTATCCGAATGATGTATTAATCCATCAATATTTTTAGCTTGGTATATCGCTTTATTAAGAGCTCTTATACAACCTTTTAATTCTAGGCTATCACTCAGGTCATATCCTACAATTTTACGCGAATGCATGTCTGTTATTAGTGCTAGATAACAAAACCCTTTTACGGTTCTGATATAGGTGATGTCAGATACCCAAACTTGATTAGGTCTATTAACTTCAATATTTTTTATGATATTGTTATACTTATAAAACCGATGATAAGAGTTCGTTGTTCTACAACTGTATTTCTTTCTAAGAGTTAACATTTGATGTTCTCTAAGGACATTAAACAAGGTGTCTCTACCCACTTTTAGTTTCTCTTTATCAAAGTCTTTCTTCAACGATTTCATGAGTTTACGCACCCCTTCTCTAGGTAAGGACTTACGTCTTTTTTTAACGATTTCAATGATCTGATTTTTAAATATATGTCTTTGTTTATACCTGTTACGGTATTTATAAAAGGCATCACGTTTTAAATCAAAACAATTGCAAATGTTAGCAATAGATGTAAGTCCCTTGTCTTTAGATACAGCTAATATTAAAGCTAGATGTTTAGTTTTTTTTTAAGTTCTAAAACATTCTTATAGCCTAGTTTTTGAGCGGCTACTTCCAAGTAAGACTCATTTACCAGCTCATCTAAATCCTTT
Organism: Aureibaculum algae; assembly: GCF_006065315.1. Classification (GTDB taxonomy): domain Bacteria; phylum Bacteroidota; class Bacteroidia; order Flavobacteriales; family Flavobacteriaceae; genus Aureibaculum; species Aureibaculum algae. Next base: position 612,415 of record NZ_CP040749.1, on the reverse strand, counting down.
TTCAAGACTAGTTTTTTAAGTTGTTCAATCTCTTTTTGGAGTGCTTTAATTCGTGTTATCTCATCTTTGGTTTCTACCATAACTCTAGTGTTCATTAAGTCATTACGTTCGTACTTTCTGATCCATTCATTGATGGTTGTAGGTGCAATACTGTAGAGTTTTCCTAATTGACTCTTTGTGTATTTACCAGTACTAAGTTCGGCTAAAATTTTTAATTTAAAAGGTTCACTGTAACGTCTAGTTACTCTGTCATTTTTATACATATACTTATTGATTTATGTATACATATTTCAGGACGGGTCAGAATGATACCTAACGTGATTGTGTAAGGAAAGTAGCGGTTTTAAAAGCAGTGAATTTAGCAAATAAAATACGAACCAAGAAAATCCGCGAGGATTTTCGTAAGTAGGCTTTTACTAGCAATTTTTTTTACACGGTGTTACCCAACGTATTTTTCATCATTCCACAGCTCAATCCTCTTATCGATCTCTTTTTTCGGAAGCCTGTTATTGAGCAACATTAATTGTTTAATTTTTTCAACTGCTTCTTGGAAACTTATCAGATTTTGATTTAGAAGTACATCAAAGAGATAAATTATTCCACGAACCTCAATATTATCCTTACTAGCTTGTTTTCTTAATTTTCCGTCACCAGTTAAGAGAATTCCTGACATTTTCTTGCTGTAATACCAAACAGAACAATCTTCAAAACTTAACCCTGTGCTTTTTTCCAAAATTGTAGTTATGCCTTGAAAATCTGTTGTTTCTATGGTTTCTATTACAGTAAGTTTTTTTCCACTGTTTAAATTTACAATTGGTGTCCTTTGCTCATCATTTAATTCATCAAGAACAAAGTCTGTCGTATGTAGATCAAAGTCTAGCTTGGAAAAAGCATCTATAAGTTCTAGTTTTACTAAGTCGATTAAGATGTTAGCATCATTAATAACAATTTTCATAATGCTAAAACTATATTAATGAACTTTCCTTAACATTCTCAATATTCTTATTTAATAGTGAGGATGCTTTACTTATAGAAATGTTTTCCTGCGATAAAGCTCTGTAAACTAACTGTTCGAATCGAGAAGATTTTTCAGGGGTTTCAAAACGTGATGCATTTACTTCTCTATCTAAAGAAGGGTTAAACCTTGTCTTTTTATAAAAATCTGAATGACGTTGTTTACTTAGAATTCCAGAATCAACTAATCTATAGACAATTGCTGGAATGCTTATTCCATATTTTTTTTGAGTAGCAATTAATTCAGCAAGAGTAATGTGGTTTCTTTTTCCACCGAATTCTTTTACGACAATTTCTCTAGGGAAGAGAAATTCAGCTGCAAACTTGTTACAAAACTGTTCTTCTTTTTTAGTTTCACAATTAGGAAGATTGAGCAGTAAATGTCCTAATTCGTGAAGTAAAGTAAATCTTTTTCGTTCAACAGGAAAATTTCCGTTGACAACAATTACTGGGTATTTTCCATTAACATAAGTAGCTAAACCGTCAAACTTATCATCCACATCATACAACTCAATGACTTTGATTTCTTTGTCCTCCAATAGCTGGATAATGTTATGTATTGGGTCAATTCCAATATTCCATTCATTTCTTAATTTTAGGACTGCTTTTTCTACATCTTCTATTTTGTTAATGCTAATATTCTCTATTGCATTTTTAAAACTATAATCAATAGAAAGAGTGTCTTCTAGCCAAATATAATTTTCTAAATTAATTTTGATTTGCTCTTTTAAAGAGCTTTGTTTTTTTATTGAAAAACTAGATTTTTTTCTAAAATTTATTTCGCCTAACTCAACTTGAAAAGAACTAAAGAAATAGTCAATTTTCAATCCAAATAACTTTGATAATTTTAAAAACCTTGAACTAGTAGGTATGGCTTCTCCATTTTCATATTTGCTTACCATTTGCTTAGAAACACCTAACTCGTCCGCAACATTTTGTTGAGACAAGCATTTAAGTATTCTTGCATTTTTAATACGATTAGCGACTAATTTTTCCATAATTCAGTTTTATAGGTTGACAAAAGTATATAAATTTAATGAATTGTCAACTAAAAACCAAAATATTAACGGTTTTTTATATGTCTAGTCCTGAAATATGGCTACAGGTTAAAATTTAATTTAGGCTGATAATTTATATACCATATTTGGTGTTTTAAAGTCTAAAGATAAGTGTAATCTTATTTCATTATATAAATTAATTGCATTTTTTGTAGCTCTTTTGGCGTGTGCTACATTAGTAAAGGTCTGGTCTAAATAAAATTCATCTTTTAAAATACCATTTACACGCTCGGCCATTGCATTTTCATAACAATGGTTTTCTTCAGTCATACTAATGTTTATTTTTTTTCTTTTAAGTATTTGGGTGTATACATTACTGCAATATTGTATTCCTCTATCCGAATGATGTATTAATCCATCAATATTTTTAGCTTGGTATATCGCTTTATTAAGAGCTCTTATACAACCTTTTAATTCTAGGCTATCACTCAGGTCATATCCTACAATTTTACGCGAATGCATGTCTGTTATTAGTGCTAGATAACAAAACCCTTTTACGGTTCTGATATAGGTGATGTCAGATACCCAAACTTGATTAGGTCTATTAACTTCAATATTTTTTATGATATTGTTATACTTATAAAACCGATGATAAGAGTTCGTTGTTCTACAACTGTATTTCTTTCTAAGAGTTAACATTTGATGTTCTCTAAGGACATTAAACAAGGTGTCTCTACCCACTTTTAGTTTCTCTTTATCAAAGTCTTTCTTCAACGATTTCATGAGTTTACGCACCCCTTCTCTAGGTAAGGACTTACGTCTTTTTTTAACGATTTCAATGATCTGATTTTTAAATATATGTCTTTGTTTATACCTGTTACGGTATTTATAAAAGGCATCACGTTTTAAATCAAAACAATTGCAAATGTTAGCAATAGATGTAAGTCCCTTGTCTTTAGATACAGCTAATATTAAAGCTAGATGTTTAGTTTTTTTTTAAGTTCTAAAACATTCTTATAGCCTAGTTTTTGAGCGGCTACTTCCAAGTAAGACTCATTTACCAGCTCATCTAAATCCTTTTTCAAGACTAGTTTTTTAAGTTGTTCAATCTCTTTTTGGAGTGCTTTAATTCGTGTTATCTCATCTTTGGTTTCTACCATAACTCTAGTGTTCATTAAGTCATTACGTTCGTACTTTCTGATCCATTCATTGATGGTTGTAGGTGCAATACTGTAGAGTTTTCCTAATTGACTCTTTGTGTATTTACCAGTACTAAGTTCGGCTAAAATTTTTAATTTAAAAGGTTCACTGTAACGTCTAGTTACTCTGTCATTTTTATACATATACTTATTGATTTATGTATACATATTTCAGGACGGGTCAATATGTTGGGTAACGGTTTGTGTATGGTTAGTTGCGGTAAATCCGTTAGGATTTTCCGACGTACGACGAAGTTAATTAATCCAAGTGAATTCCTGCGAAGGAATTCCGTAGTAATTAATTATACACGTTGTTACCTGCTGGCTTTTCACGTTTTCAAATCCTCAAGTAAGTCAATTCGTTTAGTAAAATGGGATAAACCTAAACCTACTATCCCATGTCTACTAATTATACTTTCTAAAATATGCATAAAGTCATATTCAGCATCTTTTTTAATAATTGAATTGATTAGGGCCTTGTTTTTACCAGTTTCTGGATCTCTTTCGTATAAAGATTTTCGGTGATATTTTTCTTGAAAATAATTGTTGTAAGCATTTACTATGTAAACCTCAAGGAACATAAGTGGTCTCTCCGTTTCTTCGTTTACCTCAATTTTAATCACAGACAAAAATTCTTCTTGTACTTCTCGAATGCTCAAGCTTTTACTTTTCAATTTCTCATAAAAGCTGTTATGTCTTATTTTAATGAAAGTTAGAAATAAGAATAGGTGAGGAATAACATAGTTGTCAACGCCAAAACCTCGAAGAGCCAAACGAGAATGCGCAAATATTTTTTCTTGTTGCCTTAGTGGTACATTTGTATTAGTGAAGAGTAATTTACAGGTTGCTATAAAATTTGCTTTGTCTTCTTGTACTCCTGAATATTTAAGTCTTTCTGGCGACTTGAAGAATTCGTCAAATTTAAAATATTCGTACAAATATTTGTAAAAAACATCTACTTCTGGTTCAGGAATTGAATATTCTATATCAATAAAACGTCGCAAATATTCATCTGCATCTAAATCTGCACTTCCATAGACTCCTTTTACTGCATTTCCAAGTTGTTCTTTATCGATGGATAAAATGAAAACAATATTAGGAACAGAAAAGAAGTGTTTTATTTGTTCTAAAATGGATACAGCATAATTTGGACGACATCTATCAAGCTCATCAATTATGAAAATTAGGGGCTTCCCTTTATTGGTATTTGCAATGAATTCTGATAAGCCTTGACGAAAATCTGCAATACTCTTTTTCTTTTTTTCATACTCTTGAACTTCATTCTCAAATACATCAGATAGCCCTTCCGTGATTCCTACAATTGCCTCTTTTATTCCCTCGGTGTCAATATATTTGTCCGCAATAGCCTTTGCAATTATTGGCGCAATATTTTTTGTGAGGATTGCTGCTTTTTTCAATGTTTTTTTGAACTCAGGCTCAGTCCTTTTAGTTGTAATAGTTTTTAATTCTCCCATTAACGCTGTTAATGGATTATTTTCAAAATCGTTCCCCCATGCATTAAAATATAATGTTTGGTACTCATTATTCTTCAAGTGTTGTTCCCACATTTTCACAAACGTAGTTTTTCCGGCACCCCATTTATTGTTAAGAGCAAGAACAAATCCGTTTGGATAGGAAAGAATAATATTAGTCAGGACTTTGGAGTATTTTTCCCTATCTAATTTACAATTTGCAAAAGGGTTTTTCTCTTCTATCTCAATTTCAGGATGTTTAATGTTCATTCATTTTCTTTTTTTTGCTTGCAGGTAACGTTTATGTGTATGATTAGTTGCGTGATTTAAGCACTAAAGTTAGCAAATACAAACCGAATAGAAAATCCGCTAGTATTTTCGTAAGTAGGCGAGAACCAAGCAACTAATTATAGCAACCATGTAAAAGCAGTATCCAAAGTTTAGTTAATAACTTTAAGGTTCAAAAACTTATTATTATGAAAACAAAGGATACTACTAGATCAAAGTTATTTATTGGAATTGACGTACACAAGCGAAGTTGGAAAATTCGTACTGCAACGGATCTTTTTGATGGATCATCGTTAACTATTCCACCAGATGCATTTAGTTTAAAAAAGTATGTGGATAGGCATTTTAAGGGATATACTGTTTATTGCTGTTATGAATCGGGTTGTTGTGGCTTTAGTCATTATCGACATTTTATTTCATTTGGATGGCATGCAAAGGTTGTTAACCCTGCAGATGTTCATCGTCCAGCCAAGGCCCAGTTTCAAAAGACCGACAAGATCGATGCACGTATGTTATGTAAAGAATTAAAGGATGGCCGACTCAAAGGAATTCATGTTCCTTCAATAGAACGAGAGCAGTTAAGATGTTTGTTTCGTCGAAGAAATGAGCTGGTTAAAGAACATCGAAAAATAAAGACTCAAATAAAGATGCAATTGTTGTATTTGGGGATTGAAATTCCAAAGCCATTTGACAATAGTCATTGGTCTCATAATTTTAGAGATTGGTTAAGAAATTTGACTTTTGAATATCCTACAATGGATTATTGTTTTGAGACACGTCTTATTACCTATGAATATATAGATAAGCAAAAGCGAGATGTGAGTACAAAATTACGTGCCTATTGTCGTAAGCATTATAAGAAAGATTATTATTTATTACGATCAGTTCCGGGAGTAGGAGGCATAGTAGCTTGTGGATTATTATGTGAATTGGGTGATTTAAGGCGTTTTAAAAATTTCAAACAATTAGCCAGTTATGTAGGATTGGTTCCCTGGGTACACCAAAGTGGAGATAATCTCAAAACTTCAGGGTTAACCCCAAGAGCAAATCGGCTAATGCGTAGTTATTTGGTAGAAGCTACTTGGCAAGCGTTGCGTTTTGATCCAGTTATGCAGGCCTATTATCGGTCACATTCAGGTAAAGATGTCAAACGCATATTGGTAAAAGTAGCGAGGAAACTCTTGAGTCGAATTCATGCAGTAATTAGAACTGAAATTCCTTATGAAGTAGGTGTAGTTAGTTAAATAAAAACATAAAACAAGCTTAAAACTCATTATAAAATTGGCACAAAAGATAGGACAACAAAACACCGTAGGTGAAACTCTAATACAGTTATCACATATTTATAGCAAGTTGCCTTGTTTGCCAAAATCATCATAGAGATGCTGGTGGATTCGCTAAAGACGGATACCACATATAGGATGCGGAGTTTTATAAAGCTAGCATTGAATTATTGATAACGCAAAAAGCGTAATCAACAGTTCAACACTAAAAATAATATCATGAATTAAAAAAAAGAAAAATATTGTATATTTAACCTAAGACTCGGGAAAGTGCTTTACATAGGATACGGTGTTAGCACCAGTATTTTAATTCCGTTTCTGATGTTTTTTTATAATCTGTTTTGTCGGTATTAAAATAATATCTACTATAAAATTTTTGACCATATTCGTTTTCATATTCTAACAATAACATAAGGTCTTTAAATTCAGATGGTCTTTTTGTAAAATGACTTTCTCTATCTTTGTGTTTTGTTTCAACTACTTTGCTAAATATAAAAGGAATAGTTTCTTCTTCGTGTGCTTTTAGTGCTTTGTTGGGATTAATGTTTTTTTTGAAATTTAAGTAATCGGAATTCTTACGTTGACACATTTTAATGTTGAAAGCATTAACTTCTGAATTGTTTCTAATAGTCAAGTCAAATTTCCATTCAAATTCGTAAATACTAATTCCTTCTGGTGTATTTACTGGAACTCCAACTGGATTTTTTGAAGAGTGTCTTATAAACTTTTGAGAACTTGTGATTCCTTTGTTTGGTTCTATATCCACTACTAATTTTGGTCTTTTTAAATAGTAATTGTAAATTTTTGGTAATGCAAAATATAGCAATCCTAAAATCAATGCTACTATCGCTAATAATATTTTTGTATCCATTTAATTTCGAGGTTTATTTTTTATAAATTAATTCTAAAAAGTCATTATCATTAAACTTCAAATTTCTCATATCAGGATTTGTCATTAGTTTTGAAGTTGCAAGAATTATCATTTGCGCGACAATAACTTTGACTTTCCAATATATATCTTGAGCTAACTTTTCTTTTCCACCTATTTTAACTTTGTCATATAAGTCATAAGACCTTTCTCCGTGTGCAATATCATTACGTATTCTAAAACTAATATCTAAAATTTCTTTTAGCACTTTAGCTTCTCTTTTGTTATTTGCTATACTCAAAACACAAGTCATTTTTATAATGTCCGAAGATGTGTTTTTGCTAAACAGACCTTCTAAAGAATATAACAAGTCAAGTAGGTTGTCCATTGATATTTGATAACTCTCAACTGCTGTTAAATATCTTTTAATTGGCCATAAATTAAAATGCCATTTAGTTGCAAGTCCATTTAAATTTCCAATAAGGTTTTTTAATTTATTTTTTTCAATTAGAACTTCGTGCATAAATGAACTACTTGCTTTTAAAGTCGCATATTTTCTTTTTCCAGAACTAATTTGAAAAAAGCCATCATTTATTGAACTATCATCTCTAATAACAATTGAAGTTGTTGGAAATGACAAATGCAAGCCTGCAAGGAAGAAAAATTTCAGTTCCTTTAAAACTGCAAAATGTTTATGATATGTATGTAAAAATTCTTCATTCCAGTTTGGAATATATCCAGCAAAATCCTTTTTAATTGGAATGGTTTTAAGAGGTTTTTTATACTCAACTTCTATGACTGAAAATCCGATATTATGTGACCAACTCTTATAATTCTCAACTTTTAAATATTCAGGTAATTTTCCGCAATGCTTTTCAATTAATTCTTGAATTCTATTTTCATTGACCGTTCCAGAAATAAAGCGAGGAAATATAATTACTGAAGCACGTTTAATGTCTTTTACATCTGTATTTTTCAAGCCACCTGTAAATCCATATTCAAATTTCCGATTCCAAACTTCGTTGGAAAGAATAAGATTCAAATTTTCTGTTAAGTCGATTGTAATCGGTTCTGTTGAAAATTCACTATCAGTATGGTAGCAAGGTAAAACCCATCTTGAAATTGTACTCATAGTTTTTTTGTCATATTGGTGCTAACGGCAGTTCGTCTAATAACCTACCGCTGTTTTTATAGTTTCTACTAAATTACGTTTTTTAGCTTTATTGTTATATTGGTATTTGTTTTTTTGTGTTTCGCCTTAAGAGAAGTGCTATTGTACTCAATAATTGGTATATAATCTTGATTAAGTCTTGGTAGGGCTTTAAAAAGAGTAGTTTCTTTAGGTTAAGGATGTTCCAGATTCTTTTCAAGTTATAAACTATAAACATTAGGCCTACATCTGCACTTGCTCTTTGTTTTGTTTTTTTAGTGGTAATATAGTTAAAACCCCATTGGCGTTTTATGGTTCCATAAGGATGCTCTACAATAGCTTGTCTTTTTTTGTATGCCTTTGGGTTTTTTAAAACTTGTCGGGCATTTTCTTCGATGTATTTTTGGAACTCACTTCGCTGTAACACCTTTCCATTTACTTTAGAGGTGGTACATAGATCTCTCGCCGGACATGTTTTACATTTGTTTGTTTTGTACTGTTTAAATCGATAGTTTCTTCCTTTATAAGTGCTTCCGTTGCTTTTAAGGATATTTCCCTGTGGGCACAGATAAGTGTCACTTTCTTTATTATATTCAAAATATTCTGAGTTGTAGCTTGGGTCAGGAGCTTGTGAAGCTCTCCCTATTCCAGGTATTGCTACAAGTGTTTTTATACCTAATTGATTAGCTGTCCTAAATTCACTTCCTGTATGATAACCTTTATCATAAAGTGCAGTAAAAGAATTAGAGCCTAAAATGGTTTTTGCCCTGCGTAGCATCTGTCCCATTGCTTTTGAGTCATTCTTATTGGTGACCAAATAATCAAAAGGGATTTTATTATCTGCATCTACAGTGGTCTGCACACAGTAGGCAACTTCAGTGATGTTGTTACGTACTATCAAATGCTTACTGTCGGGATCTGAGGTTGATATCTGTGGTTCTCCAGATTCTTTTAGTTTTTTTTCAAGTTGCTTATAGTGTTTTCTGCGTCCTTGATGTTTGTCTATATTATTTTTGATTTCTTCCTTTTCACTGTTGCTGTCACTTTGTTCTAGTGCATTGTCGTACTGTAGCAACTTATTGTCAATATAATCTAAATGACGTTGTATTTTCTTTTGGTTAAAATTATTCTTTTTACTGTTCTGTGCTCTAAATTTAGTACTGTCGCCTGCAATCAATGTAGCTCCAATGAGCCCAAAATTGCGTGCTATTTGAACCGTAGCAAAAAACACTTTTTTTATTGCTTTAGCATTATCCTTTCTAAAATTACTGATAGTGTTATGGTCGGGAGCTAAAGATTCAAGAAGCCACATTAGTTCAATATTACGTTTGCATTCTTTTTCCAATAGTCGTGAAGATCGCACGCGGTTCATATAGCCATAGATATATAGTTTCAGTAAAACAGAAGGATGGTAGGCTGGAGGTCCGTTCTCTGTAAAATCTGAACGAAAACCAAGTTCCGCTAAGTCAAGTGAATCTACAAATTGATCTATCGACCTAATGCTGTTCTCCTCATCAATAGAATCTTCAAGAGAAATGGGAAAAAGGCAGGTCTGTTTTCGGTCTTTTCCAATAATAAATTTCATAGTTAGAAGATACGAAAAAACTGAAAGGTAATAAAGAATTTACGCTAGAAAAAAGAATAAGTTATTAGACAGTCTGACGGCTCCGTATATGAAAAGTAGCGCTGAAAATAAGCTGTTACTTTTCGAATTAACACAAGCCGAATTTTTAAATTTTACTATTTATCTTTTTGTTGGAAATCGTCAAATTTAAAAATTTGGCGATTTTTCAAAAATGCCCAAACCTTAGTGTTAGCATTGACTTGCGCTATTCTTTATATACATTGTGCCTGTTGCACAAGATATATATAATTAGGGATAAAATGAACTAAAAAACGCATGAATTTATTGGTCATTAGACTGATATTCTGTATCTTGAGGTATGCAAGGCAAAAAAGAGTATCAAGAGAAATTATTCACTCAATTCCGAATGAGTGATCGGATTCCAAAGGAGAATTTTTATCGACGATTAAATGGGGAATTAGACCTACATTTTCTATATGTACTGACACGTCCTTATTATGGAGACAGTGGTCAAAAGAGCATAGATCCTACCGTGTTTTTCAAGTTGTGTTTGGTGGGATATTTAGAGAATATTATCAGTGATCGACAGTTGATTGCCCATTGTAGTTTACGTTTGGACATATTGTATTTTTTAGGCTATGATATTGATGAAGAGTTGCCCTGGCATAGCACAATAAGTCGTACGCGTCAATTATATCCAGAAAAAGTTTTTGAAGAAGTCTTTACGCGTGTTTTAATTATGTGTGTTGACAAAGGCATGGTAAGTGGCCATACTCAAGCGATAGATTCTGCTCCAATAAAGGCAAATGCCTCGATGGATACCTTGGAGTTAAAAGTGCCTGAAGAAGAATTAGAAGACCACTTAAAAAAGCTACGCCATATCAGTAGCATGGATAAACAAAAGCCTATTCGAAAAGCCAAAGAGAATAAAGCTTCAGATGCTCAAAAAAAAATTAGTGCCACCAAGCAAGAATTGTCTGCTATTAAAAGTCGGAATAAAAAATGGTCAAAAGATCAAGATCAACGCACGGGTGCAAACAATAAAAACTCAAAATACACCTCAAACAAAACGCATTATAGTCCCACCGATCCGGATGCTAAAATTAGTGTAAAGCCAGGCAAGGCACGCAAGCTGAACTATATGAGTCAGCTAAGTGTTGACACTGGACATCATGTAATCACTGACATTAAAGCGTATAAGGCAGATAAGAAAGACAGCCAATACTTACAAGACATTGTACCTCGATTAAAAAAACGATTGAACAAACAAGGGATCTTATGGCAAAATCTAGTGGCCGATACAGGCTATAGTGATGGAGAGAATTATGCTTTTTTGGAAAAAATAGGTTTACGAAGTTTTATACCACCTCACGGGACGTATAAAGGCGGTCCTGAGGATTTTGAATATGTCAAACAAGAGGATCATTATCTCTGTCCAGAGGGTCATATCGTTCCCTTTAAAAAAGTGTTTAATGATTATAGAACAGGTAGTAAGAAAAAGGAATATAGAATCTCCTCAAAAATTTGTAGAGACTGTCCGATAAGAAAACAATGTTTAGGTAAGACAGCACAAGAAAAGAAATTTTCGGTAACTTATTACAGAGAAGAATACGAACGAAATAACCATCGCGTAAGCAGCAACCAAGGTCGTTATATGAAATCAAAACGACAGAGTACTGTTGAACCTGTCTTTGGAACGCTAACTCAATTCATGGGCTTACGTAAAATAAATACCATTGGCATTGAGCAAGCCAACAAGGTGATGCATCTCTCCGCCATTGCCTACAACCTGAAAAAGTACCTAAAATTCACAAGTAAAGTTGTCAGAAGTGATGCCAAATCACTTGCGCTGTACTTAACTCACTGTTTTTGGCATATATTGAGCAGATCAAGCCATTTTAAGCCTTTTAAAAAAGATGAAATAGGGGACAGAAAAAATTATAGCCACGCTTAAAACTACTAAAAATAAATCCCCAATTAATCCAGATGGTCTATTTTGGTGCTTGTGCAACGATTACCATTGTTGCCAGTAGTTTTTACTCCGCATAGTTTATTTTTACTTCTGTTTTTATTGGTGTAAATAAGATGAAATCAAATCCAGAAATTAAAATTTTCAGGTCTGAATTCAATTCTATTTTTTTCTTTTTTACCAATTCTAAAATCGGTTTTGTTTCTATTAGAACCCATTTATCTTTTTTAGCCAATTCCAAAATAGGTTGATATGCTTTTCCGTCTTCATCATCTAAATAATCATATATTGTTCCGTCCTTATCTTGCGAAAATCGAGCGAAACAATTTATAGAAGTCGATTCAGTTCCATTGAAATAAGATAGTTCTTTAATCATATTTCCTAAATCATAAATTCCCAACCAATTCTTTCCTCTTGCAAGATGCATAGAACCCATTTTTATAAATATTTTAGGAATAGAATCTTTTTTTAATGCAATTTTATAGTTCTCTCCAAACTTCCGTTTCATATATTTCATTCTTGTGAAATTGTTCTCACTATATTTTCTAGTTTCATTAAAAGCGTAAATTTTCCAAGAAGTAATTAAGTCCGCTATAATTTTATTTTGTTTTTCGTTTTGGCATTTTTCAAAGAATGATGTTACTATATTCGATTCTAAAAGTTTCGTAAACATTGAATAGTTCTTATTTTCTTTATCTTTTTTAAATTCTTGTATTATAAATTTCTTTGCAGAATCGAAATGAGGTTCTAATGAAGATTTTTCATTTGATTGATTGTAAATTTCGTCAATTAAAAAAAGTTGCGATGATAAAAATTCTTGGTCGATGCCCCAAATTTCAAAATTTTCATTTATCGCTGTTTTGAGAAATAGTTCATCTTTTTTACCATCAAAAAAGGGAAACGGAATATCTTTGTAATTTGAATAAAAATTTGTGTTAAAATCAAACAATGAATTTTGTTCTTTAATTACAGTAACCATTTTTTCGGTACTGTTTGGTCCAACTTCTACCGCAAAATATTTAAAATTCGACTGTTTTAGTTTTGGAAGTATTGCATTTGTAAATTCAGAAATTTCAGGCGAATAATGCTGTTCTCCTAATAATAGAAATTGACTTTCAGATATTCTATTTTCCAATATTTTAATTCCTGCACCTTCAATGATGTCGTTATTAATTTCAAAAGCGTGGGCAAATTCAGAAATGTCAAACGATTTTAACTTTTCTTGAGCAAATAATGTTGTCGATAAAATTGAAAGTAGAAAGATGAAAATGATTTTTGTCATTATAAGTTTTTTATTAAAGAGTGCAATTTTTCTGTTTTGTTACGCAGTTTCTTAAATTACTGGCAACGGCTCGAATATGAGGTCGTAGGGCACTTTGGAACACGAACCTGTCAAACCGTTGCAATTTTTATTAAATGTACTAAGTTCAAATATAACGCTTTCCGCCCTATGCCTTATATTTATTGTTGTATGCTGGGCTTTATTCATTATCAATTTATTACAATCCAAAATCAGCTCAATCGAAGCACTTCTGTACCCGAAAAAAATAGTTTTTAGGGTCGGCAAAAAAGCGTTGGCAGACAGGCAAGCTCTTTTGCAATTTTTGGTTGCGTGTCGGCTCGGGCGAATTGAAAATGTGCTTGGCTGTGTGGGCTGAATTACCATTTTTAATCAATATCTTGTTTATTTCGGACTTGGATTCATGCTTATCATATTATACAGAATGATTTTAAGAAAATAATGGAATATATTGAACTGCATGATAAGAACAAGGATACTTTTTCACATAGAACGTATGAGTTATTACTTAGAATTTGTACGGAATTTGAAAATAATTGCTCAGGAATTCTTAAAGATAATGGTTATTCAATAGAAGCGAAATGGAATATTAAAGATTATTTTAAAATAAGTTCTGCTTCTAAACTACATGAATATGAAGTAAGTATTAATACATGGTTTCCTAAACCCAAAGAATTTAGACCATTTAAGGATTGGGGATCGAATAGTTTTGCTCCTTTAAACTGGTATCAGGCATATAATAATGTTAAACATAATAGAAGCGATATGTTCCATTTCGCTTCTATTGAAAATATAATATCTGCTCTTGGTGGATTATTTGTAATACTTAACTCTCAATTTAGCACTTATGTTTTTAATCAATATCAGATGAATATTGGATTTCTTAGAGAAGATGATGGGTATATGTCAACAGGTGAGAGTTTATTTAGTATTAAATATCCCACATCATGGTCTAAGACTGATAATGTAACTATTGATGAAAAACACTTTTATAAGGAAGTGAAGCCCTTTCAAAAATACATTTTTAAAAATAGTTGAGTCCCACAAAATGACCAATAAAAGCATACTTTCCTAAAAATCCATAATCGCCAAGTCCTGTTCGGGATCCAGCCGGAAAAGATGAAAATTCAAAATCATTAGTACCATTACCTATGACACATTCTAAGTTTACAATTTATTAAATAGTTAGTTAAGTTTAAAACCTGTTTTGTAAACAGGTATGGCTTTTATACTTTTTACTTCCAAAACATTCTTAATTTTATTCAAATTTGGCCAATATTTACCATCTATATAGATTTTGTCATCAGGTTGCAATGGAATGAATTTGAGTTCTAAATTCATTCCATTTATATAATCTGGTAACAACTGTTTTGCACCTAATACCCATGTCTCTCCATTGTAGTAATTATCATAAATAAATTCACCATTTTTATATAAACGGAGCGCGCTTGCCTCGTAATCAATTTTTACTCGCACATCATATAGGCTATCAGGGATGCCTTTAGGAAAAGTTAAGGAAAGAATTGTGCCCTTATCAAAAATAGAATCATGTGGAACACCAGTAATCAAATTCTGGGACTTATTGTTTGTTCTGTTTTGGAATTTAATATTTTTACCATTCTGAATTTCAGTATAAGCTAAGGGCACGTCAACGTATTCAAAATTTACTTCAAATTTTTCAAACAATCCATCCTTGATTGATGGTGAATTTTTAGAGGGAACCTTAGGATATGCCCAAATTGTATTTTTTATCTGTTCGCTAATCACTTGCAAACTATCACCCTTAAATAGTAAAATCTCAGCGTCTGAAAGGTACAAAGTGTTGTTATTTCTATACAACTGCTTCGCGTGCTTTTGATCCAATACTAAAAAACGAACCGTTTTATCATCTATTAATTTCACATCAATAAAACAGTTTAAACCTGCTTTTGTGATTGCAATATTCGTTGAGGAATCCTTTTTTACTACTTGGGCATTATTAGTTTTAATGTCAGAGATATTAGTATTATCTATAGCAAATTCTGCAGGAAGCCCTTCGTTTTGAAAAAACACAAAAGTATTACTCTCCTCTAAGTGTAAAATGGGTTGTGCTGTAGCGTACTTAATGAGGACACCCGATAACTGCAAGTTAAAAGGCCAATAGAAATAAGAATCAATAGGAATATTAAATGGTTTTTTAGGAAATTTTAGTGTTTCGGATGCTAAATTAATTTCAAACTGTGTATTATTAAATTGATAGGTTGTATCGTTTTTAACGCGATTATTGACAAACACAAATCCTTTTTTGCCATCGGTTCGTACAGCTCTTTGAAGCTCTTTAGAGTTCAGTAGGTCTTGACCGTGTAGCTCATCAATTTCTTTTGGAATAATTGTTTGGCAGGGTGCCAAATGTTTTCCAAAATCAGTCATGAAATGGAGTTGTACTGGGTACTCATGGAAACTTCTTCTAATTTGTCCAAACTCCCCTATAGCTGACTGAAAATCGTTGCTAAATACTGAATTATCATTGGCACCATGAGCCATTTCTCTATTCATATAGCTATGCTTTCCTTTAGGGTTACTGCCACCAATAGCCATAAAATACCCCATTCCATTGCAGCCACTTCCTAATTCAACTAATGATACAGCTCCGTTATCCAAATAATTAACATTAGGACGACGGTGGTACGCCATGTTCATTCCAATACCCGTTTCGCAGGTTAGGTAAGGATTGTCAATGTATTTTTGAATATTGGTACTTTGGTTAGCATCGAAATAATTTACTTCTGTATCGATACCGTCCACAGCTCTAAGTGTACTAAAACTAAATGCAGGTGTTCTAAATATTTTGTCTGCTGTACCCCAAAAATATTCGGCATATGACCCATGAGTTTGAATTGTATGATCTTGAATAAACTCAGCACCATTCCATCCAGTAGTTGTATATATAGGAACATCCATACCATATTTTATAGCTGTCGCTTTTTCCCATTCAATTAAATCAGTTCCACCTACACCCGAATGCGCAGGAGTGTACTCATTATCTAATTGCACCGAAACAATAGGACCTCCATCTTTCCAGTACAAGCCTTTCATTTGCTCTCCTATTTTTTGATAATACTTATCTACATAAGCTAAATAGTCAGGATCCATTGAACGTAATCGCCCTCCACTTCCTGAATGTCCAAACGGGTTTTTAGGATCTCCCAAACGCTTTACCAGCCAATCAGGATGGCCTCCGTTTCGATATTCAGCATTTACCCAAGGGCCAATTCTCGCAGCAAACAACAGGTTGTGCTTTTTACAAAGCTGTATAAAACGACGTAAATCATTTCTTCCTGAAAAATCCCAAACACCTTCCTCTTCCTCATGATTTATCCAAAACATATAGGAGGAAACTCCTGTAAAACCCTGTGATTTCAATTTTAAGAGAGCGTCTTCCCAATGTTCAGATGGGTACCGTTGATATTCAAACTCTCCGAAAGAGGCAATCCATGGTTCGTCATTATATGTGATAAACTTATTATTAACTTTTAGTTGATCACCTGTGGGGGATACCCCAGACATTCCGGGGATGTCTCTGGTTGGTTCTTTTTTGAAATTTGAAAGGTCAAAAACTATTGAACTTTCTAAGTTCACAGCATTATCTGTTTTTTTGTTTTTTATGCAGGAATTTAGAGTTGTTAAAATTCCGATTCCAATAATAAAAAAAATTCTTGTATTCATATTCTAAATTTAAATTATTCTAATCATCACAGTGCCACATTGTACACAACGTTAAGTATATGAAACGTTTGGCATTTCGAAGCACTTTCCTTTCAAACCGCTACAAATTTCATTAAATGCAACGACCTTAAAATTAGCATTATCCGCCAAATGTTTTATACACATCTTAAGTTTGCCATCTATTAAATTAGATACATAATCAACTCCATCGTAGCACTGCTGTACCCTAAAAAATTAGTTTTTAGGGTAGGCAAAAAAGCGTTAACAAACAAGCAAGTTCTTTTGTAGTTTTTTGATTGCGTTTCGGCTCAGAGGAGTTGAAAATGTGTTTGGCTGTGTGAGCTTAATTACCTTTTTTTCATCAGTATCATGTTTATTTCGGACTTGTACTCGCAGATTTATCATACTGATAATCTTCACGTTTTTGATATTCTACTATTTTATCATAATCAGCTAAAACCCTATTCCCTTTTTCTAATGATAGGTCACATTCAAAACGACGTAAGAAATTCCATTCACCCAATACATGACTTAACCCCCAGGTAATTCCCTGCCCTGGTAAGCTATCGGTGTCGGTAAAATTCCCTGCTCTATAAACACCTCCAGCTTCAGGTTTTTCTAATCCGTGTTTAACTGGGTAGAAATTAATTCCATCTTCAGAAAACTGAATGCTATTTGCCTCTGGGCCTTCAGTTAAAAAGGCACAAACGCCTTTTCGGTATGGCCAAACAATACATTCATGCCCTCCAATTAATACCGGATTGTATTCAGATTTAATATAAGGTCCCGTTGGTTTTTCGGATACAGCTACACCAATAATAGCATTGGGCATATCAGCAAATTCTTTCGTGAAATCACCATTTGAGATATTTGGTTTCCAAGGTACACGACCAGCACTCTTATAATACATAAAATATTTTCCATTACGAACAACAAATGTTGGATCGTGAACAACCTCACCATCCCAAGCAATTTCAGGGCCAACTTTTAATATTGGTTCTTCTAATGCATGCCAAGGACCGTTAGGATTATCTGCCCAAGACATTCCTATAACATTTTTATTGAAATCACCTGATGTTTTTGTCCACTCCGACCATCTGGCTTGTTTTAAATTTTCGGCAGCTTGATATGCCAGATAGTATTTACCATCGGCAACCAAAATATCCGTTGTGAATACACTTCGATGGTCATATCGTCCTTTTGGACCTCGATGAACCGCTATTCCTTGTTCTTCCCAATCATAACCATCAGTTGAAGTTGCATACCAGATATCGCAGAGATCCCAGTGAAAAGCACGAGTACTATCTGTTGCATCATTAGGTCCAACAAGCGGAGTATTGACTTGAGGTCTGCTATACCATACATAATATACGCTATCGACCATAATTACACTCGATGGGTCACGACGAGTGACACCTTCTTCGTATCCTATTCCGGTTACTTCTTTAAATACAAAATTAGTGTTAAACTCATTGTATTTGTCAAAACGAATTTTGCTCTCTCTGAATCGTTTATAAGATGCACTCATTTTCTTTTCTTGCTCAGTACATGAAATTAGTAAAGCTAGTAAGAAGGTGTAAATACAAATATTTTTTCCTTTTTTCATTTGTTTATTTTTATTAAATCATATTGTTCAGTTATTCAAATATCCATTCGCAAGTGTCCGACTGTTTCTTGCCTCTCCATTGTCCTGATACCATAATCGTATTTTTGCCGGGTTGCAGCTCAATATCCTCCCAACTAAAAATATGATATTCGGGCTTTTGTATTTTACTCACTTTTTTACCATTTACTGTAAGCGTAACTTCCTCACAGTTGGAATATACCTTTATTGGAGTTAATTTATAGGTTCGGTTAACATGTCTACGGCTTGTTATGTATAGCGTTGGTTCATTTTGATTCCATTGCGCTTTATAAAAATAAAATACATCCTTTTTTACTTCTCGATCGAAGGTTACCAATCCTTTGTGATTCATATTTGGTATTCCACCTCGGTTCCAACCGGCAACCGAAAAGTCAAACATGTTCCAGATGAATGTACTCCATATAAAAGGTCGATCCTGTATGATTTTCCAGCTAATCTCGTGGTAAGTATTCTGTTCTGGCTCTGGAAAATAGTTTCCACTAGGCTTCTCCAACTTTGTAACATCTTGCTGATAAATATTACCACCAATACCGTATTCACTAATTCCTAAAGCAATATGCGGATAATCTTTCCTTGCATCGTCTAACCAGGTTCCCATATCTTGGTATTCGCCATAGTACCAGCCATAATATTTATTCCATGCTTGCAGGTCGCTTATATTACCCATGTTCGATTCCATACCACGGTCACTCGCGGAGGTTGTTAAACGAGTTGCATCTAATTCATGGGCTAATTTATTTAATTCTTTAGTAAGTGTTACACAAGGTTCATCAGTACTATCGTAGGCTCTTACTTCGTTCCATAAGCCCCACACAAATATACTAGGGTGGTTATAATTTTGTATAATTAGCTCGGTAAGCTGCTGCTTTGCATTAGCACCTTCTCTCCCACTATAATCGTGTACAAATGGAATTTCTGCCCAAACCAATAAGCCTATTTCATCGGCCAATTGGTAAGTAATAGATGAATGCTGATAATGCGATAAACGTAGGGAGGTAGCACCAATTTCATCTACCATATCCATATCTTTTTGGTGTTGCTCAAGCAATAATGCCGGTCCAGATTGTTTCCATTCCTGATGCATGCATACACCATTAAGTCTATAAGGTTCTTTATTTAAAAAAAAGCCTTTAGCAGCATCTACTTCATAGGTTTTTAAGCCAAATTTTTGTACCACTTTATCAGTAGTATCACCAACAGAAAATAGAATCTCAATACTATATAAATGAGGGTTTTTACGACCATTCCACAAAACAGGATTGTTAATCTCAAAAGTTTCAGTTATTATTAAATTGCCATTCAAATCGTTTAGAGGCTTTACAAGTTCAGCTACAGTATTCTTGTTTGCATCGATAATCTTATACATCAATTGGGCTGTCTTAACATCAACAGTGCTTGAAATGTGGGTACGCACTTTAATTTTGGCAACATCTTTATTAATTTCTTTTAACTCCACAAATACACCTGACGAAGCATGAAACGTTGGAGAAATATTGCTTTTAGGTGTCGAAAAAATTTGAACAGGACGGTAAATTCCACCATAATGATTGAACAAAGCATCGTCTACCGGGATACGTTTAAAGTTTGGGGCATTGCTAACCTTAACAACTATTAAGTTTTCTTCATTTATTTTTATTACATCAGTTATCTCGTAACAAAAAGCTGAATAACCACCCATATGATTCCCAACTTCCTTTTCGTTTACAAAAACTTGTGCTTCTTGCCCTACGCCTTCGAAACGAATAAAAACACGCTCATCTTTCATCGATTCGGGTACATGAACTATGGTTCTATAACAAGCTTGACCACGAAAATAACCGACTTCCTCAATGGCATCCATTGAGTAAGTATGCGGAACTTTTACTTTTCCCCAGGCAGAGGTATTAAAATCGGCTTTTTGAGCATTGTAAACAATGCCTTTGTTAAATACCCAATCGGTGAGGTTTATATGTTCTCGTTCTTTTACAAACTGAAGTTGTGCTTGAAGAACCATCGTACTCATTAAAATGATGGAGGTAACTAAATGTCGTATGTTCATTTGAATAATTTGTTTGTGTGAAGATTTGTGTGAAGAAAAGATTATTTTTCGTAGCTATAGTCGGTTCTGGACTGATAATCCACTGCCTTATAGTATTCTTTATTTATACGATCGTCCTTATCCATACGCTCCACAGGCTTGTCGGTCCAGTTATGTGGTAAGGTTACAGTAGTATATTCTTTTGTGATTTTTTCTGAATCAGGATAGTCTGCTTTTTGGCCTGATTCTGTTGTTGGACCTAATGCAAATTGCCAGCCGGCATTGAATAATGTGTAATCCTTCGCATAGGTCTTGCCCACACCTATTAGCAGTGAGATAGTTATTAACGCGATTTTAAAAGAATTAATGTAATAGCTTGATATCTTCATTTTTTATTAATTGAGTATTAAAACTAAATGCTTTATTTATTGTTCATATAGCCCAGTATTACCTTTTTCTAACAAAGGCATTAGGCGATCTACTATTTCAGGTTTCATAATAGCTATATTTATTGATTCGTATGGATCACTTTCATGGTCATATAATTCAATAGTAGGTTCTTCATTTCTATAATACTTAGTGAGTCTATATCGGTCAGTTCTTAAGGTGATACCATTATTAAAATAGCTATAAGCCACATTATTATGACTGTCTTGTTTTCCTAAGAGTACGTTTACAAAACTTTTACCATCTAATGAATCTGGAGCATCAACTTTACATAGTTCTAAAAGACTTGGATAAATATCAACTGTTTCAACGACGGATTTTTCAATTTCTCCAGAGTTTTTTTTGCCAGGGATTTTTATAATTAGAGCTGTTTTTAAAGCATTGTCGAAAAGCGTGTGTTTACCCCAAACCTGTTGATCGCCTAAGTGCCAGCCATTATCCCCCCAAATTATTACAATAGTATTTTGGTCTAGACTAAGAGCCTCTAGTTCGTTGATGAGTAGCCCAACTTGCTGGTCGATGTAACTGACACATGCATAGTAGCCGTTTCTAAGTTTTTTTGCATATTTATCAGAAACAGGATGCTTCAAATTTGCAAGCTCGTCAGTCAGTTGATAGTTGTTTAGTTCTGCACTTCTGTGTAAACTGGCTTGATTTACATTTGTTGGCATGTATGGATTTGGCGAAATAAAAAGAGAATCTGTATCATATATATCCCAATATTTTTTAGGGCAATTAAATGGCAAATGTGGCTTAAAATACCCAACACCTAAGAAAAACGGTTTATCATTGTTTTTTAGTTCACGTAATTTAGTAATAGCTAATTGAGTAGTTAATCCATCCACATAACCAGTATCTTCTACATCGTCAGCTTCATATGGTTTTACTTGTCTATTTAAGCTTTGTCTATTTTCGCCATTTGCGTAGCCAAAAAAGGCATTCCACCCCGTTTTCCATTTACCACTATCAAAAACTAACTCGCTCCAACTATAAGGAAGCTCTCTTTTATTTGATGGTTGTTCATTGTAACTATAAATAAGACCATCAGCTGAATGACTTATTTTACCAATACCTACGGTATGATAACCATTACGTTTTAATTGATGAATAAATGTTTCAGGAAGAATACCTTTGGGTTTATTCGAAGTTTCTACTTCAGTTACATTATTGCTAAGTTGATTGATGGTTCTTGGCCGCATACCAGTGAGTAGGCATTGACGCGATGCCCCGCAGGTAGGGACTTGCACATAATGATTTGTAAAAAGAACACCTTCCGATGCTACCTTATCAATGCTGGGTGTTTTCATTATTTTATTTCCGTAGCAACCCAGTTCAGTGCGGAGATCATCAATGGATATAAATAATATATTGGGGGATTTTGTCTCACTTTCACAAGAAATCAAAAAAGCCACCAAGTATATGAAAATTGATACATTCCAAATTTTCCTTTTCGTCATTGTTGTGTTTTATTCGTTATAAATGCAATTTATTGTTCGTTTAAATATATTAAAACAGAAGAGTTTTCATAACTATGCTATAATTAAACTACAACTACTTTTTACTTATTTTTAAGGCAAATCCATGATCGGATGGAGCTGGAGGTTGAGCTGTACAAATCATTCCTAAATTAAGGAAAAAAGGAAGAGCTAAAAGATATATAGTTTTCATATACACAATTTTAAATTTTACAAGATTTCATTTCTTAACTTTCGAAAACTAAATCTTCTTCGTTTATTTGTTAAAGGTTATTTTAAAACTAGTAGCCTGAGTCTCTGCTATTTTCTTAGATAGATTGATTACCAAAGCATCATCTTGTTGCTTCCAACTAATTTTTTCGGAACTCCCAATTAATTGAACAGATTTTATGGTCTGCTGCGTGTATTTTGCATTGGCGCCAAGTGCAGAAATACGTACGGTATTTTCAGGAGTACCCAAACAAATTGCGTAAACAACCTGTCCATCCTTCGACTGGGTAAATCTGATGTTTTTTGCAGTAAAAAAAGTCTTTTCCCGATCATTAAATGAATTTCCAATTTTCTTCTTTACGGGGGCTGGGCCTTCCCCAAAAGTTTTCCATGGACGAGTTGAATAGATTGCTTCTCCATTAACTTTTAACCACACACCAATCTCTTTCATGATTCTTATTTCTTCTGAATCAGGTGTGCCATCTCTTTGTAATGGAACACTAAGCATTAGATTCCCATTTTTACTTACTATATCTGCAAGCATGTGTATCACCTGGGTAGAAGATTTATATGTTTTATTAATAAAATGACAGGGAGAATAATGCCAGTTTCCTAAACATGTATCTGTTTGCCATACAAACGGCAATATGTCCGTGGCTTTACCTCGTTCGATATCATAACCCAACGCTTTACGTTGCTCCTCATTTAGCTTTTTTGTATTCATTACAGCCTCGTTACTGCCATTTAGCTTTATGCTGGAATTATAAAAGTGTGCAGCAAGATTTAACCCGATCTCATCTGTAAGACCATGAAAAGGTAAAACGTGATCATCAAAATAAATCAGATCAGGATTATAGTCGTCCCAAAGTTGCTTGGTTCGGTTATAAAACTTATCCAAATATGCAGCGTCAGGAATATTGCAATTTGGCACATTCCATTCCCATATCTCGTATATTTTCTTTTTTACAATGCTTAGTTCATGGTTTTGCGCATACAAATCCTGTGGGTCATACCCTTCCCACCAAAGACCTTTGCCATCTTCCTTGGTCATATTTCCATCGTATGGCACCCCAGCATACGGACCAGAACTGTCAGCACCCTGTGCCGGTTCATACCATGTCCATGCATGAGAGGCATGCACACTCACACCAAAACGCAGATCATGCTTGCGTGCTGCAGCACTCCACATACCAATCAAATCTTTCTTGGGTCCCATATTAACAGAGTTCCAAGGTTGAAATTTAGAATCGTAATTATCAAAATTTTCATGATGATTGGCCAATGCCATGAAATATTTTGCTCCACACTCTTTATAGAACCCTAGCAATTGATCCGGATCGAACTTTGCAGCTTTCCAAAGATTTATAACGTCTTTAAAACCAAATTCGGAAGGATGACCATATCTATCAATATGTGGCAGATACATTGAAGAATCATATGGCATATATTTTTTATTTGGTTCATACATTCCACGAGCATACCAATCTGCTACTTCAGGTTCACTTTGTGGTCCCCAATGTGCCCAAATGCCAAATTTAACATCGCGGAACCATTCCGGTGTTTCATAACTTTTAAGCGACTCCCAATTTGCCTCGAAAGGACCATCTGCAATTGGTGCAAGATTCAAGGGAGGACAGTTACTGTTTGTTGAATCGATTTCTCCAATTTTATTCTCATTTTGAGAGTTTAAAGTTGTCGAAATTAGTATTATAAATAAAAAATATAGACTTAATGCTTTCATGTAAATTCTTTTAATTATTATTTTAATTCTTTGATAATTTTAATGCAAAACCATGTTCGCTTGATGCCTTGTCAAGTAAGTTCAAAAGATAAGTTTTTTTATCAAGTTTCCAATAAGTTTTTCCATTGACCCGCAGAGATTTGTTACCTGATACACGCCTTCAAATTCAAGAAATACTTTTTTGATGAATTTGTAGTTACTTTTATTCAATTATTTTAGTGTGATTTTATAAACAATTGCTGCATCTGCTTCTGCTGGCTTGTCTTTTGGTTGATTTACAACTAAACCTAATTTGGTGTTTTTCCAATTAATTTTTTCAATACTTCCTAAAACTTCAACCTTTATAATTTTTAAATGTTTTGCTTTATTTGAGAACGTTGTTAATGTGCGTTGTGATTTTTTATCATTCCAACCAAGTTGTATGGCATATACAATATTTCCATTTTGTGTATATCTTACATCTTCAGCATTTAAATCACCTAATCCTTCTTTAATAGCACCGTATTCGTTCCATACGTCCTTAGGGTCACGCTTTAAAACCGTGGTACCTTCACCATAAGCAACAAATGGTCTTGTGTTATAAATGGATTCACCATATAATTTCATCCAAGCACCAATTCCTTTCATAGCTTCAATTTGTTCCATAGGCATTGTTCCATCTGCCATAGGCCCTGCTGAAAGTAACATGACCCCATTTTTACTTACAACTTCAGCTAACATTCTAATGGCTATTTTGGGGTCAATTGCAGTACGTTTATTTTTATCGAAACACCATGCACTTCCTAATATAAAATCGGTTATCCATACGTCTGGAGTAATATCTTCCATTGTGGCTCTTTCAACATTTACTACAGATAATTCAGTAGGAAAAAAAGTTCCTTTTGTATTTACAACAACCTCTTTATTAAGTTCCTTTGCTTTGTTAAAATAATTTGCTAAAAACTGTTTTCGGTGCGATTCTTTTATAAAACGTTGCCCAAAATCCATCCAAATATAATCTGGACAAAATTCGTTAATAACTTCATCTAATTTAGCCAACCATAAATCATTGGCCTCATCATAATCCATATTACTATACAATTTTCTGTATTTCTCATCTTGAGGAACTTCAACAGAATCCTGTACTATATTATACTTACTAACTGGTCTTAAAAAAGTATTTTCTTGTTTTGGATAAAACACATTGTTAAACCCATGATGAAAAGTAGCCATAAATTTTAAACCTCTTTTTTTAGTTTCATCATTAATAGCTTTTACTATATTAATTCCTGGTCCCATATCAACCGAATTCCATTCATTTACTTTACTGTCCCATAATGAAAACCCATCGTGATGTTCAGCAATTGAACCAATAAATTTTGCTCCCATACCTTCAAACATATCAACCCATTCTTTTGCACTGAATTGAGGAGCTTTCCACAAGGGAATAAAATCGTGGTAATTAAAATTTTTACCATAATTTGCTTTATGGTTTTTATAAATTTCACTTCCCCAACCAACTCTATTAGGCACATACATCCAACGAGGATACCATTCACCTCCTTCGGCAGGAACAGAGTATACTCCCCAATGAAAATAGATACCTAATTTAGCATCCGCAAACCATTCTGGGGCAGCTTTGTGTTGCTTTAAGTTTTCCCAATCTGGCTTAAATTCTTGAGCAGATAGGGTGTTGTGATTTATGAAAAATACTACAAATGCGAATACTAAAAGGAATGATTGTTTTGTCATTTTTGTGCTTATAATTATTAACTTTATAAATATATAAAGATATCTAAATAAAAAAAAACATAGTTGTGATTAAAAATGCAATAAAAAACATATGATATAGAGTTTAAACCAAACATTAAAAAAAGATTAGCTTAATGTGGCTATTTTTGATTCATATTAATGAAATCCATAATTGCAAATGAATATTTTTAAAATCACAGTTTTAAGTTTTTTAGTTTTAGTAACTACGTATTCTCTCCAATCACAATCCATCTATTTTGGTCGCGTGGAAATGGTTGGGTTTTTGGGGGCTTAACTTTATTAATGGATGAATACAAGCCAGACTCAATACAATAAGAAGTTTTATAGTTTTCATTTTTTATTTATTACTGTGTTTTATTGGTTATATAATGCGATTTGTTGTTGCAAATAGATTAAAAATAGAAGGATTCTTCATAACTAAGCTGTATTTAATCCACAACTACTTTTTACTTATTTTTAGGGCAAATCCATGATCAGATGGAGCTTGTTCAGGCAATTCAACTTGTAAGCCTTCGTTATCAATTTTCCATTCAACTTTACCTTTGTACCCGATAAGAGAAACGGCTGTTATCATCTCTGCTGTAGAAGCTTTTATTCCAAGTGATTTAATTGTCACTTTTTTATCTTCAGGCCAGACAAATACTATGGCATATAGTGTTTTGTTATTTTTTGAACGTGTAAAACGCATATCTTGACTACTGTATTCAGTTTTGCTACTACCAAAAGTTTGATGACGTGGTGCTTTTTTTGTAGAAGGACCTTCACCACTTATTTTCCAAGGGCGGGTTGCATAAATTGCTTCCCCATTAATTTTTAACCAAGCACCAATTTCTTTAATAATTTTCAGTTCATCGGAGTCTAAAGTACCATCACCTCTAAGAGGAAGGTTAAGCATAAGATTCCCGTTTTTACTTACAATATCGGCAAGCATTGGAATTATTTCTGACGCCTGCTTGTACCTATGATGATAATACATTTGTCTGTTATAATGCCATGTGCCAATACATTCGTCCGTTTGCCATGCATCAGGTAATATATCGGGTGCATTGCTTTTTTCAATATCGAGCATAATGGCATCACGTTGTTCTTCATTCAACATTTTGGTATTCATTACAGCTTCGTTTTTTCCATTCCACTGTGTATTTGTATTGTAAAAGTGGGAAGCTAGTTCTAGACCTATGGTTTGGTCTATTTCGTAAAAAGGAAGAATAAAGTCATCGAAGTAAATTTGGTCAGGTTTATAATCATCCCATAGTTGTTTCACTCTGTTTATGTATTTTGCGATATAGGCTGAATCGGGCGTAGCAACGCCTAAATTAGGATCCCAGCTCCATTCTACAATGTTACTCGGATTCGGTTTGTGGTTTTGTGCGTACAAATCTTGCGGATCGTAACCTTCCCACCATTTTCCTTTCCCATCGGCTTTTGTTAATTTCCCATCGTAAGGAATACCTTTATACGGACCTTCTGTATCAGCACCCTGGGCTGTTTCGTACCACGCCCATGCATGCGCCGAATGTACACTTACACCAAAACGCAAATCGAGTTTACGGGCAGCTTTGGACCATTCGCCAATAAGGTCTTTCTTTGGTCCCATATTTACAGAGTTCCAAGGCTGATATTTCGAGTTGTAATTGTCGAAATTATCGTGATGATTGGCCATGGCCATAAAATAACGAGCTCCGCAGTCCTTATAAAGTGTTAGTAGCGAATCGGCATTAAAGTTTTCTGCCTTCCACTCATTAATTACATCTTTAAAACCAAATTCAGAGGGATGCCCATAGTGGTCTAAGTGATAACGATATTGTCTATTTGTTTCGGTCCCAACACTCCCTGTACTATCAGAAAAACGGTAACCTGCTGTTTTCTCGATATACATATTACGCGCGTACCAATCGTCTGCCTCTGGCTCGCATTGAGCACCCCAATGCGCCCATATTCCGAACTTTGCATCTCGAAACCACTCGGGAGATTCGTATTGCGAAAGAGACTCCCAAGTTGGTTCAAAATAGACCGATTTTTCTGCATTTATATTTTTTTGAGCTTGTAGATTATTGCATAATAGAAATGCAATGATTATATGATCTAAAACTCTACCTATTTTATTTTTTTGAATTTTCATGTTCCATATCCATTAATGATTATTCAAAATTAGGATAATAAGCTTTTTACTAAGGATGGAAATGATTCAATTACAAATGGATATCGTTCAAAGTCCTTTTACACATTAAAAAGAATAACACATAAGCCACATTAAATAAAACATATAGCCTTAAGTTTTATAAGCAACACATCTAATGGGGTTATATTGAATATTGACTAAAAGAACCTTGAATTTGCATTAATTTGCATTAATTTGTAGTAGTTAATTTAAAGCACATCAATCTGAAAAAACTTCTTCTCATATTACATTTTTTAATGTTTACAATAGCATTATATACTCAAACACCTAGATTAGATTATTTCGATATATCTAATGGATTGTCGCAAAATTATGTGTTTAGTTTAGATATTGACAAGCAAGGGAATATATGGGCTGGCACTTTAGATGGACTGAATCGGTTTGACGGGTATGACTTTGAAATATTTTACCCTTCAGCTAATACTTCGGCTAGTATTATGGGGAATATTGTAACCGCCTTGCATACCGATGCCAACGGTGATATTTGGATTTCTACCAGTAATGGGGGGCTCAATAAGTTTGATTCAAAACGTAAAATATTTCAGCATTTTTATGATTCTTCTGTAATTAATTATTCAACCGAAGGTTATAATAATATTAATGTAACAGGTAATAACTACGTGTGGGTTCAGAGTTATGATAAAATAGGAGTATATAACAAAACAGCAAATACCTTTTGCAACTATCAGCCAAAATCTGTTTTGCGAGGTTTGTGTCCTTATAAACAGAATGGGGTTTTAAGCTATGGCGATCAAGGAGTAGAGGAACTTATGTATTCAGATGCCAATGTGCATGTTTTAAAACGGATGATATCTGAACCTGTATTTTGGATGGAAAACATAGGTGAGTTTTATTACGTTGCACTAAAAGAGGGGATTATTCGACATGATTCATCTTTTCAAGTTGTAGATACAATACTTCCCTTTAAACAAATTGAAAAATATTTTGATGCAAATCAAATTAGGGCTGTGGCTATTTCTAAAACCAATATATGGATAGGAACAACCGTGGGTTTGTATAAGTTTCCTCTAAAAGAGATTCAAGATGAGGCCTTAATGAAGCAAAATACCTTGGAAAATGAGCACTTTATAAATGATGATTATATATCGAGGCTAAAATTTGATAAAGCTGGAAATCTGTGGATTGGAACTGCAAAAAAAGGAATTGCCGTTTACAACAAGCAGAAAAACCTTTTCAATAGGATTGATTTTGAGAAAGAGACTATAGGAGATTATGACAAAGGCGCAATCTCCTCTTTGTGCCAAATCCGTTCAGGAGATTTATGGATTAGTAAAGATGAAAATGGCTTAACGGTTTTAAAGCAAGATGGTAGTACCAAATTTTATACTCATTATACGGACAAAAACGGAAGGTCTCAAACATTAAAATCAGTACGTTGTATTTTTGAAGATTCCCAAAATAATATTTGGTTGGGGACTTTAAATAATGTCTGTCGCTATAATAAGAACTTGGACAGGATAGAAACTTTAAATTACAAATTTGGTTGGGACTGGCCTTATCAATGCTTCGTTATTAAGGAATTTAACGAAGGAGAAGTAACTATTACCGGAGACAATAAGATTGCAACTTGTAATTTAAATACTGGCAACTTGGATTTCCTCCCTAACAACCATAATGGAATTACACTTTGGTCAGCAATTAGAGATATTAAACGCGACAAGCACAATAATTTATGGGTAGCTCAAAATAATTATGGGTTGGTGAAAATTGCTCATTCCCCTTTGCACTTTACTCGTATTTTAAAATCAAATGGAGGATTAAGTGACAATAAGGTTTTTTCAATGGAAATTCAGGATGACACCTTATGGTTAGCTACCATTGCAGGTGTTGATATGCTTAATACCAAAACTGATTCTGTTTTCAAAAGCTATTCTCAAGAAGATGGGTTAAGCAGTAATGTCGTCTACTCAGTTCATCTTGATAAAACGGATAACATATGGATGAGTACCAAAAAAGGTATTTGTAAGCTTAATACTAAAACTGATAAAATCACTTCATATTTGCATAATGAGTTTTACTCCGACGATGCTTATTTTTACGATCATGATAATACAATATATTATAGTGAATATTCAGGGGTAACATGGTTTAACCCAAAAGAGATAAACGAATACAACATTAACACAAAACCTGCCATTGAGGATTTCTCACTCTTTAACCAAACCATTAATATTGGAGATACAATTAATAGTGAAGTTATGCTAAAAGATAATTTCGAATATATTGATTACATTTCTTTAAATTATAAACAGAATACATTTTCCTTATCTTTTAATGCCTACCCTTTTGAAATACCCAATAACAATAAGTTTAGGTATCGCTTAGTAGGAATCGAGAATGACTGGATTCATCCTAAAGTTGGAATCCGAACTGCTTATTATACAACGATTAGTCCTGGACAATATATTTTTAAAGTTCAAGTATCATCTATTGAAAACGAATGGAGCGATGCCGCTCAGGTAAAAATTGTAATTAAGCCTCCATTTTGGCAAACCATTTGGTTCCGAATAGTATTTATCTTATTTGCATTGGCATTAATAGCTGTTTTTTTTCAGGTCCGTTTAGCCAGAATAAAACGAATCAAATTAATATTGGAAAAAAGGGTCAAAGAACAAACCAAAGAACTTGAAGAACAGAATATTCAGATATTAGAAATCTCTAAAAAGCTACACGAATCAGATCAAGCTAAGCTTCAGTTTTTTACAAATATCTCACATGAGTTCCGTACACCAATTACGCTTATTCTTGGGCATCTTGATAATGTAGCAAAGCTATCTAATAGCAAAGAAGTGGCAATAATTAAAAACAATGTCAATAGACTTCTAAAGATGGTGAACCAGCTTATTGAAGTTCGGAAGATGGATCAAGGAAAACTAAAGTTAAACGTAAGCACGTTTGATATTGTTGAGTTTGCAAAAGATATAACTACGAGCTTTAATATTCTAGCCCAACAAAAAGAACTCAGTCTTGACTTTTTCACTTCGCTAAAAAAACAGAAGGTATGGCTAGACAGAAACAAAACCGAACAAATATTCTATAATCTAATCTCCAATGCAATTAAATATACTCCCAATGGACGAAATATAATTGTAGAGGTTAAAACCGAAGATGACAATTTAATTATTAGAGTTGAAAACTACGGCGTTGGAATACCAACAGATCAACTAGATAAGATATTTGACAGATTTTATAGATTAAAGAATCACAAGGCAACCGGAGACGGTATTGGCCTTGCCCTAGTAAAGGGATTAGTTGAATTGCAAAAGGGCGAAATTACGGCTCAAAGTGACGTCAAAGAATTAACATCGTTTATTCTTAATTTTGGGTTGGGAAAAGAACAGTTTTCAGAAGAAGATTTTGGAGAAAATGAAATTGCCCAACAACTGCCTATATATCCAAAGGTATCAAATACTAATGAAGCGAATTTCGAAGTTGGACAGAAGCTTCTATTGGTTGAAGATAATATTGAGCTTATTGAATATATTACTAATTTGTTAAAACCACATTTTGCAATTAAAACCGCTACAAATGGAAAAATAGCATTAGGTATTCTAGAAGAATACATGCCCGACCTAATTATTTCCGATATTATGATGCCAGTAATGAATGGTATGGAATTCTGCGAAAAATTGAAATCTAAAATATTAACCTCGCATATTCCTATTATTCTTTTAACAGCAAAAACTGATTCAGAAACCCAAATTGAGGGTTTTAGAAAAGGAATTGACGACTACATTGAAAAACCATTTAACCCCGATATTTTACTAGCAAGAATAAATGCTATTCTTACCAGAAGAGAGCAGTTGAAAGCACAAATCATTGAAGCTCCAACAATTGAAATAACAGCTCAAAGTTCATACTCAAAAAGAGATAAAGAGTTCTGGGCAAATTTAAATCAGATACTTGAAGACAACTATTCGAATGTAGAATTCAATGTTGATGAGTTAGGCCGATTATTAAACATGAGTAAATCAACTTTCTATCGCAAGTTCACGGGGCTAACAGGTCAGAGTACCTCGAATTATTTGCGTAAATTCAGGTTAAGAAAAGCTGCAGGTTTTCTTTACGATGACCGGTTAGATATTGCAGAGGTTTGCCTTCGCTCAGGTTTTAATAGCTTAACTCAATTTCGTGTAAACTTTAAGGAAGAGTATGGAATTACTCCTTTGGCATATAGAAAAAGGGTCTTAAAGTAGAACGCTAGTTGTGTGCAAGTGTTTTTCGGGAATTTTGTAACCATACTGAATGAGATGTCTCTGTATTTATTGCTAGTTTTTTTCTTGCAGGTTTGTTTCACTTTTTTATTACTAGGATTGTCATTTGCGTTCATAAGAACTCTTGCAGCATTAATTGCCGGAGTTAGATAGAATCTGAAAGTGAATAAACTCAAATATTTGTATCAAAAGTTATATAAATCAATTTTCATATATTTTGCCATTTTTTTGTTCAAAAGAATGATGAAAACGCTTGGTGAAAAATGCACTCTTTTGCAAATTTTGGTCTGTGCGTAAGCTTATGCGATTTGCAAATGTGTGCAATGTGCGTGTGGCTTCTCCAACTGTCCCGAAGGGCAGAAGCGCGCAGGCAAAAACTATTTTTTCTTTGAACCAAACTTCAATCAATGAGCTAATATTTTCTATTCGTTTTTTCAAAATTTATATTCAGGTAATTACTATGATAGTCGGTCTCCCAGCCTTGCATACAACGGTCTTCTTTACTTTACCGTGCTATTAAATAGTTAATTAACTTTACTAAGAAACAAGAGGAGAACTATAACGGTCTTTGGAATAGCAGTTCCTATATACGTATGAGTCCTCTTGTCTCTCTTAGGTTGCTTAGGACCATTTGGAATACCAGGAATTTTTTCCTAATAAAGGTGATAGTCATTGCAACATTTATTAATCATTTCTTTTTAAAAGGAAATAATATTTAAAAATATGAAAAATTATGTAGATGTTATAGGAATTGATGTATCTAAATTAACAATCGATGCACATATCCATAACAGAGCAGTACATCGAGTGTTTTCTAACACTACTAAGGGTTACAAAGCATTATTGTCATGGACGGAAACGTATTTAAAAGAGCAAGTCTATTTTTTCTGTTTTGAGAATACAGGACATTACTCTACAAAACTGAGTGTTTACCTATCAGAAAACAATATAGATTATATTGAACAAAGTCCCTTAGCAATCAAACGATCTGTAGGTATTGTTAGAGGTAAAACAGATAAACTTGATGCGGGTATGATAGCTAGGTATGCTTGGTTACATAAAGAAGAACTACTTCTTAGTACACCAAAAGAAAATCACGTTCAAGAGTTGGGCAGATTATTATCGATTAGAGAACAGCTAGTAAGAGATCGAACAGGCAAGATGAGTAGCCTTAAAGAAATGCAATCTTTACTTAGTAGTCCTTCAACCGACAACTGTTGTAGAATTATCAAAAAGACCATTCATTATCTCACAAAACAAATTGAAGCTCTAGAACTTTGTATTAAAAAATTAATGAAAAGTGATAAATCACTCGATAAGAATTTTAAGCTTCTAAATACCTTAAAAGGAGTCGGATTAATACTTTCTTGTCAGATTATATATCACACGAGCAACTTTAAACGATTCAATAGTTGGCGACAATTTTCTAGCTATTGTGGTGTTGCACCTTTTGAACACAGTTCTGGAACCAGTATTAGAAGAAGGAATAGAATACACCATATAGGAGATAGAAAAATGAAAACACTTTTAACACTTGCCAGCGTGAGTGCTATACAGTGCGATAAAGAACTAAAACAATATTACAAGAAGAAACTCGAAGAAGGTAAACCAAAAATGGTTGCTTTAAATAATGTTAGAAATAAGATTTTATCAAGAGCATTTGCAGTAGTGAAAAGAGGAACGCCTTATGTAGAAATCCAAAAATATGCAGCTTAAAAATAAGTTATAAATTATTAGGATTTGACCTTGGAATACGTATAAGATTAGTTGCGTGGTTTAGCAACTAACTTTGCAAGTACAAACCGAATAGAAAATCCGCGAGGATTTTCGTAAGTAGGCTCGAAACAAGCAATTAATTTTATACGTTGTGCCTGTTGCACAAGATATATATAATTAGGGATAAAATGAACTAAAAAACGCATGAATTTATTGGTCATTAGACTGATATTCTGTATCTTGAGGTATGCAAGGCAAAAAAGAGTATCAAGAGAAATTATTCACTCAATTCCGAATGAGTGATCGGATTCCAAAGGAGAATTTTTATCGACGATTAAATGGGGAATTAGACCTACATTTTCTATATGTACTGACACGTCCTTATTATGGAGACAGTGGTCAAAAGAGCATAGATCCTACCGTGTTTTTCAAGTTGTGTTTGGTGGGATATTTAGAGAATATTATCAGTGATCGACAGTTGATTGCCCATTGTAGTTTACGTTTGGACATATTGTATTTTTTAGGCTATGATATTGATGAAGAGTTGCCCTGGCATAGCACAATAAGTCGTACGCGTCAATTATATCCAGAAAAAGTTTTTGAAGAAGTCTTTACGCGTGTTTTAATTATGTGTGTTGACAAAGGCATGGTAAGTGGCCATACTCAAGCGATAGATTCTGCTCCAATAAAGGCAAATGCCTCGATGGATACCTTGGAGTTAAAAGTGCCTGAAGAAGAATTAGAAGACCACTTAAAAAAGCTACGCCATATCAGTAGCATGGATAAACAAAAGCCTATTCGAAAAGCCAAAGAGAATAAAGCTTCAGATGCTCAAAAAAAAATTAGTGCCACCAAGCAAGAATTGTCTGCTATTAAAAGTCGGAATAAAAAATGGTCAAAAGATCAAGATCAACGCACGGGTGCAAACAATAAAAACTCAAAATACACCTCAAACAAAACGCATTATAGTCCCACCGATCCGGATGCTAAAATTAGTGTAAAGCCAGGCAAGGCACGCAAGCTGAACTATATGAGTCAGCTAAGTGTTGACACTGGACATCATGTAATCACTGACATTAAAGCGTATAAGGCAGATAAGAAAGACAGCCAATACTTACAAGACATTGTACCTCGATTAAAAAAACGATTGAACAAACAAGGGATCTTATGGCAAAATCTAGTGGCCGATACAGGCTATAGTGATGGAGAGAATTATGCTTTTTTGGAAAAAATAGGTTTACGAAGTTTTATACCACCTCACGGGACGTATAAAGGCGGTCCTGAGGATTTTGAATATGTCAAACAAGAGGATCATTATCTCTGTCCAGAGGGTCATATCGTTCCCTTTAAAAAAGTGTTTAATGATTATAGAACAGGTAGTAAGAAAAAGGAATATAGAATCTCCTCAAAAATTTGTAGAGACTGTCCGATAAGAAAACAATGTTTAGGTAAGACAGCACAAGAAAAGAAATTTTCGGTAACTTATTACAGAGAAGAATACGAACGAAATAACCATCGCGTAAGCAGCAACCAAGGTCGTTATATGAAATCAAAACGACAGAGTACTGTTGAACCTGTCTTTGGAACGCTAACTCAATTCATGGGCTTACGTAAAATAAATACCATTGGCATTGAGCAAGCCAACAAGGTGATGCATCTCTCCGCCATTGCCTACAACCTGAAAAAGTACCTAAAATTCACAAGTAAAGTTGTCAGAAGTGATGCCAAATCACTTGCGCTGTACTTAACTCACTGTTTTTGGCATATATTGAGCAGATCAAGCCATTTTAAGCCTTTTAAAAAAGATGAAATAGGGGACAGAAAAAATTATAGCCACGCTTAAAACTACTAAAAATAAATCCCCAATTAATCCAGATGGTCTATTTTGGTGCTTGTGCAACGATTACCGTTGTTGTGGGTAGTACTTTTCCCAGTTTATAATTTCTTTAAATTCCTAAATTCATATTTTTCAGTCGGACTATTTTTCTCAATTTCAACTTCATAATTTTCCGATTTGAAGGCTTTTTCAACAAATTCCTTTGCTTTAGAATATGCACAATGGTAAGTTTCATAAGAATCTTGCCAATGTCCGTCGTGTTCATAGTCAACCGAAAAAGCATATTCGTGTAACAATGAATTCGCTTTAGTTTCTATTCGACCAGCATTTTTACTATTCAGAGCGTAAAGTATTTTCCAGTCATTAAATCCAGCATATTTAGTCCGATTTAGTGATTCGGTTCTGACTTCGACTGCTTTTGAAAATCCGATTTTCACAAGCTCTCCTGTTAAACTTCCAGCAATATATACGATTCCGCCAGAGTCATTCCTTTTTTGAAATCCTAATGTTGCAGTATTACATTGACAACAATGTCCGCTTCTCGTTCGTAAAGTGTGTCCCTCTTTTTGGCAAGGTGTAACATTATAAGCAACTCCTTTATTCAGTTCTTTCATAATCACTCGATATTCGGATTTAGAAAGTCCATCAGCATTGAATACATATTTCGGATGTACTTTTTGCTCTTTTAAAAATCTAATTTGTTCGCTTGTTAATCCTGCCATTTCGTTTTTCTCGTATTACCCACAACGGTAAATTGTATGAGTAGTGCCGAATTTCGAAGCTCATTCTTGTCAAATCAAGATGAACTTTGATACGAGAACCAAAATTCAAAATACGCACTTCACTCGGCATTACTTATACAAAATGTTAGGCTTTCGTACTTTATTTTTTCATTTCTTTCTCAATAATTTTATCAAATCTACTATCCATACACACACTAATATCTGTTGTGATAAATTTTCCGTTGTAAAATAAGCTGAATATCGTTGCAGGTGTTGGCGATTTTTGAGCTTCTTCCTTTGTCTCAAATTTAACAACTTCAAGATTTATATTTCGTTTCTTAACAACTTCAACCAATGAATTGGTAACGTGATATTCTGAAAAAGGACAACGATTTGTAAAATAAACAGTCAAGCCATCTTTGTTTTCACATTCTCCAGTTGCAACAGATTTCTTAAACGTTGGTTGTTTTGCATTTTTATTGAAACTTTTTACCAATAAGCTAAAACCATAAGGTAATCTTTCAACATCTTCAAAACCTTGTCTTGATAACCATTTAGTATCATTCATAAAATGGAATTTTTTTGTTCCGACAATTGTCACAAGCCCATCTTTGCCTTGTTCTTTGGCTTCGTCTTCTGCTTTTTTCAGTAAAGCTTTTGCATATCCATTACCTTTATATTTTCCTGCTACCCACATACAGCCAATAAACAAATGATTTGGAGCATCAATTGGCACCCACGCTTTTTCAGCATCGCAGTATTCAATAAATACTTTCGCTCTTGCATCTAATCGGTAGAATTTGTATCCGTGCTCAAACTCATTGGCAAGCCATTGTTTTTTTAGTTCGTAGCTTTCTTTGCATTTTTTGTCAGAAATAGCACAGCATATATGCCCCTTCTCTATATTCTCTTTATTTAGTTGTATAATTGTTTCCATAATATCTTTTACTCAATATCCATATAAAATAAGCGTGTAAGCCTATAAAAAACAAATTCTCTAATCCTCCGTAAGCAAATATCGCTACAATTGCCCATAATAACCCCAAGGAAGATATGACTAAAGCAATGATTTTTGCCCATCTTTTAAATCTCCTTAAGTTCAAAGCCAAAATAGCTTCTAATAAAGCCACCACCGCCATAATTACGCCATAAATAACAAACTGTCCGGTTGTCATTTCTTGTATTATAATATTATCGGTGAAGTTGGTTTTCAATAAGTCTGTAAAGAAGCAGTAAATACCCCCTGCCAAAAATAAAGCAACCGATACTAAGTAATAAAATCCACTAAGTAGGTTTATGTGAATGTTTGGTTTCGATTCTTTTGTTTTCATACCTATCTACTTTATTGGAATCCATAATTCAGTAATTGACTCGGAATGCTCTGGACCAAAATATTGGTCTCCATATCGCTCAAAATCTGCTCTTTTGGCAAGTTCATATCCTGAGTTTGGCAACCAAGTTCCATAAGCATAATCAAACGAGAATTGAATGTTGCTCATTGTTCCTTTATGTTCAAATACAGCATATTTTCCACTTTCGATTGTTATCCCTTTTAAACCATCGGGGATATTGTCTAAATTATCAACTTCGACTGCCGCCCATTTCTCAAATTCCATATCCTCTGTAAAATTCTCCATTTTAAATTCTGAATCGAATGGATGAATTTCATAACATCCAGAATCTATTTTGTTAGCGATTTCTTCAATTCGTGGCATAAAAGTATTCCATAATTGAGGAATATTATTTTGGGCTAACGATGTTTTTACACTTATTCCAACTAATTTTTTCTTTTCTAATTCAATAATTTTTGGCTTCATAGTCACATTACTTTTTAAATGATTTAATCTTTCGATTGTCAATTTTGCACGACCATAAGCTATCTGATTATTATTCAATTTACGATACTTTCCCGGGCTGGTATTGTAAATCTTTTTGAAAGAGCGTGTATAAGCTTCCTGAGATTCAAACTGGTAATCAAAGGCAATGTCAATAATGGAGTGGTCTGAGCTTATCAACTGTTTTGATGATTTTGAAATTCTCCTCCTCCGAAGATAGCTTCCTACTGTTTCTCCTGTCATTGCTGTAAAAACTCTTATGAAATGATATTTTGAGAAAAATGCTTTTTCTGCAATCATTTCAATTGTTAGTTTCTCTTTCAAGTTTTCCTCAATGAAATCTACTGCTTTTTCAATTCGTTCATAATAATCGTTTTTAACTTGTTCTTGCATTGCAAAAGTATATGTAACCCTGGTTTTATTTTTGATATTTATTGCGAAGTTGTGTCTCTGTCTTGTATGAAGCCTAACGTTTAGGCTATGGTTAGTACGGGATTTCAGAGAACTGAACATTCGGACTTGCACTTAGCCAAATTTTTAATTTTTTCTTTATGTCAATAGACACGCAAAATTGAAAATTTTGCGGACTTTGTTCAAAGCACTTCTCTTTTGATTAAGCACCAAGACCCGTATTAAATATAGCCATTGTTGTAGCCAGTTTTTACATTTTTTTATCTTCTCATTTTGCCTTTTCTCTAAGTTTTAATGCTGCTTTATTTCCTTTTTTGGCTGGATGACGTAAAGCATGTCGAATTAACCATTTAAGTTCTTTAGAAGAGCTGTCTAACCAACTTTCGCACAGCCTTAAAGATAAATCCAAATTATCCTTTGCAATGTCTCCAATATGGTTTGCTACACTTCTTCTTACATAAAGGTCACTATCATTTTTTAATTTTTCTAATATTGGTAAAGAAGGACTAGGGTCTTTCACTAAGAAATTAATCTTTTGTGCCCATGGCAATCTTGGTCTAGTTCCTTCTGAACATAGTCTTCGTACATGTGGGTCTGGGTCGTTCATCCATTTGTATAAAATTTTAAACGTTCTCTCTGGCTGGTCGATAAGAAATGTTCGGATAGAAAATTCAGATGAGAACCTCTTTGTCAATTCATATTGAACATTCATAGAAATGTCGAAAGGATCTATATTATTATTGTACGTTTTGTCAAGGCCATAGAGTGCTACAAAGGACACATGGGGCATATAGAATAATCCAGAAAGTCCAAGATTATCGGTCTCCTTGAGCGGAGGGGTCAAGGAGTTGAGTAAATATGTAATCGCTTCCGAATAATTATTTGGCAAATACTCACGTAAAATTTTAGCGATTAAAATCCCTCTATCTTTAAGGGCAAGAGGTTCAATGTCCTGCATAACTCTTTCTACAAACTCAGAAGCGTTGAAGTCATTATTCGAAATCTTTAAGTTCTTCCCAAGTTGAATAACAGCCGGTTTATCTAAAACGAGCTTTAATGGGATTCCTTTTTGAATGGAATGTGGCGTTTTCGGTAATTTAACTTCGGGCTTCATATTTATAATTGGCTACAACGTCTCGTATAAGAAACGTAGGGCAGTTAAAAAGCACTTTCGTTCCAGTTTATCACTTAGCTAAATATAAATATTTTGCTTTTACCTTTTTCTCTTAAATGCCAAATTTTATATTTAGCGGACTTTATTAATATTCACAGACCTTTCGATTTAACACAAACGCCCTATGTTTTTTATACATTGTGCCTGTTGCACAAGATATATATAATTAGGGATAAAATGAACTAAAAAACGCATGAATTTATTGGTCATTAGACTGATATTCTGTATCTTGAGGTATGCAAGGCAAAAAAGAGTATCAAGAGAAATTATTCACTCAATTCCGAATGAGTGATCGGATTCCAAAGGAGAATTTTTATCGACGATTAAATGGGGAATTAGACCTACATTTTCTATATGTACTGACACGTCCTTATTATGGAGACAGTGGTCAAAAGAGCATAGATCCTACCGTGTTTTTCAAGTTGTGTTTGGTGGGATATTTAGAGAATATTATCAGTGATCGACAGTTGATTGCCCATTGTAGTTTACGTTTGGACATATTGTATTTTTTAGGCTATGATATTGATGAAGAGTTGCCCTGGCATAGCACAATAAGTCGTACGCGTCAATTATATCCAGAAAAAGTTTTTGAAGAAGTCTTTACGCGTGTTTTAATTATGTGTGTTGACAAAGGCATGGTAAGTGGCCATACTCAAGCGATAGATTCTGCTCCAATAAAGGCAAATGCCTCGATGGATACCTTGGAGTTAAAAGTGCCTGAAGAAGAATTAGAAGACCACTTAAAAAAGCTACGCCATATCAGTAGCATGGATAAACAAAAGCCTATTCGAAAAGCCAAAGAGAATAAAGCTTCAGATGCTCAAAAAAAAATTAGTGCCACCAAGCAAGAATTGTCTGCTATTAAAAGTCGGAATAAAAAATGGTCAAAAGATCAAGATCAACGCACGGGTGCAAACAATAAAAACTCAAAATACACCTCAAACAAAACGCATTATAGTCCCACCGATCCGGATGCTAAAATTAGTGTAAAGCCAGGCAAGGCACGCAAGCTGAACTATATGAGTCAGCTAAGTGTTGACACTGGACATCATGTAATCACTGACATTAAAGCGTATAAGGCAGATAAGAAAGACAGCCAATACTTACAAGACATTGTACCTCGATTAAAAAAACGATTGAACAAACAAGGGATCTTATGGCAAAATCTAGTGGCCGATACAGGCTATAGTGATGGAGAGAATTATGCTTTTTTGGAAAAAATAGGTTTACGAAGTTTTATACCACCTCACGGGACGTATAAAGGCGGTCCTGAGGATTTTGAATATGTCAAACAAGAGGATCATTATCTCTGTCCAGAGGGTCATATCGTTCCCTTTAAAAAAGTGTTTAATGATTATAGAACAGGTAGTAAGAAAAAGGAATATAGAATCTCCTCAAAAATTTGTAGAGACTGTCCGATAAGAAAACAATGTTTAGGTAAGACAGCACAAGAAAAGAAATTTTCGGTAACTTATTACAGAGAAGAATACGAACGAAATAACCATCGCGTAAGCAGCAACCAAGGTCGTTATATGAAATCAAAACGACAGAGTACTGTTGAACCTGTCTTTGGAACGCTAACTCAATTCATGGGCTTACGTAAAATAAATACCATTGGCATTGAGCAAGCCAACAAGGTGATGCATCTCTCCGCCATTGCCTACAACCTGAAAAAGTACCTAAAATTCACAAGTAAAGTTGTCAGAAGTGATGCCAAATCACTTGCGCTGTACTTAACTCACTGTTTTTGGCATATATTGAGCAGATCAA
Organism: Aureibaculum algae; assembly: GCF_006065315.1. Lineage (GTDB taxonomy): Bacteria > Bacteroidota > Bacteroidia > Flavobacteriales > Flavobacteriaceae > Aureibaculum > Aureibaculum algae. The sequence goes on along the minus strand of NZ_CP040749.1, from coordinate 570,415 downwards.
GCCATTTTAAGCCTTTTAAAAAAGATGAAATAGGGGACAGAAAAAATTATAGCCACGCTTAAAACTACTAAAAATAAATCCCCAATTAATCCAGATGGTCTATTTTGGTGCTTGTGCAACGATTACCGGTGTTGTACGCAGGCTTTATTCTATTTATAAATTTCTAATGTTTCCATTTTCAAAACTGTTTTCCTTATTTAAATGGCTAATTCTTAAATTGAATAGTTCTGAGTTTTCAGCATTTTCCTGTTCCAAGTATTTTTTTATTGTACTTAAAAGTGATTCTTTTAAACCTATTGAGCTTGCAAAATAGTCTGCATAAAATTCTTGCTCCTCAATAAAATTCGGAATATCTTTATTAGGTTCATTAAATATGTGACCTAATTCGTGCGCAATAATTGCGTCAAGTTCAGATTCAGAAATATTGAGTTTTTCTATAATTTTTGTGTTAATTACAATTAAATGCTTTCTTATTCCACCTCTAAAATTTTTCGGTTGTGTTATCCCAAATCCGTTTCTTAAAATTCGCGAGTAAAAATGAAATTCGTTAGGTATGGCACTTGAGGGAAACAAAACTTTTATGTTACTTAAATCGGATATAACAATTGGCGAGTTTTCAGTCAAATTATTATCAATTTTTTCTTCTATTCGGTTAATTGAGTTTGTTAATAATTCGTTCGTGTTTTCTGAAGAAAGAATTTCAATCATAATTTTTTTAGATTTTCTGTATAGTAGGCTTTTTATTCACCTTTAATTTGTGCTTTAAATGATGAAGATAGTTCTTTTGTTAATTTAATATACTCCTGTTTGGTTTGTCTATTATTCTCAATAACATTCCTAATTTCATTATTTCTCACTCCGTATTCATTCATTTCGTGAACTGTTTTGTTTCTTAAGTTTATCAATCTTAATTTTCCTATTTCAAAATTTCCAAATTTGTCTAAAATTGTAGTTAAGGATTTGTAATGACCATCCTCAATTAAAAGAGCACTTTTTTCAACTGTTAGTTTAGTCTCTCTTAATTGCTTTGAGAATTTTTTTGTTAATTGCGGTTCAGCTTTTTCCCATAATTCTTCTCCAATATGTTTTAAGTCACATAGACTTTTCCATAAATCATTATAAAGATTAAATTGATGTTCTGAATATCGTAGGAATAACGATTTTGATTTTTCAAGTTCAGCCTTTTTAATTTCAAGTTCTGATTGATATTTCGTTTTAAGTGCTTCTAATTCTTGTTGATATTTTGATCTATCTTTTTCAAGAAGTTTTGTTGCTAAACGATCTCCGAACCATTTAGAAATAGCAATAACAATAGCGCTAGTTCCACCAACTGAAATTATAATAGCTCCTAGCCATTCTAATGCGTTTTTTATGTCAAAGTTTTCCATTTAGTATTGTTTTTTAGCTGTTCGTTAAGGCAGATAGTTTACAAAGTTAAAGTCACATCCTTTACACTAGATTCTGACTTAGTCTAATTGATACTTGTTTGTCTCTTATTTTTTTTTCGTTAAAATAACCTAAAAATACGTCTCTTTAAAATACTCTCCAAATTCCATTTCCTTGATCTTGAGCACCGACATATTTCCCTTTAAGTCCAGAAGTTAAATATACCCAATAATATGACTTCCACCGCATGGCTCCATTTTGACATACTTTCATCACTTTCATAGTTGAATGATAATCATATTTTGGAATTTTTTCAGGGTATGGTCTATTGGAAAAATCATGGCAATCTGCAGGGGTTTTCATTCCTAAAGATTCATGAGGCCTAATGTGATTATATTCTTTTACAAACCGATTTAAACTACGTTGTTGTGCCTTGAGATCAAATGCTGAAGGTTTGGCACAAGCAGCCTTTAAATCACGGTGCATTCGCTCGTGTCGTCCGTTTTGGTCTGGGCGTGCTGGGTCGGAATAAACAGGGTCAATTCCCAATTCAATAAACCAATAAGATAACCTTGTATATCTTTGAATGGCAGCTACAGATCCAAATGGACTACCATTGTCTGTATGTATTTGTTTAGGGATGCCATACTTTCTAAAAACCTTTGTAAACTCTTGCTTAACAGAGATGAAGTTCTCTTTATAATGCCCTTTTGCTGTAAACAAAAATCTACTCTTAGAATCGGCTATAGTAAGTGGATGACAGTAAATTTTATTGCCCATTAAAAACTTTCCTTTATAGTCTGCACTCCAAACTTCATTACACTTTTTAGGATCGAAAATGGGGAATACTGGCTTGACTCTTCTGCTTCGCTTTTGAGGTTTAACTAGGCCATTTTTAGAAAGGATGTTGTGAACAGTCACCACACTTGGAATAAGTTCTTTAGCATACTCTTTAAACAACAAAATCCGAATTTTCTTCGCACCCCAAAGCATGTGTTTGTTTTTTAATTTTAAGATTGAATTTTCAACCTTTTGATTGGTTCTGTTGGGATGATTAATTGGGGCTCTTTTTTGCTCAATTAATCCCGATAGTCCCATTTTTTCATACCGAGAAATCAATTTGTAAGCAGTAGGTCGAGATATATTAAATGACCTACAAAGTTCTGTAATGGTATATTTCCCGGTTAACCATTCATGAATAAATTCTACTTTTTGTTCCATTTTAGTTTTTGCTTTCCAGACCATGATAAATACTTTTTCAAGTAATTTATGAATCTTAAAAGTGTAAACTATGTCCCTTTAACTTTGTAAAGGATGTCCCTTTACCGTACCTAGCTTGCGTACAACGGTTAGTATAAGAGCAGTAGCGGATTAAAGTGCGCTACCTTTCCGTTTTGCAATTTACTAAATTAAAAGCAATAACACTTTGAGTTAACACCAAAACCGCTATTGCTTTTATACATTGTTACCTGCTTTTATTTTTCCTTTTCGTAGTTTTATTAAGTCTATAATTACAAGACCTATTTTCCGCATATTCTATTTTGTGTTCGGATAGAAGTCGGACAATTATTTCTCGAGTTTCATCTTCATCAAGTCCAATTTTTTCTCCAAGGTCTATTTCATTCAGCTGTCCATTATTTTGAACCAAAGCTTTAAAATATCTGTCTTTATTTTCCATAAGTAATTTGTTTTTTTACAGCTATCATCATATGTGGGCTAAAAGGTAAAAGATAGCTGTCATTTTCTGTGACTTTTGTAAGTTCGATTAATGTTTTTTTCTTTGTTTCGTTTAGCATATTAGCAAAATAGTCTTTGTCTAACCAAGCCATTCCTTCAACTGCATAAGTATTGAGATAGGTTAATTCTTGATTTATAAATTCCTCTTTCAGTTGTTCAGGTTTATGATAATATCCTTCAGCTAATAGCCAAGGAAAATCACTTGGTGGATTATGTATTCCAGTTGTTAATTCGTCCTTGCACATTTCAAAAAAGGTTTTTTTATGAATTAAACCGTTTAATAGACCTACTAAAGTTGATGCTGTGTAATTAATGGCAAAACCCAAAATAACTCCATCATTTTTCAAAACACGTTTGGCTTCTTTAATGGTTAAATCTCTGTCTTCCTTTTTTTGAAGGTGATAAAGTGGTCCGTGAAGTATTATTAAGTCGGCAAAATTGTTTTTAAATTCTAATTTTCGAGATTCGCCCAATTGAAAGGAAAATTTATTTTTTAACTTATTCGCTCTATTTTCGGCTAATTTAATATGTTTAGGAACTGGTTCTACTAAATGGACTTGATGTCCTTTTTTTGCAAGCCATTCTGAATATTTTCCTGTTCCACCTCCAATATCAATTATTTTTGAAGATGAAGATGGAATATATTTTTCAATTAATGATTTAATTCTTTCAAATTCAAATATTCCCATTCCCTTATCAAGTCTGGTTTCTTCTGATGCTTTATTATAAAATACTTCTATATTTCTACTTATTAACTGTTTACTTTTCATTTTAATTCATTGTATTGTCATCACATTTTGAAATGTTAAAAACATAACAGAGTGATAAGACAATCGATTTAATAATAATCAACTGTTTTTGTTTGAGATTTGATAAAATAAATGGATATAACTATCTGAGCATTAAAAACCAGAAGATTTTTATGCGTTAATTACTCGTTTTGTCGAGATTGTCTTTATAGAAAGACTCAGATAATATGTTGAATTAGTATAACAGACTACAAAGATAGAAATTCTTAATTAATTCTTTCCGCAGTTGTTGGTTTTAATGTCTAGTCCTGAAATATGGCTACAGGTTAATAATTAATTTAAGCTGATAATTTATATACCATATTTGGTGTTTTATAGTCTAAAGATAAGTGTAATCTTATTTCGTTGTATAAATTAATTGCATTTTTTGCAGCTCTCTTTGCGTGTTCCACGTTATCAAAGGTTTGGTCTAAGTAAAATTCGTCTTTTAAAATTCCGTTTACACGTTCTGCCATTGCGTTTTCGTAACAATGATTTTCTTCAGTCATACTAATATCTATCTTTTTTCTTTTGAGTATTTGTGTGTATACATTGCTACAATATTGTATTCCTCTGTCGGAATGATGAATAAGCTGTTTAATGTTTTTAGCTTGATAGATGGCTTTATTAAGAGCTCTTACACAACCTTTTAATTCCAAGCTATCACTTATGTCATACCCAACAATTTTCCTGGAATGCATATCTGTTATCAAAGCCAAGTAACAAAAGCCTTTTACAGTTCTAATATATGTAATATCAGAGACCCAGACTTGATTTGGTTTAGTAACTTCCATATCTTTTATAATGTTATTGTACTTGTAAAACCGATGATAAGAGTTGGTTGTTCTGGCACTAGTTTTCTTTCTAAGTGTTAGCATTTGGTGTTTTCTAAGGACATTAAATAGTGTATCTCTACCTACTTTAAGGTTGGCTTTTGTAAACTCGTTATCTAATGATTTAGTGAGTTTTCGAACACCTTCTCTAGGAAGGGATTTACGTCTTTTTCTAACAATTTCAATAATCTGTTGTTCTATTTTTAAACGCATATCAGCTCTAGATTTGTATTTATAATACGCATCACGTTTAAGTCCAAAACAACTTGCTATAGTAGATAAAGAAGCAAATCCCTTAGCTCTATTTCTAGTTTTAATAAATGCTAGATATTGAGTTTTTTTTTAAGTTGCTGAACATTTTTATAGCCTAGTTTTTCAGCTGCTACTTCAAGGTAAGATTCTTCTACCATAGCATCCAGATCCTTTTTAAGTAGAAGCTTTTTAAGCTTTTCATTCTCTTTTTGTAGTGCTTTAATTCTAGATATTTCGTCTTTTGTTTCCACTTTTACTCTGGTGTTCATTAAGTCTTTACGATTATACTTTTTAATCCACTCATTGACCGTTGTAGGTGCAATAGAATAGAGTTTACAAAGTTCGCTCTTTGTGTGCTTACCTTTACTAAGTTCATCCAGAATTTTTAGTTTAAAAGGTTCTGAATACCGTCTAATTACTTTGTCATTTTTATACATAATGTTTAAAATTATGTAGCCTATATTCAGGACGGGTCATAATTGCAGGTAACGTGTTTGTATATGGTTTGTTGCGTGTTTAAGCAACTAATTTAGTAAATAATTACGGACAAAGAAAGTCCGCGAGGACTTTCGCAAGTAGGCAAGAAGCCAGCAATAAATTATAGCAACCATGTAAAAGCAGTATCCAAAGTTTAGTTAATAACTTTAAGGTTCAAAAACTTATTATTATGAAAACAAAGGATACTACTAGATCAAAGTTATTTATTGGAATTGACGTACACAAGCGAAGTTGGAAAATTCGTACTGCAACGGATCTTTTTGATGGATCATCGTTAACTATTCCACCAGATGCATTTAGTTTAAAAAAGTATGTGGATAGGCATTTTAAGGGATATACTGTTTATTGCTGTTATGAATCGGGTTGTTGTGGCTTTAGTCATTATCGACATTTTATTTCATTTGGATGGCATGCAAAGGTTGTTAACCCTGCAGATGTTCATCGTCCAGCCAAGGCCCAGTTTCAAAAGACCGACAAGATCGATGCACGTATGTTATGTAAAGAATTAAAGGATGGCCGACTCAAAGGAATTCATGTTCCTTCAATAGAACGAGAGCAGTTAAGATGTTTGTTTCGTCGAAGAAATGAGCTGGTTAAAGAACATCGAAAAATAAAGACTCAAATAAAGATGCAATTGTTGTATTTGGGGATTGAAATTCCAAAGCCATTTGACAATAGTCATTGGTCTCATAATTTTAGAGATTGGTTAAGAAATTTGACTTTTGAATATCCTACAATGGATTATTGTTTTGAGACACGTCTTATTACCTATGAATATATAGATAAGCAAAAGCGAGATGTGAGTACAAAATTACGTGCCTATTGTCGTAAGCATTATAAGAAAGATTATTATTTATTACGATCAGTTCCGGGAGTAGGAGGCATAGTAGCTTGTGGATTATTATGTGAATTGGGTGATTTAAGGCGTTTTAAAAATTTCAAACAATTAGCCAGTTATGTAGGATTGGTTCCCTGGGTACACCAAAGTGGAGATAATCTCAAAACTTCAGGGTTAACCCCAAGAGCAAATCGGCTAATGCGTAGTTATTTGGTAGAAGCTACTTGGCAAGCGTTGCGTTTTGATCCAGTTATGCAGGCCTATTATCGGTCACATTCAGGTAAAGATGTCAAACGCATATTGGTAAAAGTAGCGAGGAAACTCTTGAGTCGAATTCATGCAGTAATTAGAACTGAAATTCCTTATGAAGTAGGTGTAGTTAGTTAAATAAAAACATAAAACAAGCTTAAAACTCATTATAAAATTGGCACAAAAGATAGGACAACAAAACACCGTAGGTGAAACTCTAATACAGTTATCACATATTTATAGCAAGTTGCCTTGTTTGCCAAAATCATCATAGAGATGCTGGTGGATTCGCTAAAGACGGATACCACATATAGGATGCGGAGTTTTATAAAGCTAGCATTGAATTATTGATAACGCAAAAAGCGTAATCAACAGTTCAACACTAAAAATAATATCATGAATTAAAAAAAAGAAAAATATTGTATATTTAACCTAAGACTCGGGAAAGTGCTTTACATAGGATACGGTGTTAGGTGCAGTTTTTGTTTGGTTACTTTTTTAGCGTTCTGAAATTTCTTTTAATTTATCCAATGCTTTTGGATATGTACTATTGAAGTAATCCAAATATTCATCAATTGTATCCATTTCTATAATTACAGTTGTTGTGCCGTTGTTTTCCGTAAATCTATAATTTTCGTGTCCACCTGCCCATTTCTCTACCTGTTCACCTGTGGTTATTTCCTTATCTCCATCCAAAATTCCGTAATGGCGAATAGAAATAAATTCAGCAGGTCTGTGTTCTACAATTTCCGAAATCATTCCTCCTTTTTTACCGTTTTCATCGGTTCCTACAAAAAGCATTTTGCTTCCTTTGTCCCAATTACCTTCATAGGTAGAGGTCGGATTAAAAGCTGCTGTCCAATATTCGTAAGTGCTTTTGTCATTTAAGCCTAACATCATTTCATATACTTTTTGAGCAGATGTGTTAATTTCCGTTTTAAATTTTGATTTATTCATTAATTACTTTGTTTTAATCAGTTTTATTTAATTCTTGATGTACCACATATTTGCCAAATGGTTTGGTTAAATTGCACCTAACGTGTTTGTATATGGTTTGTTGCGTGGTTAAGCAACTAATTTAGTAAATAATTACCGACCAAGAAAGTCCGCGAGGACTTTCGTAAGTAGGCGAGAAGCCAGCAATAAATTATATACGGTGTGCCTGTTGCACAAGATATATATAATTAGGGATAAAATGAACTAAAAAACGCATGAATTTATTGGTCATTAGACTGATATTCTGTATCTTGAGGTATGCAAGGCAAAAAAGAGTATCAAGAGAAATTATTCACTCAATTCCGAATGAGTGATCGGATTCCAAAGGAGAATTTTTATCGACGATTAAATGGGGAATTAGACCTACATTTTCTATATGTACTGACACGTCCTTATTATGGAGACAGTGGTCAAAAGAGCATAGATCCTACCGTGTTTTTCAAGTTGTGTTTGGTGGGATATTTAGAGAATATTATCAGTGATCGACAGTTGATTGCCCATTGTAGTTTACGTTTGGACATATTGTATTTTTTAGGCTATGATATTGATGAAGAGTTGCCCTGGCATAGCACAATAAGTCGTACGCGTCAATTATATCCAGAAAAAGTTTTTGAAGAAGTCTTTACGCGTGTTTTAATTATGTGTGTTGACAAAGGCATGGTAAGTGGCCATACTCAAGCGATAGATTCTGCTCCAATAAAGGCAAATGCCTCGATGGATACCTTGGAGTTAAAAGTGCCTGAAGAAGAATTAGAAGACCACTTAAAAAAGCTACGCCATATCAGTAGCATGGATAAACAAAAGCCTATTCGAAAAGCCAAAGAGAATAAAGCTTCAGATGCTCAAAAAAAAATTAGTGCCACCAAGCAAGAATTGTCTGCTATTAAAAGTCGGAATAAAAAATGGTCAAAAGATCAAGATCAACGCACGGGTGCAAACAATAAAAACTCAAAATACACCTCAAACAAAACGCATTATAGTCCCACCGATCCGGATGCTAAAATTAGTGTAAAGCCAGGCAAGGCACGCAAGCTGAACTATATGAGTCAGCTAAGTGTTGACACTGGACATCATGTAATCACTGACATTAAAGCGTATAAGGCAGATAAGAAAGACAGCCAATACTTACAAGACATTGTACCTCGATTAAAAAAACGATTGAACAAACAAGGGATCTTATGGCAAAATCTAGTGGCCGATACAGGCTATAGTGATGGAGAGAATTATGCTTTTTTGGAAAAAATAGGTTTACGAAGTTTTATACCACCTCACGGGACGTATAAAGGCGGTCCTGAGGATTTTGAATATGTCAAACAAGAGGATCATTATCTCTGTCCAGAGGGTCATATCGTTCCCTTTAAAAAAGTGTTTAATGATTATAGAACAGGTAGTAAGAAAAAGGAATATAGAATCTCCTCAAAAATTTGTAGAGACTGTCCGATAAGAAAACAATGTTTAGGTAAGACAGCACAAGAAAAGAAATTTTCGGTAACTTATTACAGAGAAGAATACGAACGAAATAACCATCGCGTAAGCAGCAACCAAGGTCGTTATATGAAATCAAAACGACAGAGTACTGTTGAACCTGTCTTTGGAACGCTAACTCAATTCATGGGCTTACGTAAAATAAATACCATTGGCATTGAGCAAGCCAACAAGGTGATGCATCTCTCCGCCATTGCCTACAACCTGAAAAAGTACCTAAAATTCACAAGTAAAGTTGTCAGAAGTGATGCCAAATCACTTGCGCTGTACTTAACTCACTGTTTTTGGCATATATTGAGCAGATCAAGCCATTTTAAGCCTTTTAAAAAAGATGAAATAGGGGACAGAAAAAATTATAGCCACGCTTAAAACTACTAAAAATAAATCCCCAATTAATCCAGATGGTCTATTTTGGTGCTTGTGCAACGATTACCGGTGTTGTACGCAGGCTTTTCCTTTCAGACGCTATGTTGTAGTTCTATTTCAGGCATTTCATCATAGGTTCGACCGTTTAATTCTCTACCGTTTTTCTTTTTGTTTTTTCCGCCCCATTGTTTAAAGAAAAATGCGACATCTGCCTTTTCACATTGTTCTTGTAAATCAATTACCCAATCAGCATCCATTGGTCTTGGCGTGTGTCCACTTTCTCCACCAACAATTACCCAATCTATGTTTTCTAAATTCAGATTCGGTAAAGCTCCAATTAATGGTTCAAGAGAAAGAAATTTTACTCTTGCATTAGTCTTTCTCAAATAATCGATTCTATTTTCTACTTTTTGTTCCTCAACTGAAACTCCCATCCAAATATTATGACTCCACTTTAATTCTTTATGAAGTTCTAATAATCTTTCTGCCCTTTTAGTTAATACTTGAAAAACGTGTTGTGGGTTTTCGTTCATAACCTTAAAAACCTTTTTTATAAATTCTAAAGGTATTTGCTCGTGAAACAAATCGCTCATAGAGTTTACAAAAACTACTTTAGATTTTTTCCAAGTATAAGGTGTTTTAAGTGCAGATTCGTGTGTGCGGACTTCGAAATTGTCTTTATATTTTTCAACTCCCATTGCTTGAAGTCGTTTAGACATAATTTCTGCATAACAGAATTTACAACCTTGGGAAACTTTTGTACAACCAGTTGTAGGATTCCAAGTCATTTCTGTCCATTCTATGCTTGATTGTGCCATTTTACTTTGAGATTATTTTATAAGTTACAATATTATCTTTTCTAAACACATTTACATAATTTAAGAAAGGTGATTTTCCGTCATATTCCAATTTACCTTGTTTTTTCATAAGCTTTAATAAATCAACTGCGTGTTGTGGAATATGTCCATTCGAATAAGTGTACATTAAAACAGTTTTATTTGTAACTGTTTTTCTGTTTAAAAGTTTGGACTCTAATTCGTTTTTGAATTTTTCAACTTTAGTCAATTTTTGTCCCTCAAACATATCGAGTTGAATTTTACTTTTATCCTCATCAATGTCAAAATCAGCTTCTCCGTTTAAGTTATTTCTTTTCCAAGCTATTTTCAAAAATTTATCAACTGCTGCATAATTCTTTGCTCCAAATATGATTCCATAAATATTTCTATTTTTCTTTATTGAAAAAGGAAATAATTTTAGTTCTGATTTTTCTGGAAGTCTTGAATTGATTTTATTGAAAACCAAACGATGCATATTTCGATATTCCTCACTTTCTAACTCTGCAATATCTATTTCTAAAGCTTTTTTAAACTCTTCTGTCATTCCATATCTTCTAAAAAAAGAAGATGAAACAAAATAGATAAAATCAGTTGTATTTAATCTTTCAAGTTCATCAATATATTCTTGGGAAATAAATTTCACACCGTTTTGGTCTAAATAGACTAATGACGGATATTCTTTAATTGTTGGAATTAATTTGAAGAATAAATCTCCAGCATCTTCATTGTAATAGTTTACAGTAAGGAAATATTTAAATTTGGGATTTTGTGAAATGAAATCTTCACAATTCTTTTTTAGTAGTTCAAATTTATTCTGTGCTTTTCTATTAGGCTCAAATTCATTGAAGTGAAGAACAATTTTAGTTTTAGTTCTTAAGATATTGCCTAAATGCTCATTTATTTTGGTTAAAAGACGAATTGGACTTCCAGCTATATTATTTGAATCATAACCTGGTCCAGAAAAAAAGTCAAATATATGAATCTCCCCAAAGTGAGCTTGTGGTAAAAATGTTGGTATCCAAGCTTGAGCATAATCCTCAAATATTTCGAGTTTTGTTATTGTTCCTCCATCAAAAGGTTCAGAATGTATGTTTTTTGCACTCATTTTAATTTATGTTCGGGTGTTTCTTTAGCTTGTTGCCAACGGCTCGGCTATGCGTAGTGCGGGATTTCAAGGCACTTTACTGTCCGTTTACCGAAACGTTTATTTGATGTATTAACTTTCATGTTAGCACTTTCGCCCGCATTAGGTATAGCCATTGTTGGGCAATCGTACTTTTTGTTTTTCAGTCCGAGGGTTGGGTCAGACACACTTATTGACAAACTTTGGTTTGTGCTGTTGGATTGAGAGGTTTGGCAATGTGTGTGGCTGTATGTGAGGGCTTGTCGTTTCATTACTTTATTGTGGTTTCATATTGTCAAAATGTAATTTGTCTTTATCTTCAATAAGTCTCATCAAATATTTTGCGGATTGATGAATTTCTTGAGGATTCATTGAACCATTTATCGAATGAGAAAGAATATTGCAAACTTTGATTAACAAACCGAGTTTTGTTTTTTGGTTGTTACTTGTAATGCTGAAATGACTTTCAATTTGCTTTTGAAGATTACTTGTAAAGTTCAAATCTCTTCCAATTTTAAATCCATACCATTCTTCAAAAATTCTTCTCATTACATTTGGATAGTGATAAATTTGGCACTCTGTCTTTATATCTTCATCACTTTTTCTTGAAAATTCATAAATCTCTTTAAACAAATAGTTATATGGTTTTTCTTTACTTGACAATTTAGCCAATGTACTTACTCCATTATTTTTTCTTATTTCAAAAGTTGCAAAAGTTTGATTGTTATCCTTACCATATGATAAATTACAGTAGTCGTCCCAAGTATGGGTCATAACGAAAATCTGCTGATTTTGAAGTTCCAAAAGGTTTTTCATCAGTTCCAAAATGTAAAACTTATTTGAATCATCCATACTTGAAATTGGGTCGTCCACTATGATAAGTTCAATTTCTGGTTTAATATTCTGCTGTTTGCTATCAGCAAAAAGTTCATAATAGAAAAACAACAATGCTAAAAGATTTTTTTCTCCTTCACTTATGTCTTTAATTGTTAGCGTAGCGTTTTCATTGGTGCCTTTGATAATATAATTGCGGTTATCTGTATCGAGGGTAACTTTTAGCGATATATTTATGTCATTCAGAATTTGCGAAACAAAATCAGCAAAATCTTTTGTTAGACTTTTTTGTTGCTTTAAATCTTGAATTTCTTGTTGCTTCTTCTTGTTGCTCTCACGCTTTTCCTTTAATTCAACTTCCTTGACTTTAATCTCCTTTAGCTTATCTTTTATAGTGGCTGATTTTAGTATTTCCAAGCCAATTGCACCTTTTACTAAAGTGGTTAGATTGTTTTGCTTCTTTCTTAACTCCGATAATTGTTCATTTTTAGTTTTAGCGATAGTTGATATTGATTCTTCAATCCCTTTCGAGGTTTCTTCTAAAAGTTCAAAATCGAAATTTTCTTGAATTTCAATGTTATCAATCTTCGATTGACACGAAGTTATAAGAGAGTCTATAGTGCTTTTCTTTTCGGTTATTGCAGTAAAACGTTGCTCAACCTCATTGCCAATATTTGTAGAATAAGTTTTGGATTCTTTCTCAATAATTCTAATACTATCCAAAAGGCTTTGAAGCTGTTCTCTTAGTTGTTTTAGTTTCTCAGTTGCCTTATGTCTTTTATTTTCTTTGTATTCCGCTATTTTCAACTTAACATCTGAAAAATCTAACTTGCTATCACAGAACTTGCAGTTATCACCTTCTTTGTGAAGTTTTAGTCCTGATTCAATCCATTGAACAACTTCAAATTCGGGGATTGAAATATCTTCTCCAAATTTTTCTTTGAAGATTACTTTTACTTTTTCAATTAAAGGTGTTTGAATTTTTGAGAAGTTTAATGGTTTTAAATTCTCATTTTGTGAAATTTGTTTTTCAATTGCATTGTCGCCATTAATCTTTATCAATTTATCTTCATCCACTTCAATTTTTTTAGCATCCTGAAAATCCTTTTTATAAAGTTCAATTACTCGTTTAACAGATTCTTCTTTGGACTTTCTTTGAATATTAGCTTCGCCTTTTCGTCTATCGTGAATTTTGTCTATTTCAGTTCTAATTTCTTTGCGTAATTTGGCAATGCCTGTGTCAAGATTACCAATTTCATCTTCTTTGATAATTAACTTCTGAAGTTCCTTAATCTTGTTTTCTATATCAACGCCACCTTTACCAAAACTTGCCTCAACACCTTTAATTTTTCCGTCCGAATTTTCAATCAATAATGAATTTGAAATGTAATCTCTATCAAAAATTCTAAGATTCTCAGGCTTCTTGGTTAAGTCTTTTAGAAATTCATCTTTAATGCCAATAGCAATAGAACTTTTTCCTTTTCCATTGTAACCGAATAGAATGTTTTTTGCACGAAAAAGTAAATCATTGGGGTTTGTGTAACCAACAAAAGACTTGAGAGTGAGGTTATTAAGCTTAGTTATCATTTTTTAAAATGCATTTTGTCCATTGTTGTCAGAGCGTTGGCAAAAAACAGCTCTTTTTGTTTTTTCAGCGTTGACTTTTTTGTCGGCAAAAACCAAATGTGCTGTTAGTGCGTTGGCTTTCCTTGTATGTTGCCCAACGTTGGTATAAGGATAGTACGCCAAATAAAAGAAGTTACTTCCATAAACTAAACATTGTATTGGCGTATTAGCTTTATACTTTGTTGTAAAACGTTGGTGTGCCATGCGTTTTTCAGAGTTTGATGATTCTAAAATAGATAAAATTTTCAAGTTTATTGATTATTATTTATTCCTAGAATTTCTTCCTTTTAAATATCTGATGCGGTTTGCAACGTGTCTTTGTATTTTTGTTCTAATCCTTCTTTTTTTAATCGCAACTGGTCATTCTCATCTTTTAGGTATAAGTTAGATTTTATAATCGAGTCATACACTTTTATTATAAATTCGTTTTTTTCAATTGCTTGATTTTTTGGATAAAAAAGTCCAAAAATAGAAGCTGACACAGCAATTAAACTAATAATTATTGTCTTATTCACGCCATTTAAATTTTTTCTATTTACGATATGAGCATTATATAATTCAATCGCTTTAGGTTTGATTCTAACAATTGCAGAAATTTTATCTGAAGGTATAAATCCCCCGTTTTCAATATACAATTCAATTCCAGTAGTAGTTGGCTTGTTCACATACTCAATATAATTTTCCGAAACTAATAGTTTTAAAAATCTACTCATTTCAATCCTGCTTCTTTCGGTCTCTACATTCTTAAAATTTTTCAAAAGAAAACTTCTTAATTCAACATGTCCAAAAGCACCATCAGTTTCTATTAGATATTCAAACAGCTTTATATGTAATATTCCTTTCATTCCTTTCTTTCTTTACCCATCCTACTTAACCCTTTTTAATGGTTTACAACGTGTTTGTGTATGCTTTGTTGCGTGATTTAAACAACTAATTTAGTAAATAAAAACCGAATAGAAAATCCGCGAGGATTTTCGTAAGTAGGCTAAAACCAAGCAATAAAATATACACGGTGTTGCCCACAGTTATTTTTTTATTCAGCTTTGTCTATTTCGGTCAGTCTCAAACATTGTGATTTCAATTGCTCTTGTTGGATATATGTCATATTCAAAATTTCGAGAAATCAAATCGTGCAATTTACCGTAATCTTTATTTTCCGCTATATTTTTAATTCCGTTTAGATAGTCAAGATAGAGTTTTGGACTATCAATGCCGTAACTACTTTTCTTTTCTGTTAAATATCTAAAAATTCGACTGTCCCAAATCGCATAATCTCTCGGATTGATAAAATGTAATAGTTTAGAAAGTCCAACCAAAGAATTGTTTATTGATTTTTTTAAAATTCCGATTTCGTTTTCGGTCAAAATGTGTCCACTTTTCACAGCATTTAATAAAAACAAAACTTTGTCTTTTTGTTCCAAATTCAGGTGGATTATTGTTGGCATCCAACCATAAACGAAATGACTTGCGATTACCAAATTATGTTCATTTATATCTCCATCTTTTATTTTGTCAAAATATTTTATGAATTCTGTATAAGTTTGGATATAAGAGTTGTTTTCAGTTAGGATGAATTTTTCCGCATCTTTTAATATCGTTTCAAAGTTCAGGTTTTTCAATTCAGTTCGGGTTTTCGTTAATTGTGGGCAACATATGTATAACCCTATTGTGGTTATATCGTATATGTCTGCAAGTTAAAGTTTTTTAAGCAAATTATCTATTGGGCTACTGATATTTTTATTGTTTATTTGTATGGTTTTGGTATATAATTCGGTGGTTTTGGGTGAATTATGTCCCAACATGTTTTGTAAATGTCTTAAATTCATATTGTTTTCTATACAGTGTGTTGCAAATGAATGTCGTAGAGTATGAACCGTTGCCCATGGATTTGAATCTGTTTCCTTAATTGCTGTTCTTAAAATATTTCTGATACTCGTAGTACTGTACTTACCACCAGTTTGTCCTTCAAATAACCAATACGATGGTTTGTGCAATTTGTAGTATTTTCTCAATAATACTACTAAATGATCTGATAATATAGTTTTGTGGTCTTTTTTACCTTTGCTGTCCTTTATAAATAAGTAGCCTTCATCAGAATGTACATCAGCTATTCGTAAATTAATCAATTCAGAAATTCGTAATCCAGCACTATAAATTGTCCATAATATAGCCTTGTGTTTAATGTTTTTATGGTGTTGTAGTATTTTTAAAACTTCTTCCTGACTTAAAACGTTCGGTATATTTTGACTCTTTTTAGGGCGTTGTATATCATAATATTCTCTTGGTAAACCCAATACATGCTCATAATATGCCTTTATAGCGTTAATCAATTGATTTTGATAACTTTCACTAATATTATTGAGTTTTATAAGTTCGTATATAAATTGTTCTATTTGTATTTTACTTATACTTTTAAGGTCTTGATGCATAAATTTTGTCAAAAAAACAGAAAGCATTTTTTTATAATTATTTATGGTTGACTGCCCATAATGCTTTAAAACTAATGTCTTTTCTAATTCTAAAAGCGTATCAATAGCTTTCTCGTTTAATCTGGTGGTTTTTATGGGTACGAATGGTTTTTCAACACTAATTGTAAAGTCCCCTTTAAATGTGCGTTTTACTAATGCCATGTTTTCTTGGGTGTTTATAATAGACCATAGTTTTTGACTCGGATGCCAATAGGTTGAATTCAGGCTTTTAAATGCTTTTCTAATTTCATACAATTCATATGGAATAAAAATTTTTATGCGTTTGGCATTTTTTAAAGGTTCATAAATAATAGGAGTGCCCATTGTCAATTGTTTTTTATGTAGCCAAAATAAAATATTAAACATCAAATAAAGCATGTTAAACATTTGTATCCGTTTGTAAACATTTGTAAACGTTTATTAACCGTTAAGTAACGGATAATTATAAAGCTAATTAATAAGGGCTCTGTTGAAGTATTATGGAGTCTAAATTTGTTAAAAAGTATAAAAAGAAAGAAATGATAAAGTTGTTAATTACAAAAGAAGATGCGATTTTATAGATGATACTTAAAATAAATATATTTTTATAGATATGAAAAAAACTAATGAAATTTTAAGAGATAATCCGATTCTCAAATCAAAAGCAAAAAAAAGCTAATTCAACTGGAATTAGGTGCTATTTATTAATTGGAGATTCAAGTTTTTTCAAAAATTCCGCCTCTTTTTTATCATCTTTATGTTTATCACAATATGAATTGTCAACTGTTTGCAATTTATCCCAAAACATAACTTCACAGGTTTTGCAATTTCTACGACCCATATATTGTAAGTAACTATAAAGTGTTGGTTTTGACTTTATATCAAGAAGCTTCATTATTTCTTTTATTGTTAAGCCTTTAGATTCATCACAATAATACTCTTTCGCTAATCGTGCCTTTTTTTGTGCTTCCTTGGACAGCCCTTTTTTTCTTCCGAATTTAACGCCTCTGCGTCTTGCACTTTCTTGTCCAGCAACTGTTCTTTCAATTAATATATCTCTTTCTAATTCTGCAACAGCACTAAAAAGGGTATAAACAAACTTGCCATAAGAAGATGTTGTATCTATAAATGGTTCTTGGATACTTACAAACTGGACTCCATTCTCTTTAAAATTACTCATCAATTTTAGCATATGAGATACACTTCTTGCCATCCTACCCATTTTCCAAGTTACAATCGTGTCACCTTCCCTGACTTTAGATAGAAGCAAATTTAAATTTTCCCTTTCAACTTTAGAACCTGAAATGCTATCGCAATAAATGTTCTTTTCTATCACCCCATATTTTAACAGAGCATCAACTTGAAGATGCAGTTTTTGACTGTCTGTGCTTTTTCTTGCATATCCAAAAATCATAGGGTATAATTAACTGTATAAAATTAAACTTATTTATTTAACACATAAATATACCAAATATTTCTTAAATATTGACTATTTATTGAAGTGTGTCTATATGGTCGTTTAATTAAACGCTAAAAATGAATTATTGACGTTTATCAATACTCCCCTTATCAAAAGCCACCAAGTTAAACAATTGCCTCATTCTAGAACGTACCCGATTGCCATACCATTCTTCCAACTCTTGAGCATTCTGATTTGTTGTAGCATGGGTAATTGTTTTGTGTGAAATCCATAAATCATATCGGATTATACTTAAACTAAAATAATACTTCTTAGAATTTAAATGCCGATTCCATTAATTCAATTTCTTTAGTTGATATGCCTATTTTAATGGCCACATTTGTCCAATTGCTTACTGCATTTAAAACTTCATCATAGATTCCTTTCATTTGACCTTTATCCAATCTAAAGTACTCGCCTACACTTTTAGCTAAATCAAAATCCAACGCATTATTATCCATATCTATATTAAGTGCCAGTCCATCTTTATCAATCGAAGGGTTTATGTCATATGCCGGAGAGAGAATCCATCCTTTCTCTGTTAAAAGAAATCCATGATTCCGTAAATGGTCGTCTGTATTTGAAATAGCAATATTAAGAACTATCCGTCTCCAAAGCTGAGCTAAATTGACATCAATATCGGTTCCATAATTTTGAATAAATTCTGCAATTTCCAGATAACTGGCAGGCCGATCTCTAATTATTTCTTCTGTATTACCAGTCATGGTCATGGCGGACGCAAAATGAATTCGCTCCCCCTTGTCACGATCAAAACGCTTTGTAAAAAAAGTATGATACTTTCCCGAAATTTTTTCAATTTTAGAAGGTGACATTGAAATGCCTGCATCTATTGCCAATTGATAAACGAGGTATTCCCAAGCTGCCTTATCAATGGCATCATTTTTAGAAGGGAATTTAGCAATCCAAAGATTTTTATCATCATCAATAATATTGGCTTTTGGTCTAGCACCTCCTAGAGATGACCCTGGTGCCATCAAAATTGCCAACCATTTTTTAATCTCATTATTATTGCCACTTTCAAAAGCGTCAGCTGCTGCCTGCAATTCTTTAATTGATGACCAAGGTGGTGTTGGACTATGTTCATCATCATCAAGAAAAGGACCATTTGGATCAGTTTTAAAGCGAAATGCCCCCATCCTACTTTCATCATAGACTCCCAATAAAAAATCTATTTCATAAAGCGTTCGAGGATTTTCTTGTTTTTCTTTAGCGTCTTGAGCGGTTCTCC
The DNA here is from genome assembly GCF_006065315.1 of Aureibaculum algae. Classification (GTDB taxonomy): domain Bacteria; phylum Bacteroidota; class Bacteroidia; order Flavobacteriales; family Flavobacteriaceae; genus Aureibaculum; species Aureibaculum algae. The sequence continues at coordinate 551,413 of NZ_CP040749.1, read as the reverse complement.
GTCTCATTAATGTTTTCCCCCAAGTATCGGGCATACTGTCTAGAAAAATACCAAAATTCTCTTTATTATTAGGGTATTGTGGTCCTGAGAAAAATTGAATATCAGGATCTATCAACATTCTGTTCTTTGACCTTAGCCATTTTTTATCATACGCAAAACTAAAGGCTTTTTTCCCTTTACCAAAATGTGCAGAAAGGATACCAATCACTTCTGGCTCAACCATGGGTTGCCAATGTGCGTAAACGTATATGTCAAATTTATTTTGTGCCATTGGTTCAAAATTATAATAAGTCTAAATCTTGCAATTTTCTCCCAAACCCATCATCAGCTGCCAGTTTTAAAATATCTTTTTCCAATCCAAAAACCCTCAACACATTGAAATATGCACCAAATGAAACTTTTGGATTCCCTTTTTCAATTTGATAAAGTGTAGTCCTATCTATATCAGCACGTTCAGAAACCTGCACCGTTGTTAATTTACGTCTTTTACGTGCCAGTTTTATATTCTCTCCTACTTGCTCCATCAATTTTTGATGTTTTGGTAGTAGAACACTTTTTTTACTTTTCATTTTGTTGACTATTTTCTACAAATATAGCTATTTTGTTGATAATAATAAACATTACGAGCCTTGTTTTATTTTCTCTTGTCCTGACTCTCACTGTCAAACGCCACCAAATTAAACAATTGCCGCATTCGAGAACGTACCCGATTGCCATACCATTCTTCCAATTCTTGGGCATTCAAGTTGGTCGTAGCATGAGTGATCACTTTATGCGAAGTCCATAAATCATATCGGTTTAATAAAATTTCACCCATTACATTACAATCATTTCCATAATGTTTTAAATTTTGTTCTATGCCTAAATCATCAAAACAAAAACTTTTTGTTTTGATGTAATTCTCAATAATCTGATGACCATCCTTTTGATATTCAAATGAGATGTTTCTAGCGGAGTACATTTGGTACTGCCTTTCTTTAGGGACAATGTGCCTTATCAAACTCATCAAAGATGTTTTTCCACACCCAATTGGGCCTGTTAACAGAATTCCTTTGTTGAGATTTATGTCGTGCTTTTTGCAATTCGCTTTATCTCGGATAATATAAATCAACAGCCTATAAATAATTTTAAAATCTTCTTCATAAATTTTGAAATGTGACCCAAATAATAATTTTCCTTTGACGTCCAGATAGGTCAGGGTTTTAGCAATATCGTAATGGATAATATTGTCTTTAATTTCTCCCAAGATAAATTCTTTACCTTCTTCCGTGGTTTTATAATGGTTCTCCATAATTCTTGTCGGTGTTTACATTAAGCTTGTCAAATTTCTGTACGGGTGCTATCCTTGTTTTCTCTTTTTTTATTTCATCAGCTTTTATCATCCAGCTTTGAGCTGTGGCATGCCAATCAACAATTTTTGCTTTTCCACCAACCATCCAGCCAATTCCTTGATAATGATTGAAAAATTTTTTAGCTTCAATAATTGACCATTTTTTCTTTTTAAAAAAAATAATAACTTCATTTTCATTTTTTGGTTGCCGTTTAAGTTTAATATGTTTATTGTTTATATATGTTTTATATGATATCAGAGCTTGTCCATTTTCTTTATAAGCTGGAGACAGAGCTTGTCCATTTTCTTTGTATGTTTGAACCAAAGCTTGTTCAGGGGCAGTACAAAAATTGAACATGATAACATTACTTCCTTTATAGGGATTGTGTGAAGGTTGGTATTCCAAATACCGCCAATGGTGCAGTTCTTTAATACACTTGTGATAGGTAACTTTTGAACCTATTTTCGACAGTTTCATAATCTCTTCCCTACAAATAGAAAAAGGGTTGGAAAAACGACTTAGATTCCAATATTGGAATAAGGCTAAATACAAACTGATATGGGTTGGATTTAGCCTAGCATCTTTTGAGAATTTCCCCAATACAGCCGTTAAGTGCTTGATATAATTCATAATCCAATTCTGTTTTATTTAAAATTTATTATGAATTCTATTTTGCTCTAGGATTTGAGCTATTTCCTGATAATCATAATACAATACCCCACCAATTTTACTGTAGGGCAACGTGCCATTGATACGTAAGTTTTGTAAAGTACCTGGAGAGATTCCTAAAAGATCTCTAACTTCCGGTGACTTTAACCACTTTTTAGGAGTCTGTCCTGATTGGTTCTGTAATAATGTTTTGATTTCATCAAGTAATTCGATTTTGAATTCATGAAGATCTTCTGTAGTAATAATTGTTGCTGCCATTTGTAAAACGATTTTTAAAAGCAAAGCCGCCAATGGTTATTATTCTTTTGTTGGCGACTTTGCCGTGATTTGACTTTCGTTCTGCAAATTTGAGTGGATTTATTAGGCTTTTTTCACAACACCACCGTAGGTCTGGTATTTTTTTAACATATAAATCATAAATTTTATGTTTATTCATGATAGCATAAAGTTAAAAATTAAGTAGTCATTAAAGTTAGGTTTATTTAGCGGTATGATTTATTGATCTCACTCATAAGCCCTTCTATCATCTCTTCTAAAAATTTTGTTCTTGATTTCTGCCGATTCTTAATTTCAGAATATATTTTATAGATGTCATTCAACTTGATATTAAAAATGGATTCAAGTTCTCGCTGAATTTCAACAATATCCGTTTTTCCATTGTTTATTGTCTTCGCGGCATGTAACGCATAAATCAATTCTGTCAACTGGGTTTTGGTCCCTGTCCAATGTAAAGTTTTATTATGGTGCATAGGTTTACCGTAACGCATAAAATCATCTATGCTTTTAAATTTTGACTTTAAATACTCTAGAAGTTGGTCATAAGCTTTTATCTTGGCAATCAAGAAATCATGATGTGTATAGAAACTTGTATCGGTATAACCAGGTTGTAGTACGCAACTATATGATTCTTTAATGGGCCTAATTGTAAAAAAAAGTTCATCGAGATTTATCAATTCTAAATTGATATATTGTACCAAAGAATCGTGTTTTTTGAAGAATTTCTTAATTTTATGCTCCTGTCTTAGAATATAATCTCTTTGTGAATTAATAGATAATTCTGGAAACTGTGATTGTATTAGCCTCAATTCAGAATAATAAATAAGGTTTTTTAATACAAGATTTTTGTAATTCTTAAAAAAACCTATTTCCTCTTCCATACTATCAAATTGGTACAAAACAGTATATTTTTTAAGCTTCGATAGTGTTTTCCGACATAGAACTATTGCTTTATGGATATAATTAAAATCCATAAATTCTACTTGCTCAATAACTTTCATGTATTGTTTAAAATTATTGACAATGGTTATATATTCTTTTTCATTCACAATTCTATATAGATTAACAATCTAAAATTTTGGTGTTAAATACTCTAATTTTCTAAATAAAAGTATTCGTTTAAAGGTGGTTACCTTTGTTGCAACGTAGTCATATAATCCATAAAATAATTATCCTTTGCTTGCACAAATGCGTGATTCGAAAATACAGTAGCACCCACTTTTCTTTTTTCGAAAGCTGCTGTCAGGCCAAAGTCTATAGTTTCAAACTTACTTTCCCAAGCTCTTTTAATAGTTTGATATAATAGTTGCCTGTATATATTATAAGTTCTACTTAATTCATAGTCTATACCTACAACAACTGGAACAAACGTATGATTGCTATTTTTATAACAACACATCATACCAACTGGAACTTCACTAGCGTGAGAAACATGACTTTTAAAATATAATAGTAAGAACTCCCAGTTCTTATCTTCGTTCATATTCTTAAATAAACTTTGGGGATATGCAAATGTATTTAGTCCTAAATTGTTATGCTTTACATTTAAATAAAGCTGATAGATGATCCCTAATGTTTCCTTTTTACAGATATTCTGCCATTTTATGTCAAATAAACCTTCATACTTTTTAATATCATTTTTAAAATGACGTTTAGATCGGCTGGACAATGAATTTAGATATTCAGCTTCTGAATTCCATTGAATATTATTAATATAAGCCGCATCTGGCATTTTAATCTTAACGAAACCTTGCCCGTGAAACAGATCTGTAAGTTTGTCATCTTTTTCGAAAAAATCTCTTAGTACAATCATTTCTGATGATTTAACATTATCAATTACATGTATCTTTTTTAACATTAATAAAACTGCTTCTCTAGCATATAAGCTTGTGCTATCTAAATAAAAGTGCTTTCCTTCTGTTAATAATGACCCCATACTTAGTACATAATTAGACATGTAATAGGCATTATTCTTTCGTTTTTCTTCAACCTGAATAGATACCGATTCGGGTGCTAACATATCTTCTTTCCAAAGTGCTCTTGTAAAAAATGTTGCAAGGATTGGTTTGTTATCTGAATTTGTAACCAAAATATAATGAAACTCCCAATTGTGTTCCTTTTCGTTATTGTAACTAAATGCTTTTTCTAAAAATTCCATTCCCAACCAATCAAACACACTTCTTTGTCCCATGAGTCTGTTCCAAATAGACTTATCAAGCTTTTGGATACTTGTTTCGTATATCATATTCAAACTTCCCGTGTTGATCGCTTCTATAGTTGTTCCTTCACTTTTTAATCGAAATAATTTTCTGATATTAGTATTTGTAGTGTTAGTATCTTCAATTGCTTTTGAAAAATGATGATTCATCACTTTTACCAATTCACCTATCTCCTTCAATTGGTTGTTTCTTGAAATTGTAATTCTAACTCCTGTATTAGTAACAGGTACTGCTGGGAAAAGCCCTAAATTGACAAAAAAACCTTCTTTGAATAGTCGTTTGACAAAATTATAACCAGTTATCGGCAAACCAGTTCCTATATAAAAAACAGGACTTGAATTATTATGTATCACTGGCAAGTCTGTTTTTGACAATAATGAACTAAAATGTTGTGTTCTAAGTTGAAGATCTTCCTGAAGTTCATAAATTTCCTGAGAAAGATGAATATTCGCGGAAGCAATAGCTGCGGCTACAGATGCAGGTTCTAATTGTGCTGAAAACGTTAGTGGTCCTCCAAAGTTCTTTATTTTATTTCTAAGTTTATTATTCTTACAAATTAAAACTCCCCCACTAGCTCCAAAGGACTTACTCAGCGTTGCCAAAAGCAGACAATTTTCTGGTAAATCCTTATAAACGCTCATTACATACCCCATTCCGTTTTTTCCACACCAACTCATACCATGCACGTCATCAAAATACAAATGAAGTTTTGGATATTTTTCAGATAAGTATTTTAACTCTTCTAATGGAGCAAAATCACCAAACATAGAATACACACCATCAGCCATATACCAAATTCGTTCAGACGAATCGTACAAACTTTTGATTCGTGATTCTAGCATATCCATATTATTATGACGGATCATTTGAACTGAAACACCTCTTAACCTTAACATTTGGGCTGCATTTTGTACACTCCAATGCACTTGATGGTCTAAAATTACTGCATCTTTATCATTTACTGCAGATGGTATAACTGCCATATGACCTAATGTACTGTTCTTAGTAATTATTGCAGGAATACCATATAATTCCTGAATTTTAGATTCCAGTTCTGCATATAAAGGATGAGAAATATAGGTTTTAGATAGAGGAAACTGAGTACCATAATTATTAATAGCCTCTATGGCGGCCTGCTTTAACCTTTCATCTTGATCCAATCCTAAATAACTCGTCGTTCCAAAATGAAATAATTTACTCCCATTCACAGTAATTATTCCTTTCTCAAAGCGTTTATCTTCTGCATATAAATGTACAATTTGTTGTTTTTTAGCATTACCAATAACTTCATTTACGGTATCCAAAAAGTTGTTATGATTAATCTTAGCCATTAGATATAGAATTTAAGTGTTGAAATTTATTTTACACCAAGCTATCCAAATTTGTTAAGAATAGAAAAGTGATTTCACTAAACTACCTGCTTTAATCCCTTAGAATTAAAACAAAATCCTTTTTGGACAATAAGCATTAGCTATTTCTGAAATTTAAGTCCTTCAGATAGTCTAAATCGTTACAAAAACCAGCAAAATAAAATAATTGTTCTAACTTAGGTATCTAATTGTCGCTAAAATGAATGGTATTGGCCATACAAAACATGCTAAATTTTGGATTAAAAATGAAATCCTACATTGTACCTATAACGAAATTAAGTTACTTGATTTAGCAACCGCCCAATCAATTGTTAGAGACCGCTTACAGTTTCAACAAGAGGTTTCCTATCCTGTATTTTGTGATATAAGAAATGTAATGAGCTGGGAAAAAGCCGCTCGAGATTATTTGGCCAAAAATGGATCTGTATTGGCAAAAGCCGTTGCTATTTACGATGACAGACATATAGCTGAAGTAATGTCAAAATTCTATTTAAACAAAAACAAACCGTTAGTACCTTCAAAATTATTCAATAACTATTATGAAGCTATTGAATTCTTAAATCAATTTTTGTAAAACATTTAATGTTCGAGTAGACATAACGCCATGTTAAACACCTTTGATAAAATAAGAATAAACAATATCTATAAAATGCTATTGGAAATGTCCGAAGGTAGGTTCTCGTTCCAAATTGAAAGAAATGATATTGATGACGAAATTGAGGCTTTAGTGGTCTTGGTTAATTTAATGGCTCAAGAGATTCAACAAACATTGCGATATTATAGCCAATTGAATTCCCCTGAAAGTATTTTTCAATTTGTCCAAATGATTTTTATTCTTGACAGTAGCTTCCAAATTATTTACGTAAATGATGATGTTATGAATCACTTGATTAAAGATAAAAATCAATTTATTGGCCAATCATTTATAAAAACATTAAGTGATCATTCAAAGCATGATTGGAAGCTAATTGCAGATAAATTACTGATAAATAATTACTATCAAATTAAGAAAAAACTACATTTCCAATTTGATAAAGATTTAACAAAAGAGGCGATCTGTAATATTACGTCTATATATCATAAAGAAAATAACAATCAATTTATATTAGTAACAAGTTTTCAATCTAAAACACAAAGTCAATTTATAGAAGATGGACTTGCATTAACGTCCAAAATCCCATCAACAAAAGGTATTCAAAAAAAGGAAAAACCTAATATTTTGAAAAATGAAAAAGATATAAAAATCATTCAGAAAATACATGATTATATTTTACAACACCTTGAAACACCATTGCCATCATTGAGAATTCTTGCACACAATTTCGGTACAAATGAATATAAATTAAAATATGGTTTTAAGCAATTGTATAACATTACTGTTTTTAAATTTTTACTTGATGAACGCTTAAAGAAAGCAAGTTTGCTAATAGAAAACACAAGCTTATCGATGAAGCGTATCGCTATATTAACTGGCTTTAAAAGTATGCCCCATTTTTCAAAAGTTTTCAAACAGAAATTTGGACGTTCACCAAAGGCATTTCGAAACATGTCCAGATTGCACTAATAATGAGCTTTAAAACTACTCCTTCAAACTTCTACTTTCACTCGCTTGGTATATAATCCTTTATGAATAAGTGAACATTCCTAAAAAATAAATGATAGTTCCGAATTTTATCCTGTAAAATAATTTCAACGTGAACATCAAAAAATTCATAAAAAAGAATCTACTTATTGAACTGCTCATTTCAATGTGTGTGATACTATTTGTTTATGCGGCTATTAGTAAATTTTTGGGTTTTGAAAATTTCTTAGCACAAATAGGGCAATCTCCTGTTTTGAGTTCATTTACCTATTGGGTGGCGTGGATAGTTCCAATAAGTGAAGTGATAGTTGCAATTTTATTAATAACACCTAATTATCGTCTCTTCGGACTTTTAAGTTTCTATAGTATAATGGTCATGTTCACGACTTATATTGTGATTATCTTAAATTTTAGCGACTTTGTACCGTGCTCTTGTGGGGGAATATTGGAATCATTAGGCTGGAAGCAACATCTCATAATGAACATTTCGTTTTGCTTATTGGCTCTGTACCTTCTATTCCAAATGACAAATACAACATCAAAGAATTTCGATGATCAACAAAAACTAATTAAACATATTAAAGAAAGTTAAATGAAAAAGAGATTCTTAGCATATATGTTATTGAGCTGTACTTTTTTAGGAGTAGGCATTGTTGTTTTATTATTTATATTTTCTGAGAATACTATGCATCGTAATAATAGTTTTATTCGTCGTATTCCACCGCATACAGTAAAAATATTAAAATCTATTGACTTAAAATTCAATTCGTATTATATAGCAGGAATGACAGATCAAACTATATATCTGGGAAATACTACAGCTCCATTGATCATCACCGAAATTTCATTAAAGACATTTCAACTAAAAAAACACCAAATTGTACTTGATCAAATGGAACTCCCCTATCGGACCGTCCGAATTGAAGTAAAACCTCCCTATTTTTTTGTAGCTGATGGAAGTGTCCCAATACTGTTTAGAGGCAAAATAACGGATTGGAAAGCTCAAACTTTATCAAAAGATCTTGCTTACTTTTCTCTTTGGACCACAATTGACTCCACGTCTTTTGGAATTAGATCACTTAGTAGTAAAAATCAAGAGCAAATTTTAGGAACACTTTACAAAAATCAAAATTATCAGGTAAAGCTATCTACAGATCTCTTGACAAAACAAATAGATGGATATTTTGATATGGATGGTCAGCTTCTATGGAATAGCAGCCTACAACGATTAGTATACTTGTACTATTACCGAAATGAATACATTGTATATAATTCAAAATTGCATTTAGATTATAGTGGAAAAACTATAGACACGATTCAAACGGTTTCCTTTAAAGTTGCTAATCTAAAAACAACTAATCAAAAAAAATTATTAGGCAATCCTACATTGGTTAATAAAATAGCGACTACCAACACTGAACTTCTGTTCATTAATTCAGACCGATTAGGGAGGTTTGAACCCAAAAACATACTAAAAAAAGCAAGCATTATAGATGTTTATAATTTGGGTAATGCCACCTATAGCTTTAGTTTTTATATTTTTCATGAGAAACTTGAAAAAGGAATAAGCATAAATTCATATAAAGATCTATTTGTCATGATTAGCGGGAATCAGCTCTACATATACAAATTACAAAATAATTACTTTCATAAGTAATCAAACACATATTGATCGATATCAGGAAATAAGGTTGAAAACCTGTAGAAAAAAGTAAACCATAACAATTAAAAATAATTAATATGAAAACAAATGTTTTTAAGAAAGTACTATTGCCAATGTTGGCATTATTCATGGCTGTTGGTTTGGCTTTCGCCACTAACAGTACAGAAAACACAAACAATGCTGCAACTGTCCCTGGTTATATTTTCCAGAATGGTATTTGTGAGCAAGTCACAACTTGTGATCCAGCAGGAATGTTAGATTGTACCTACTCGGGTAATCAAGTTTACTCCAAAATTAATCAAACAATTTGTGGAGAACCATTGAAGTATAATCCTTAATAGTTAGGCATTTTATTGTAAGGCGTATAGCATATATACGCCTTTTTTCCGTTTACAAATAATAATCACATCAAGATTTTAATGATTGAAATAAGATCTTTTTGATTAAAAGAGTTCTATTTATAAAACCATTTTAGTTCTTGCACATCCTATTACCTCTTTTTCAAACTTTCTAATTTTGTCCTTTATCTATTTCTAAAAGACATAATTCAAGATGGCTTTTTGTAGATAGGTCATCTACATTAAATATTATTTTTTTAATACTATTTTTAAGATTATTTAGCTCGTTAAATAGTGCACTCCGAGTATAACTACTAAATAAATACTTATTATATGCTACATAAATCGATTCTCTCTGATGCTTTTTAGTTTCATGTTTAAGTGCATCTTTTAAATAAAAGATATATGCAAATTGGATTTCTTGACGAAAGAAGTTTATTTTTATGGATTCTTCTTCAAGCTCTCTCCACAAACCATCGTTCAAACCTTGAAGCATATCCACAATGTTATAATTACTTTTTCCAGATATGCCATTTTCTTCAAGAGCTTTCAGCTTTGTTGTGGAAAACAGGTTTTTAAGTATTTTTCTCTGTTTTCTAGATATTATTTCAATCGTACTGTTTATAAACCCACTTTTATCATTCATTCCATGGACTTCGTTCGCAATGAACCTTCCTGTAATATCATCACGAATCATCCACAAAGGTGGGTTAAAAGCTTCTTTATTTAAGAATTTTAAAGCCTCCTTTTGACGATTATAAGGTATAGCAGTATATACCGAACCTTTTTGAGCATTTGATTTGTATTGAATCGTATAACCACCTATGAGAGATTCCACATACTTCATCTGATCTACCCAAAGATTAAGTGTCCCAATATAAAAGCGTTTCTTCACCTTATCATCTCGTTCATTTATAGCGATATCTGGTATTAAATTTAAGACTCTTTTTAAATTCTTTACACCCAACTCTGCCGATTTTATCGGATTATCATTATCTACAACTTCATTGATTGTTTCTGGTCCAATACTTTGAACTTCCAAATTATATCTATACCATGGTACTGTATCCTGCTCCCTAACAATTTTTTCTAAATATGGCAATTCGTCATCCGGCTTATTAATGTTGGGAAATTGTGTATATGCCCAACGGATATTATAAAGATCTGTAGGACCAACTTTTTGATGTAATAAATTAGGCGGTATATTATCTCCGGGTTGTACAATAAAATTTTCTCTCGCGTAATTCATTATACTAGGGGTATGTCCCATTTTTTGAAGCCATTTTTTATTTCGCATTTTTTCAAAAGAGTAAGTATATTCACCAAAATTAGCATCCTTTATACCAAAAGCATGTCCCGTTTCATGGGCAGTAAGCGATTGAATCATCTCTCCCATTAGATCATCAGGGAAGGGATATTGTTGTGCCCGTTTATCTAATGGACTACATCTAGAAAAATATTTATCGACTAGAACATCAATCATTCCTAACAAGATATCTGATTTAAGAATCTCGCCAGTTCTTAGATCTACAATTCTATTTACTGTACCAAAACCTACTCCTTCATGTCCTCTAAATTTTGATCTATTCTTCCAGCGGATAACGGAATACCTCATACTATTTATCGACCAATCTTTATCATTTACTGGAGCCTCTTTTACAATAAGTGCATTTTTAAAACCAGCAGCTTCAAAGGCGGGCAACCATTCATAAACACCTGCCTTAACATAAGGTTTCCATACATTAGGAATAGCTGAGTCTAAATAAAATATAATCGGTTTTATGGGTTCACTTAAAGTTTGAGATGGATACTTTTTTTCTAATCGCCATTTTGCTATAGAAGCTCTTTTGGATTCATTAAAAATATTGGAACTTCTATCTTCACTATCAAAACCTATTCTATGATCATACAAACGGGGCATCATCGGTTCTGGAAGCAACATAATACTAAAATTAACATTAGTGGTTATTGGACCTTTTTCAGAAGTTATAGTTGTCGTCGTTTTCACCTCAACGGAATTGGCGAATGACCTTACTTCATCTATAAATGTGGCATCCTTGACAATCGACTTTCCACCACCTTGTAGCCCCTTTGGCGTGTTTAAAAATAAATCGGTAGCATTAATAATATAATTAGATTGACTATTCCCAATTGTCAAAATAGGAAAACTGACAGGCGTTATTTTAATATCATATTTCCCTTCTAATAACTGAATTGTATTCCCAGCTTTAGATTCCGTTTCTTGAATAATAATTTGGATAGTATTATTCCTTTTATTGAATACAATTATGTTTTGTTTATCAAAACTTGAATTATTATGATTTACAAATAACAAATCTTTATCTAAGATGTTTTCTGGAATCTCTAGATAGATTTTGCCATTCAAAAGATGAGTAGAGACAAAACCTTTTTCCGATATCGCTTCAATTGTGATTACTTCTTTGTATGGTTTTAACTTAGTATTGCTTTTTTGAGCAAAAGTCCAAATAGCATGAAAAGACAATACTATCGAGAAAAGAATAGAGCTTATTTTTTTCATTTGTTTACTATTTTATTAGAACTGCTTCAATCTACCTTTAAGCATATTGAAGCAGTTTGATTAGCACTATTAATATCCAGCGTTTTGTGGTGATAAATTTGGATTCACCAACAATTCATTCTCGGGTATAGGCAGTAATAAATCTTTTGATTCCCAGTTTGGTTTTATTAATGAAAGTATTGATTCTGCTTTCCCAGTTCTTTTTAAGTCAAACCATCTGTTTCCTGATTCCGTAAATAGCTCAACCCTTCTTTCTTGTAGTATAGCATTAATGAGCTCCTCTTTAGATATATTAATTAGATCTTCTATACTAGCTCTTTGTCTAATTTTATTCACATCATTCAATGCTCCATTAAGGTTTTCAAGATGTGCCCTTGCTTCTGCCCTAATGAGATATAGTTCTGCTAAACGAAATATTACGGAATACTCTGTAGTAGAAGTCGTCGATGTATTTTTATATTTATTAGCATGGTACCAAACATCTGCGTTGTTAGCTACTGAAGATATCCAGGATGTCTTTCTCATATCACCTTCTTCGAATGCATTTAATATATGTTCATTCAAGGCCATTAATGGTGGCGGTACACTTACAAAATTAAAAATCGATGCTTCCAACGTATTGTATCCATCAAGTTTTGGTTTAAGTTGCCAAATGGAGGTAGTACTTTCTTTTAGAAATACCTTGGACAAATCTGTTTCCCAAGAAAATAAACTTGTATTTTCAATAATTGAAGTACTCTCTGATTCCGCATTCTGCCAATCTTCCATATACAAATAGACTTTGGATAACAAAGCTGTTGCAGTACATTTATCAGGTCGAATTCGCCCTTTTGAAGCTCCACTTGTACTTAAAAAAGATTGAGCTGCTTTGAGGTCGGCTACGACAGCTTTATAAACTTCGTTTTCCGTCAATCTTTTTACCCTACTATTTAAAGTGTAATCCGTTTGAATAACGTAAGGAACATCTCCAAAGAGATTAACCAAATAGAAATGTGTCAATGCCCTAATAAAAAGAGCTTCGCCTTTAATTTCCTGAATAGTTTCAGAGGATAAATGACTATTTTCTGTTATACCTTCTAAAAGACTATTTGCCATATAAATAGTATAGTAACTCTGATTCCATAATTGTTCCACAGAAGTATTGCTTTGAAGTAATACATGATTATAAAATGCATCCAATGGCTGGCCAGGTGTACCATAATATTCTAATTCGTCCGAATACAGTCCCATTATAACGTTAAGACCGTTCGAATTCCCGGTGAGTAACACATTATCTCGTAAATGAGCATAAATAGCTGTTAAAGCCGCTAATACTGTGGCATCATCTTGAAAGACCACTTCTCCACTGATCTGATTTTCTGGATAATCGACTTCTAAAAAATGATCGCACGAAATCATAAAAAGAACTAACAATATGAAAACGATTAGCTGTCCCCAATTACGATTCATGAGATTCATAATAATTATACTTTTATTGTTGCTTGTTTTATTTTTCATCTTATTAAAAATTAAATTGAACTCCCATAGTTAATCTTCTCAGCTGCGGTAAATACCCAATAACTTGCTCTGGATCTCCACCTTTAAAAGAAGTAAAAGTCAGTAAATTCTGACCTTGTAAAGTAAAAAGACACTTTGTGTTTTTAAGCCATTTTTGAGATAGTTGATACGAAAATGATACATTCTTAAGCTTCAGATAAGACGCATCAGTTACAGCAGCATCACTAAGTGTAAACTTAGAGTAGGCCAAAAGAGCTTCATAATCACTTCCAGTAGTATATCGCTGCATAGAACTAACATCTCCCACCTGTCGCCATCTATCTAAACTCTCTGTAGGCTGATTTATCAGGAATCCGGCAGGAGCACTATTGAAATAATAATTATACCCATTTTGTTTAGTAAACTGAAAAAACAACACCAATTTAAAATCCTTATAGGTTAGTGTATTGGTTAGACCACCGTAATATTTAGGGGCAAGATCTTTGGTCTTCTTTCTGTCTTCTACAGAACTAATAGCACCATCCCCATTATAATCTTCAAATTCAAAAAGGCCAGAATCTGGATTGACACCAGTTAAGTGATATAATTTAATTATGGTCAACGGTTGACCGATTACATATTTATTAGCATAAGCAGAATTTTCTAGACCATGGTAAGAGATGAGCTTATTTTTAGGAACGGTAAGATTAAAATCCGACTTCCAAGAAAAGTCACCCTGTTGTATATTTCTAGAATGCAACTCAAACTCCCAGCCAGAATTAAGTATGTTGGCATTTAGATTGGCTTGGATATTCTGAAATCCTGTCGTTCCTGGTAATGGTACACCAACCAATTGATTCGAAGATGTATTTCTAAAATAGGTGGTTGATAAAAGTAATTTATTTTTCCATAACCCAAAATCAAAGGCAAGGTCAAGTTTCTTATTTTTCTCCCAAGCAAATAAAGGGTTGAATAGTCTTGTTGGCTCCAACCCAACAATTCCACTGTATATATTATTTGAAACACTATATGTGTCAAAATATTGATAATCTCCGATCTGGTCATTCCCTGTTATACCATAGCTTACTCTTAGTTTTGCCATAGACAACGTGGGTATTGCATTTTGAATAGCACTTTCTTCTGATAAAAACCATGCTGCTCCTATGGCCCCAAAATTTGCATACTTTTTCCCTGGGCCAAATCGACTAGAACCATCTCTTCTACCTGTTAGATTGATGATATATTTATTTTCCCAATTGTAATTAACCCTTCCATAAAATGCTTGGTAACGGTATTGGTTTTTATTTTCTCCAAGAATATAAACATTGGAGGCGGCACTGAGGTTCTGTAGTAGGTTATTATTTGTAAAACCAGCTGCTAACAACGACAACTGCTCGCTGTTTTGTTCTTGAAAAGTACATCCTAAAAGAGTCTTAAACACGCCATTACCAATAGTAAATTGATAATCTAATTGGGGTTCAATACTCCAGGAGTGTCTATTACCTTTATTCGTAAAAATATTAGAATTGGCACTTGTCAATCCATATGCGGGATTGTAAATAGTATGAGGATTCGTCTTCCCCTCCTCAATTCGAATATCATTATATCCTAATCGCGAACTTATTTTAAAGTCAGGTAAAAACTCATAAGATAAAACAGCGTTACTCATTAGACTAATAATTTCGTTTGAATACGCTCCATTAAGTTGTGCTAATGGATTTGTCCATGAGCTATTTTCCCAATTTAAATTCCCTGATTCATCATATAGTTCTGGGGCATTTGGAGAGAGTGTACGTGCCGATTTAGACAAATCCAAACCTGGTTGATTGTTATTTTCAGTAGCATAATTAACCGTAAAGTTTAGTCTAAACTTATCATCCAATGAAGAATGATTTATTGATGCTAATATTGTTCCTCTTCGGTAACTAAAATCTTTAGGGAATACTGTAGACTCTTTACCATAAGTTCCACTAATATTAAAATGTGTTCGATCACTTCCTCCAGACACAGTACCTTGATAATTTTCAATATGTGCAGTACCTCCTATTAACAAATTTTGCCAGTCCGCATCTCGAGCGTTACTCCAAGTTCCATTGATATCATAGGCATTAAACGGATAGTCACTAATGCCATCATTATCAAATGCTTCCTTTCGCATTTCGAGGAATTGCTCAGTATTCATAAGTTTTATCTTTCTAGAAATATTGGCTAATCCTGCACTAACGTTAAGAGAAAAGGTAGTCCTTCCTACTCTATTATTTTTTGTAGTAATTAATACAACACCATTGGCACCTCTTGAACCATAAATTGCTGTAGCATCTGCATCTTTCAAAACTTCAATAGAAGCGATTGATGAAGTTGGCAAGGCATTTAAAGGACTAATAAGTGCTCCAGGCATAATAGATCCTGAGCTACCATTATAACTCAGGGATCCAGAATCATAGGGTACACCATCAATTATATAGAGCGGTTCATTACCTGCAGCTATACTATTCTGTCCTCTTATTCTTACTTGAAACCCTCCACCTGCTGTTCCTGTATATTGAGTAATATGAACACCAGACAGTCTACCTTGCATTGCTTCTAAAGGGCTATTGACAGGTTGTGTTTCAATATCCTTTGAGCTTAATCGAACGATACTACCCGTTTTGACTTTATCATTAGTTTTGTAATAGCCAGCATTAATGGACACCTCTTCAAGTTCGGTGCTTTCAGAATAAAGTAACACATCAATTCTTGTTCTGTTATTTACTAGCTCTTCAACTGTACCATACCCAATAAAAGAATATGTAAGTACTTCTGTTCCTTTTACTTGGATGCTGTAATTCCCATTTAGATCTGATGTGGTTCCTCTTGAGCTACCTTTTACATGTATTGTAACTCCATTAAGAGCTCCATGATCATCTGTTATGGTTCCAGATACGCGGTAAAAATCCTGTGCATGAACAGTATAGATAATTCCTAAAAAGATAAGTATAGGCAAAGAAAATCTTACCCACTGGTAAGAATGTACGTTATTTTTCATAATTTTATAATGTTTAATGAAACTTAATTTATTAGTTTACTTGCCTTCTCTAACCCGCATCAACGAAACTGAGAAGGTTTTTTTAGTTTTTATTCATAGGCATTATTTAGTTTAACATTTTCAATAGAAAACAAGTGTTCCTCTCCTAAAATGAATACATCTTATCTTTTTCAAATAGATAGATTCAAGGATGAATTAATGTTTTAGGCTTTTAAACTTGGTCTGTCCAGATACAACTAAAAATGAATAATTCGTAGATTATGGGATAATAAGTGGAAACAACATCTGGAAAAGGTATAGCGTGAATCCCATAACAAAATGCCTATAATTGGGCTCTTTGGCTTTTTTATAAAAAGGATATCGAATAAGGTTATTTCTGACCAATACTCATCACATCCCCATTTTAAATGGGATGGTTGTTCATTAACTTGGGTATTTGGTACAAATAAACTTAACAATGTATCTTCTATTAAAAGCTATTTTAATAAGTCAAATGTAGTAAAAAAATATTAAGTGGGTAATAATACCCACGTTTATTTTTAAAAAACTCTAGAAATTGGTAGAAAATTAAATTAGATGTACAGCGACACAAATAAAGATTGTTTTAAAATTTTATTTGGGAAGAACTTAAAAAGGCTTAGAAAATCCAAAGGACTAAGTTATAGGAAACTAGCCACTCGCTGCAATATTGATTATAGTGATATTAGTAAAATAGAGAAAGGGGAAAGAAATATTCAATTATCTACCATTCTCGAACTTTCAAAAAGTTTAGAAATTCATCCTAAAGAGTTATTTGATTTTGAACTAGAGAAAGAACAGTAGCTAGAGTAAGAATATATCAAAGGTATATCTAATTTTTTTTCTTTACTTGATATATGTTTTTTTATAACTTTTTTAAAAATTTATAACGCTATCTAATGCTTCGTCTGTATCCTTATGAATAAAATTCGATTGATATGCAATAGTAGTACTAATGGAAGAGTGACGATATAGTTTCTGTAACATTTGTATAGGAATTTTATCTTCTGATATGTTTCCGAAACTATGTCTGGCAATATGCATTGTAACTTTTTTGTCAATACACGCCTTATTGGCCACATTTACCAGATGTTTATTATATTTTTTAGTTGCTGTTTTTGTCTTTGCATAAATATCTTTTGCATCTTCGAGATTTGCCTTTTTCATTTCCGGAAAAATAAAATCATCCTCATTATTTTTATCTTGAATATAATAATCCAAAATAGGTTTTACTTTCTCACTTATTTTAAGTGACAGTAATTTCGAATTTTTATTCATTCTATAATGAAATCTTCCATCATAAATATCACTCCATCTAACTTTTATGACGTCTGCAACCCGAATTCCAGCAAAATAAAAACTAAAAAGCCATACGTTTTTGGCATGCATTTCATTTTTTGACAAATCAATTACAGATTCCAACTTCTTAATTTCTTCTTTAGTCAATCCAATTTTCTCTGTTTCAGGAAATTTTATACGAATCTTATCTGCTCCAAATGGATAAAGTTTTCTATTTACTATCTGCATATTTATGGCTCTGTTAAAGAGGGTTCTTATAACCACCAGATTATTTACTATAGACCTTTCTGACAAAGATTTATTTCTTAAATAAGATGAAAATCCCTTTAAAAACTTTTCATCAATTTCCTGAAAACCAAGCTGTTTAGATTGATAATAATTTAAGACATGCTTAACTCTAGATTTATCAGAGGACAGCCTTGACAATTTATTATCCTTTTCTAATTCTTCTAAATATGCTTCCGCAACTCCAAAAAAAGTAGTATTCTCTATCGTGGAATTAATTTTCTTTTTAATTTGACTAGCAGAAAGATCATTGCTATCAACTTGTAGTTCAAGTAATTTTTTATTAATTTCTAAAAGTTTAGAAAGTAAAAGATTGTTTAATCTGATTGAATTAGGATGTGATTTTCTTACAATTCTATTTTTTTCATCCCAGTACTTTAAACTAATATAGTGACCAATATAAATGTAATTAGATTTTCTATTCTTAGTAATTCTAACAGCAAGAGGATATTTACCCTGTTTGTTTGGTTTTCTCCTTAATGTTATTTTGGCGTTTGAGGTCATTATCTATTTTTTTGAATTATAAAGATATGAAAACTTGGTACAACATAGGTACAACAAATGGTGTTTTTAATTGAAATCAAACGAAATCATTAATTATTAAAATACTGTTAATCAGTTGATAATGAATATATTTACGTTATTTTGATTTAGAAACGATTGGAATTAAAATCCAGTGGACAGTAATGTCCGTATGGGTTCAAGTCCCATCTCGAGTACAAAAAAACCTAGACTTTCGTCTAGGTTTTTTTTATTTTATACAGTTTTATATGTAAAAAATCTTAATAATTACTATTTAACTACTTCTACTCTTTAATCTCAAAACCATTTGCATCGAAATAATTTTTTCGATTAAAATAATCCTAAAGTATAACTTATCTCTCAATATAGTCCTCACTATTGAAAACTAACAAACGTTTGCATTAAGATAAGGGTAATAACATTTTAAACAGATAACAATTTTAATCACAAAACAAAAATAACCCAATAAATCAGTAGTTTACATTAAATAAAATTACTTTACAATTTCATGCAAACGTTTGCGTAATTAAAATATTTAATTATATTTGTGACATAATAGACACCCATAAATTTTAATTCATGAAAAAACTAATTGAAAATCCCCCTTTTAATTTTTACAAAGCGACATTTGTAAAAAAGTCAATTTTTTTCTTCTTTTTACTCCTTTTTTCCATCACAACAGGTTTTTCTCAAAACCAATCTGTTTCAGGAAAAATAACAGATGGAGTTACTGGAGAACCATTAATTGGAGTTAGCATTATTCTCAAAGGCTCTATCAGAGGTGTATCTTCTGACTTAGACGGAAAGTATAATTTTGACAACATTTCCACAAATGACATTTTAGTATTTTCCTATGTTGGCTATGGAGAGAAAGAAGTAAAAATTGGTAATGAAAAAATTGTAAACATTACTTTAAATGCTCTAACAGACCAACTAGACGAAGTGATTATTGTTGGTTATGGTGTTAAAAAGAAAATAAACGTTACAGGATCAGTGATTTCTGTAAAAAGCGAAGACATTGACAAGTCAAGCTTACAGGATCCAATATCTGTTCTACAAGGAAGAGCTGCAGGGGTTCAAGTAATCTCAAATTCAGGAGCTCCAGGTGGTGGAATGTCAATTAAAATAAGAGGTAATTCCTCATTAAATTCTGGTAACTCCCCATTATATGTAGTTGATGGTGTTCCCATTGAATCGAACATGCTTTCTTCATTAAATGGTACAGAAAACTTCGGACTTAACCCTTTAGCAGACATAAACCCTGGTGATATTGAGTCTATTGAAATATTAAAAGACGCAGCGTCTACCGCTATATACGGCTCACGTGCTGCAAATGGAGTAATATTAATTACTACCAAAAGAGGTTCTTCAGGTAAAGCACAAATAGATGTTAATATCAACACTGGAGTTAGTGAAATATCTAGAACTCTAAGTGTATTGAATGCAACACAATATAGACAGGTGATTCTTGATGCATACAATAATATGGAAAACCCTACTACACCCAACGGGATTATTCTGGATTCTTTAAATCCGAAAAACAATGGTGATGTTGATTGGCAGAAAGAATTATTAAGAACAGCACCTCAGTACAAAGTTAATCTTGCAGTGCGAGGTGGATCTGATGATATTAAATATGCTTGGAGTACTTCTTTTCTAAATCAAGATGGTGTTATTTTAAATTCGAATTACAAAAGAGTAACTTCTAGATTAAATGTTGATTATAAAGTTTCTGAAAAATTAACTTTTGGACAAAGCATTTCTTATACACATGGTTTAAACAATAGAATAAATGCGGGCGGTACTAATAACCTAAGTGTAATTCGCGAATTATTAGTAAGACCACCAATTTTTGCTATGTATTTACCTGACGGTTCTTATAACGGTTATCAATTTGGTAGGAGAAACCCTGTAGGATTGGCAGAATTAGCTACACATACGAACCAGAGTAATAGAATTATTGGAAGTCAATATTTTGAATACGAAATAGTAGATGGTTTAAAATTGAGGAGTAACCTTAATTTAGATAACATCTCAATGAAAGAAGATGAGTTTATCCCTTCTACACTAGATTATAGAGCTGGCTACAATAGTGGTTCTGTTCGTGCTATCAATAATTTAACTTGGGGTAATGAAACATATTTGAGTTTCAATAAAACGGTAAAGGAAGACCATAATATATCTGCACTTGCAGGTATGAGTTTTCAGAAATGGAAATACGAAAGAGTTGGTTTAGACGGTATGTTCTTTGCCAGTGATAACATCACCACGTTGAATGGTGCGGGTACAATTTCTAATCAAGATGTAAATATTGTAACTGAACACTCCATGTTATCTTATTTTGGAAGACTTTCTTATGACTACAAAGGCAAATACTTATTTGAAGCTAATTTAAGAACTGATGGATCTTCGCGATTTGGTAAGGATAAACGTTTCGGCTATTTTCCTTCTGCTTCTTTTGGATGGCGTTTCTCAGATGAGCCATTGTTCGAAAATTTAGATATTGTAAATGATGCTAAATTAAGATTCAGTATTGGTCAGACAGGTAATGAGGCTATTGGTAATTACACTTCTCAAGGTGAATTTATAGTAGGTTCAAATTATTTAGATAATTCAGGTGCTTCACCATCAGTAATGCCTAATTCAGGATTATCATGGGAAACAACAACACAATACAATGCAGGTTTAGACATTGCCCTTTTGCAAAATAGAATCACGCTTAACGCTGATGTTTACTTGAAAATTACTGATGATTTACTTTATAATGTGCCTATCCCAAGAACAACTGGTTTTGCATATGTAACTCAAAACATTGGTAGTATTGAGAATAAAGGAATTGAATTGTCTATAACTTCTAGAAACCTTGTTGGTGATTTTAAATGGGACACTAACTTCAACATCAGTTCTAATAAAAATCAAATAACAGATTTACCAGATGACCTATTAACTAATGGTTTTATACAAAATGGTAATTTTCACATCTTAAAAGAAGGTTTACCAATTGGCACATTTTATGGTTATAAGTTTAACGGTGTTTATTCTAGAGATGAAGACAATGTTAATGGCGTTACCAATGGTGCTCTTGGTCAAATTTATAAAGGAGGTGACCCTATTTGGGATGACGTTAATGGTGATGATATTATAAATGAAGATGACCAACAAATTATTGGAGATGCTACACCAGATTTCTTTGGTGGGATAACGAATAACTTTTCTTACAAAGGTTTAAGCTTAGGAGTCTTTTTCCAATTTTCTTACGGTAATGACATTTACAGTGAAATCAATCACCAAAGAAATTCAGTTGTTAGATACAACAACTTATCAACTGACGCTTTAGACCGTTGGAGAAACCAAGGAGATGTTACTGATTTCCCTAAACCTGTATTAGACGACCCTTTACGATCAGACAGTAGAGTTCAAAGTCGTTGGGTTGAAGATGGGTCTTATATAAAACTTAAAAATGTTAATCTAAGTTATAACATACCTAATAATGTAGTAACAAAATTAGGCTTAAGAAAACTGGAAGTATATGCTTCAGCTCTTAACTTAATTACTTGGACACGTTATACGGGATTTGACCCTGATGTTAATTCGTATAGCGGATTAAGAGAAGGTATTGATGAAGGATCATATCCTCAGAGTCGTACTATAATGTTAGGTTTGAATATTGGATTTTAAAAATAAAAAAACATGAAAAATTTTAAGAAAATAATTACAGGATTAATTGTGTTACTTACACTATCTTGTTCAGATGATATTTTAGATAACGACCCCATTAGTAGTTTTTCTGCTCAAGGTTTCTATCAGACATCAGCCGATGCTCAAGCAGGAGTATATGGTATTTACGATGCCCTTCAGTCTACATTTCGTACTAACTTTTCTCATTGGGGAGAAGGAAGAGCTGATGCGGTTAATACAAATCATTCAGGTGACCCATTAGCGTTGCAGCAAAACACTTTGAGCAAAGCAATAACATCGGCCAGATGGAATAATATTTATGAAACCATAAGTCGTGCCAATTATGCTATAAAATACATTCCAGAAGTTTTTGAAACAGAAAGTGAATTTAGCCTTCAATTAATCGCTCAAGCAAGAGCATTAAGAGCGTTGTCTTATTTTTATGCTGTTAAAATTTGGGGAGATGTTCCGTTAGTTACTGAACCTTATGAAAGTGTTGATCAGGAATTTTTTATTGACAAAACAAATAAGGAAGAAATATTAGATCAAGTAATAACCGATTTAATTTTTGCTTCTGAATATTGTAGAGAAACTTTCTCTGGAGACAATACAAGAATTCTATTTACTCAAGGTGCAGCAAACGCATTATTAACACATGTTTATATGTGGAGAAAGGATTATGAAAATGCAATTGTAAGTGCTGAAAAAGTACTAGATAATAACTTATATTCATTAGTTTCAATGAGTGACTGGTCTAAAATTTTTACATCAGGCTATTCTAACGAGAGTATTTTTGAAATCGGTTATGACGATACGCAAACAAGTGGTCTTAGAACACTTTACGCTGTAGGTTCTGATAGTGATTATTTTCCAAGTGAGTCATTTAGAAACTCATTTGAAGATGGTGACCAAAGAAAAAACTTAATCTACGATACATCAAATTCTGACCCTAGAAAAATATGGAAATTTTTTGGCGAAGGATTTAATGATGAAAGTCCTGAACCTTCTGCTAACAACATCGTGTTATTACGATTAGCTGATATCATACTGTTAAAGGCAGAAGCTCATAATCAACTTAATGAAGTAGATGAAGCATTGCGTTTACTAAACCTAATTCGTAATAGAGCTGGTGTACCTCAATTGAATGAAACCGAAGCTGTAAATCTATATGGAGATATGGCGGCTACAATTCTACATGAAAGATCAATTGAATTGTCTTTTGAAGGACATCGTTGGTTTGACTTAGTTAGAACTGGAAACGCAATAAACGTTATGAACCCAATAAATGGGTTAATTGATGAAGCTAATTTTGTATGGCCTCTACATGAAGACGCTTTGAATAAAAATCCTAAACTTGAACAAAATCAATTTTATAATTAAAATTATTTTAAAATTTTAAATCCAAAAAAATGAAAAACAATAAAATAATTGGACGGCCTTACATCGGAGTTTTTGTTATAATGATTGTAACTCTTTTTTACAATTGTGAAATACAAGATAACTTTTCATATGATCATTCAAACTCTAATGCTGAATTAGGCATTACAGCATGGGAGTATATACAAAACAATGACTCCTTAAATTTGTTAGAAGAAGCTATTACGCTAACAAATACTCAAAGTTTCTATGAAAGCGGTTCAGATAAGACTTTTATAGCACCAACTAATGAAGCATTTACAAATTATTTGCAAGACAACTCGTACCTAAGTTTATCTGAAGTACCTGTACCTATTTTACGTAATGCTCTTAAATACCATATCGTAAATTCTTTTGTTTCTTTTGATGATCCTGATTTAATGGAGCGAAATAACCCGTTACCATACACTACTGAAAATGGTCAAATAATTTACTTATCACATAATAGTGGTTTTACAGGAATTGTAAATGAAGGAACTAGTAAACAATGGAATATCATAACTTCCAATTTAAAATCAACAACTGGGGTGATACACGTATTACCTTCGATTGTTTATTTTTCTGCTCTTACAACAGGTAACGACGATCCTGACCCATCTATTACTATGGATACCATTTTTCCAATACACGATACGTATATTAATGGTGGTAGCCAATCTGGAAGAAATTTTGGTACCGATGCTCTTATTAAGGTTAAGAATGTTTCAGATAATGGTCTTTACGATAGAAAAGGATATTTAATGTTTGACTTGAGTGAGTTAAGTGATGAAGGTGTTATTATTGACTTTAAGTTAGAGTTACCAATTAAGTTTACCCATGGAAAGGAAGTTGACTTTAATGTTTACGAAGTACAAGATACTTTATGGAGTGAAGTTGGTTTAACCTTTGACAATGCAACTTTTCCTACTGAAGCCCCTATTGCAACTATAACAACTTCAAAATTAAGCTCATTTGAATTTGATCTTATTGATTATTTAAAAAGTTTAACTAATAAAGGTAGAGTTTCATTTATGCTCGACGGTGAACTTGGAAGTAATGAAACAGACGAATTTTATTCTAAGGAAAACACCTTAGGCTTTAATCCTCCAATGCTAATTGCCAGACTTTCATCAAAAACTAGTGTTCTTACTATAGAAACCAATACTGGTTTTTCAGTAGACAGTGGAGAAACTTTTGCTTTTGACAACAACGTTTTAGAGGTAATTGGTGCTGCTCCTGAAGACTTAACCTTTACCATTGAAGAGGCTCCAGAATATGGATGGCTAGTAAGAGGTGCCAGCATATTAAAAACGGGTGACACTTTTACACAAGAAGATATAGATGTGATGAATCTTATTTTTATAAGTAATGGCTCAGGATCTTCAGATAAAATTGTTGTATCAGCTGCGGATAAAGTAGGTGCTACTATAGATAA
The DNA here is from genome assembly GCF_006065315.1 of Aureibaculum algae. Classification (GTDB taxonomy): domain Bacteria; phylum Bacteroidota; class Bacteroidia; order Flavobacteriales; family Flavobacteriaceae; genus Aureibaculum; species Aureibaculum algae. The sequence goes on along the minus strand of NZ_CP040749.1, from coordinate 526,293 downwards.
TTTTAATATTGATATAACTATCCAATAGGGAAATATAATATGAGCATACCCATGAAATCAACCCTTACTTATCTTAGTTTTTTATTACTATTCCCATTGTTTATGATGAACTCTTGCAGTGCGTCTAATGGTGATAAAGACGAAGAAACACCTGTTGTAACAACGAGAATAATAACATTTTCAGGTTATGAATGGGTAGTAAGAACTACCAAGGATGATAAACAAGGTCCTGGACCTAATTTTTTTTCAGACTCTGAAGAAAATGTATGGGTAGATAATGATGGAAAACTCCATCTCAAAGTTGTACAAAGAGATGGTATATGGTATTGTGCGGGTATAACATTACGTCAAACACAAGGACATAAAAAATATGTTTTCTATCTATCAAGTAGCGTTGATCAATTGGATGAAAATGTTGTTGCTGGATTGTTCACTTATAAGAATGACGAAGAAGAAATTGATATCGAATTTTCTAGATGGTCAGATACTGAGAATCAGAACTCACAATTTGCAATTCAACCGTCTTATGTAGCAGGAAATAAAACACGCTATGATATGAATTTAGACAGTAATTTATCTACACATTTCTTTGATTGGCAAGCTGATAAAATTGACTTTGGTAGTTATGAAGGGCATACGTTAGAACCAGAAACCAGTGCTATTATTAACACATGGACGTATACTGGCGAAGATATACCTCCGCTTAATGACGAGCGTTTAAAAATAAACCTATGGTTGTTTAGAGGTAATGGACCAACGGATAACAAAGCCGCTGAAATGATCATTGACCGTGTTGAAATATTATAAAGTATAAAAATAGTTGAGTTAGTAATTAAGGATTGAAACTCTTGTTGATTATATATTTTTTAATTAACAGAGTTTCTTTTAACCGAAACACTTAAAAGTAAATGAATAAGATAATGTCTGACCACAACCAAGATATTAATGTCTTTCCTAATAAAACAGCAACAGGTGTTGCTGCAGGTAAAGCCATAGAAACATGTATTGTAAAATTGCAAAGTACACAAAACAGTGTACGTATAATATTTGCTGCAGCTCCCTCACAAGATTCAATGCTAGCATATTTAACCAATTCAAATTTAATTGATTGGAATAAAGTATCAGCATTTAATATGGATGAGTATATTGGCTTAGAACCTGACTCACCAGCATTATTTTCTTCATATCTCAACAAGAATTTATTTTCAAAAATAAAGGTCAAAAACAAAAACACAATCAATGTTCATAATGGTATTTCTAAAGAGCTAAAGAGATATACAGATTTAATTTTAGAGGCCCCAATAGATATTGTATGTTTAGGAATTGGAGAGAATGGACATATTGCCTTTAATGATCCACCGGTAGCTGATTTTGATGATTCAGAAACAATAAAAGTGGTTCAATTAGACCATGCGTGTCGTGTACAACAGGTAAATGATGGCTGCTTTGATACTATACAAAGTGTGCCTAAAAAAGCAATTACCTTAACAATTCCAACACTTTTAACAGGTAGGTATTTGTTTTGTGTTGTTAATGGTGTAAATAAAAGTAACGCTGTAAAAGATACGTTGACTGGACCAATTTCAACTTCATGTCCTGCCTCTATTCTTACAACACATGCTAATTGTAAATTTTATTTTGATAAAGAAGCGTATCAAGAAACGTTGAACCTTCAAAAAGTCTAGTTAAAATTACTATCTCAAAGTAATATTTTAAAATAAATCAGTAAATTAAAACCCGCTATGAATTTTTCTATTTTTCAAAAAACGAACAAGATGAATTTTAAATATTTTTACACTTTTTTATTACTGATATGCTTTGTTGCCCTTGGATCTTCTCAGCTACTTGCACAAAAACAAATACAAACAGAAACAGAAAATTTCAAAGTTAAAGGGTTTCATTTAGATTTACGTATACAAGTAATGACTCCTAAGGCTTTAATGGAATTTGCCGATGAGCTTTCTGAGTTAGGTATGAATACATTGGTATTAGAATGGGAAGGTACTTACCCTTTTGAAAAACATGCAACTATCTCAAATAAATACTCATATACGAGAGCTGAAGTAAAAAGTTTTATTTCACATTGTGAAAATTTAGGAATTAGAGTTATTCCATTGCAACAAACTTTGGGCCATGTAGAATATATTTTACGTAATCCGAGATATAGTATTTTAAAGGAAGACCGAAAAGATATTTCTCAGTTATGCCCGATGGAAATTTCTAATAATAAAGCCTTATTTACCGACTTATTTACTGATTTAGCAAACATGCATAATTCAGATTATATACATATTGGTGGTGATGAAACCTATTTATTGGGTCATTGTGAAAAATGTAAAAAGAAAGTTGCAGAAGAAGGTAAATCAAAATTGTTTGTTGATCATATGAAAATGATAGCAGACATTGTGATCTCATTAGGTAAGAAACCGGTGATGTGGGCAGATATTATTTTAAAATATCCTGAAGCGGCTGCAGATTTACCGAAAGAAACTATTTTTGTGGATTGGAATTATGGTTGGAAAATTAATCATTTTGGAGATATTCCGAACCTTCAAAAATTAGGTTTTACCTTTTGGGGATCACCTGCAATACGATCTCATCCAGACAATTGGTTTATTACCGATTGGGCTACCCATTTTAAAAATCAAAAGGAATTTATTCCCTATGCTAGAAAAGCGAACTATGAAGGTATCATTATGACTTCTTGGTCTACATCTGGAGTATACGGTTTTACATGGGATGTCAACTATGACGTTGTTGACATGGTTCAAATTAGAAACACCTATCCCCTCTCTGGATTCAATATTTTAATTCAAAGTTATACCGAAGCACTTGAATCAAAAGATGCTATTGATCCACAAGCCTTTGTTTTAAAATATGCAAAAAAACAGTTTGGTTTAAAAAAACCAGATGCTCAAAAATTATCTGAATTTATATTTTTTCCAAAAGAGTTAATCACAAATGGAAAACCGGATAAAAGTTCAAGTATTGCCGTAATGAAAAATGATTACGGAAAAGTTAGGGACCAATTAATCCTAATAAATCCTAAGAAAAACAAAGAGGAATTTGAACATTATAAATTAATGGCAGATTTAAGAATGCATTACTTAAATTTTAAGGAAGTAGAATCTGCATATAACGCTGTTAATTTCGTCAGATCACAAACCCCCGAACTACTTGAAGCCTTAAATAAAATACTAGAAAATGCAAAAGGGTTAGACAATAGATTTCTTGCTCTGAACAAAGGTTTTCTTTATGATTCAGAAATAAAAGAGCAAAACTTTTTACGAACGCAACAAATGCATGCCTTACATGATCGATTAGCGAAACTAAAATAGAAACTATATGTAACTAAGCATCTGACAATTGGGTAGATTCCCTAACAATTAAATTTGTTCTTAAAGTAATAGACTCTGAATTTATAAATTCATCCTTATCTTCAATATGACGAATTAATAATTTTGCAGAAGACTCTCCCATTTGAAAAGCACAATCGTTAATGGTTGTTAAATTAGGTTCAATAATTTTAGAAATAGGATAGTTACTAAACCCAACAATGGCAACGTCTTGAGGAATTCTTATACCGTGTTTTCTGAAAATTTGAATAACGCTAACCGCAGTATAGTCGTTTGCACAAAAAACACCATCTGGTAATTCTGAAAATTCTAAATACTTTTTAGCACAAATTACACCTTCTTCATAACCCAAATGTTTTGTATACAATATTAAATCTTGGTTTATGGGTAGTTTATATTTTTGAAGTGCTGCTTTGAATCCTTCTAAACGGGCTTTAAATATATCTGTTTTTTGACTTCCAGCAATATGCCCTATTCTTTTACAGCCTTTTTTAATAAGATGTTCTGTTGCCGTAAAAGCAGATTCGAAATCGTTGATTACTATTTTATTTGCATCAAAATCTGTTGGTACTCTATCGTAAAAAACCATAGGTACTCCTAGTTTATCAAATTTCTTAAAATGATCACACTTTTCAGTTTCAATACTTAAACAGATAATAATACCATCTACCATTCTATTCTGTAATATCTTGGCGATTTCCTTTTCCCGTTTAAGTGAATCTTTTGATTGAAAAATAGTAACGTTATACCCGTTTTTATATGCAAAATCTTCAATTCCACTTATAACTAATGAATGAAAATGAATATCAATTCTAGGTACTATTATACCTATAGATTTGGTTTTTTTTGTTCTAAAACTTGAAGCTATAGAATTGGGAATAAAACCCAGTTCTTCTGCCTTTCGTTGCACCTTTTTTTTGGTAGCATCACTAATAGCGGGATGGTTATCTAATGCTCTTGAAATTGTCGATGCAGATAAATTTAAATCTTTAGCTAAGTCCTTTAATGTAATTCTCCTATTCTTCATAATAAAACATACAAACGTTTGCATTTTACTGATTCATATCTCATGAAAATCATAACACTCAAAAGATTCAAAACCGCATTGAAAAGCTCAATAAAATGTTCGCTTATGCAAGCTAAGAAAAAATATAAACAAAAACTCCAATAAAAGAAAATTAGTTATGCAAACGTTTGCATAAAAATTAAAATTGTTTTATGTTTGTTGAAAACGAAGATAAAGTTAGTTTTATAATTCAAAATAATTTTACTTAAAAAAAGTAATTCTCTGTAAAAACAATAATTAATTGCATAGAATTACATCACATTATATAATAACATCTTTTAATTAATATACATAAAAAATAGACTTAAATGCAACTACTAGATTGGTTAGTTTTATCATGTTATTTTATAATGCTTATCTCCATTGGCTTGTGGGCATATTCACGAGTAAAAAGCTCTGCTGACTTTTATACTGCAGGCGGTAAACTACCATGGTGGTTGTCTGGTATTTCTCATCATGTTTCTGGTTATAGTGGAGCCGTTTTTGTTGCCTATGCCGGTATTGCCTATACCCACGGATTCACACTATATGTGTGGTGGGCTTTTACAGTTTCCATTGCGACATTGTTGGCTGCATTTTATATTGCACCAAAATGGGCAAGACTTAGAAAATATGCAAACATCCAATCACCTACCGAATATCTCTTAGTGAGATACAATGTACAAACGCAACAACTTATTGCTTGGGTTGGGTCTATTATAAAAGTTTTTGATACTGGTGGTAAGCTAGCAGCTATAGCCGTATTACTAAATGTATTTAGTGGAACTTCCATTTCTTTCGGAATCGTACTGGTTGGTATAGTTTCACTTGTTTATATTACAATTGGAGGGTTATGGGCAGATGTTTGGAACGATTTCGCCCAATTTATTGTGCAACTTCTGGCCGGAATAACCATGTTCGTAATCATTTTAATGAATTTAGACGATGGTGCTTCTAGTATATTTACCATGTGGGATAAACTGCCTGAAGGAAATGCAGATTTCTTTAATGATCCATACACAATAGCTTTTGCTTTTACCATGTTACTCATTAATTTTTTCAGTTATAGTGGTGGTACATGGAATTTAGCGACCAGATTTATATCTTCATCTTCTGCAACTGTAGCTAAAAAAGCAGGTATTTTATCCGCCATCTTATACCTCATTTGGCCTTTAATTCTTCTGTATCCTATGTTTGCGGCTCCTCTATTTTTTGACAATTTAGAAGACCCTACTTTATCATACGGCCTAATGGCACTGAAATTTTTACCGGCCGGTTTATTAGGTCTTGTCCTTGCTTCAATGTTCGCAAATACACTCTCAATGACGTCGTCAGATTCTAATACTATATCTTCGGTTATTTGTAGAGATATTTTACCTAAATTGTTTCCTAAATTCCGAAACCTTTCTAAAAGTAGGGAGTTAAGATTAGCAAGAATAACTACCTTTTGTTTTACATTAATTACAATTATTGTAGGATTAAATGCAAGTAAATTTGGAGGTGTTTTCGGATTAATAGTTACTTGGTTTGCGGCTTTATTAGGACCAATGTCTGTTCCAATGATTCTTGGGCTTCTACCTATGTTTCAAAAAAGTGGCAGTAAAGCGGCTATCGGTTCCATAATTGGTGGTTTAGCAGTTTTTGCTTTATTAAAAGTTGTCGAACAAAAATCACTTGCTCTTGAGTTGGGTGCCCCTATTTTGGCTTCTTTACTACTTTTTATTGTAATTGGTCTTTTTAATAAAGAAGCTGTGCCGCAAAAAGTAAAGGACTTGCATTCCAACTTAATTAAAGGTTCAAAAAACGGGTAAATTATGACGATTGAAGCATTAGATTATAGAACGAACAAACCTATTAGTGTCCATATAAAAAATGGATATATAGATAATATAACGGCAGGTAATGAGCAATTAGACACATCATATTACATAGCTCCAGGCTTAGTTGATCTACAAATAAATGGCTTTAAAGGAATCGACTTAAATACAATAGGATTAACTATTGCAGATCTTAAAACATTAACGCAAATTCTCCTTGAAAAAGGAATTACCACCTACTACCCTACTGTAATTAGTAATAGTGATATTGCTACGGAATCATTACTGAAAGTTATAGCAAAGGCTTGTGACAGCTTTACGGATGTAAATGCATGTGTTGGTGGTATTCATCTAGAAGGTCCATTTTTATCTATTGAAGATGGTCCTAGAGGTGCACATTCAAAGGAGTTTATAAAGGCTCCTGACTGGGACTTATTTTCTAAATGGCAAAAAGCTTCAGGAAACAGAATTAAAATTATCACATTATCACCAGAATGGCCAGAATCCATTACTTTTATTAAAAAATGTGTAGAAGCTGGAGTTATTGTTTCTATTGGACATACCGCAGCTACTACTCAACAAATAAATGATGCTATTGAGGCTGGTGCAAGCATGTCTACACATTTAGGTAATGCTTCACACGCTATGTTGCCTCGTCATTCAAATTATGTTATGGAACAATTGGCCTCAGACGAACTTTGGTCATCACTAATTGCCGATGGTTTTCATTTACCTGATTCACTTTTGAAAATTTTTATAAAAACAAAACCTAATAAGAGTATATTGGTAAGTGACGCCACATCTTATGCAGATCTTTTACCGGGAACGTATAAGGCTCATATTGGTGGTGATGTTGAACTCGATTCCAATGGTAGATTGTTTATGAAAAACAGTCCCAAAATGCTTGCAGGTTCAGCTCAATCGTTACTTTGGTGTGTTAATCAATTAATTAAGAAGCAAATTTTACCGTTACATGAAGCTTGGAATATGGCCTCAATAAAACCAACTGAGTCTTTATTTGGTACGTCTACAAATTACTTACAAATAGAACACCCCGCTGATCTTGTTGTTTTTAAAAAAGAAGGTGACACTTTAAAAATTATAAAAACCATTAAATCTGGAAGACTGGTTTTTTCTAATTCTGAAAACAACTAAATATCCTACTTAAAAAACATGAAACCATTAAAACTAAATTTTACTACTGTATTATTACTACTATTTATTGCAACATTAAATGCCCAAATAAATATTATCCCTCGTCCGATGGAAATATCAATTGGAGAAGGAGCATTCATTTTAACGAGTAAAACTAAAATTGTATTTGATAAAGACAGTGAAAATTCAGCACTATTACTATCCTCTATTCTTGAAAAAGGTTTTCATAAAAAACCTAAGCTCAAAGAAAAAGGTAATGGTATTCAATTAATCATAAACCCCGCACTTGAAAAAGAATTGGGTAAGGAAGGCTATCAATTAACCACAACAACTAAAAACATTCAGATTGAAAGTACTACAAATACTGGGTTGTTTTACGGAATTCAATCTTTTAGACAATTATTACCCAGTAACTTTGAAACCGTTAAATTTCAAAATAAAGCTGTTGCAATACCTGTTGCAGTAATAAAAGATAAGCCCCGTTTTCCTTGGAGGGCTTTTATGTTAGATGAGTCACGTCATTTTAAAGGCTCTGACCCTGTAAAAAAATTACTCGATCAAATGGCTCTTATAAAAATGAATGTTTTTCATTGGCATTTAACAGATGATCAGGGCTGGAGAATTGAAATTAAAAAATATCCTAATCTAACCAAAATCGGAAGTCATAGAAATGACACTCAATTAAGCAGAAAAAGCCCAGATAGAGTTGGTGAACCTCATGCTGGTTTTTATACTCAAGAACAAATTAAAGACATTATTAAATATGCTGAAGAACGACATATTAAAATTATACCTGAAATTGAAATGCCGGGACATGCTACCGCAGCTATTGCAGCATATCCTTGGCTTGGAATTTTAGGAACAACAACGGAAGTTTCTGAAGAATTTGGTAAAATGGATGATTCTTTCAATTTAGCAGACCCTAAAGTAAACGAATTCTTGAAAGATGTTTTAACAGAAGTATTTGACCTTTTTCCAAGTAATATCGTCCATATTGGCGGTGATGAAGTGAGGTTTGAAACTTGGGAGAAATCAAAAGACATACAAGATAAAATTAAAAAAGAAGGATTAATATCTCCTGCCGATCTTCAAATATTTTTTACAAACCAAATTTCAAAATTCATTGAAAAAAATGACCATCGTATGATGGGATGGAATGAAATACTCGGTGATAATGTACATGAATGGGATAAAGATAATAACATGGAAGTTAAAGAAAAACTGTCTAAAGCGGCCATTATTCATTTTTGGAAAGGAAGCCTAGAGTTGGTTAATAAAGCAGTTACCAATGGACATGAAGTGGTAAACTCTTTGCATTCGATGACTTATCTTGATTATAATTATAAATCTATACCACTCTCAAAAGCATATTCATTTGACCCAATACCCGAGGGCTTAGATGCGAAATATATTAATAACATATTAGGTTTAGGCTGTCAAATGTGGAGTGAATGGATACCGACTGAAAAACAAATGGAAAATCAAATATATCCTAGAATAGCAGCATATGCTGAAGTAGGTTGGACACAAAAAGCCAATAAAAATTATAAAAACTTTACGCAAGCATTAGTTCAACTTAAAGAAAGATGGCAAGAGTCAGGTATAAATTATCATGAAGGATTAGATTAGTAATTTTCACTAATTAGGGAAACATAATTCTATAAAAATATTTTACTAACACAAGAGAATAACGCTCATACGCTAAACAATTATATATAAATAAGTTCTTGAAATCTAACGAACAGATGATATGCTTCATATTTAAGAATAAAAAAAACCTAGACTTTCGTCTAGGTTTTTTTTATTTAATATTTCTTAAAATGATCTCTAATGATAATTTCTTTATTCAACGTTTATTTGGCTAACTGAACCTCAACTTCTAAGGGGGTATTTATTTGCTTAGCAAAAGTATTAAGATAACTCTCCCACTCTTGTTTCGTTTTAAATTGACCACTTTTTTTCCAACCAAAACCTGAATAATAAACCACTTCATTATTAGTTACTTTAAGTTCTGCATAAGCATTACTTTCATCAATTAAATCTGTATCATATTTTTCGTAACCAAGAAAGGTGTTTTTAGGAGCAACAATAGCAGTACCTATTTCAGAATCACCATGAGGTTCCCAATAACTAACCCAGCCATTATCAGTATTACCCGTAACAACTCCATCTTTTTCATGAAGTGTTAATCCTACTGAAACCGTATCAATACCCTCTAAAGAAACAGTAAATTTTGAAAAATTATTACCTAAATCTAAACTAATAACTTTAGATTCTTTGATCGATTTTCCCGCAGCATTCCACGTAGCAACCTCCAAATAAAAACTGGTTCTAATTGGACCTGTTGTAATAGTACGCCATTTTGTATAATTCTTAGAATAATAATAAGTACTATCAATCTTAGCCGCAATACCACCAACACCGCGACTTACACCTACATGAAAATTATCTAAACCTTCACCAGTATCTACATGATAAGACCCTTCCGTCTCAAGATCTTTCTTATACCATTTATTAATAATTGGATATTCTACTCTTTTTAACCATGCATCTACACCACTAGAAAGCGTACCTCCAGGCACGTTATCTTCAATCATTTTTTGTGCCGTAGGACCGTAAACTCGAAAGGCTACTCTGTCGTTTTCCCAAGCATAATCATCCGTTCTTTCTGGTACAAAGCGAGAATAACAAAGTTCTTCTGCTGTTGGCTTTTCAGCTTCAGTCACTTTTACAATTTCATATGTGTTTTCAGTATTAGCCATTACTTTTGGCTGAAACAACACATCGTCCATAGTACCGTCCCCATCATTATCTACCAATTGCGTAACTTGAAGCTCTCCTGTTTTTACATCTTTAATACCAACAGTAGTAAGATCTTCAACGCCCAATTCTGATTTATTTAATGCAATAGTTTCAATAGACCTGTCAATGTCTAATGTATTTTTTACTACAACACTGGTTACCTTCTCCTTTTCCGAGCAAGATGCAAGCACTACTAAAGACAATGAAAAAATAAATAATCGGATAGTTTTCATAATTAATTGTGATTTTAAATGATATTATTCGTTAGCAGGTTTACCAATAGTCGCTAAAATACCACCATCAACATAAACCACATGCCCATTGACAAAGTCACTTGCTTTTGAACTTAAAAAGATAGCCGTTCCTTGTAAATCTTCAGGATCTCCCCATCTTGCCGCTGGTGTTCTTTTAATAATAAACTCGTTAAACGGATGCCCATCCACTCTAATTGGAGCTGTTTGGCTTGTTGCAAAATATCCCGGACCAATACCATTTGTCTGAATATTAAACTTAGCCCATTCCGTAGCCATACTTTTGGTTAGCATTTTCAATCCTCCTTTGGCGGCTGCATATGCACTAACAGTATCTCTACCTAGCTCACTCATCATAGAACAGATATTAATAATTTTTCCTCCACCCCTTTTTATCATTCCTTTAGCTACATGCTTAGAAACAATAAACGGACCTATTAAATCTACATTAATTACAGCTTCAAAATCTGCAACTTCCATATCAACTATGGGTGTTCTTTTAATAATACCGGCATTGTTTACCAAAATATCTATAGGACCAACTTCAGCTTCTATCTTTGAAATAGCTTCCATAACGGCCGTTTCATTTGTAACATCAAATACATAACCATAGGCATTTAAACCACATGATTTATATTCAGCAACCGCATCTTCTAATGAATCTTTTGAATGATTGTTTACTACAATTGTAGCTCCTGCTTGTCCCAATCCCTTAGCCATTGCCATCCCTAAACCGTGAACGGCACCAGTGACTAAAGCTACTTTCCCTGTTAAATCAAATAAGTTAATTGACATAATGTATTTTTATGATTATTTTAATTCGTTTATTTTACAATGATCCATATCTCCATAATCTAGATTTTCACCAGCCATTCCCCATATAAAAGTATAGCTACTTGTACCTGATCCTGAATGAATAGACCATGGTGGAGAAATTACAGCTTCATTATTGCCAATCCAAATATGTCTTGTTTCTTGAGGTTGCCCCATAAAATGACATACCGCTTGATCTTCTGCAACTTCAAAATAAAAATAAACTTCCATTCTTCTGTCGTGCACATGAGCTGGCATTGTATTCCAAGAACTTCCTGATTTTAAAGTAGTCATTCCCATTTGTAACTGACAAACATCTACTACACTATTTACTATGTATTTTCTTAAAGTACGTGCATTTGCAGTTTCAGGTGCACCTAACTCAATGACTTCAACATCTTTAATGCCTATTTTCTTATTTGGAAATGCTTTGTGTGCAGGCGTTGAATTTAAATAAAACATAGCTGGATTTCCTGCTGATTTACTTGAAAAGATAACCTCCTTATTTCCTTGACCAACATATAGAGCTTCTTTATTATCTAACTCATATACCGTTCCATCAACAGTTACTGTTCCCGCTGCACCAATATTAATAATTCCTAATTCTCTTCTTTCTAGAAAAAAATCAGCTTTTAATGCATCAATAACTTCTAATTTTAACGGAGCTACAGTTGGTACTGCACTTCCTGTAATAAATCTATCATAATGAGAATATACTAACTCTATCTTATCCGCCTGCATTAAATTATCAATTAAAAACTCTTCTCTTAATCTAGTAGTGTCATAAGATTTAACATCTTGCGGTGATGCTGCATACCTAGTTGTGTATTGTGTTTTCATTTTTATATAATTTGATTGTTATGCAAACATACAAAAAATCAATTAAAAATACAATCGATTGTATTTTTAATTATTGTTACATTTGTTATATCTTTAACCGAGAAAGATTAATTCTGGATGAATATAAATAAAGTCACAATACATGATATTGCAAAAGCGTTGGACATTAATAGTTCTACTGTTTCAAGAGCCTTAAATGACAGCCCTAGGGTAACCAAAAAAACAAAGGATAAAATTCTAAAAACAGCCCAAGAAATGGGCTATCAGCGTAATCTATTAGCTTCAAATTTACGTAAAAATGTAACCAACACCATTGGTGTTGTTGTACCTAGAATATCACGTCATTTTTTTTCTTCTGTAATTCAAGGCATTGAGGAAACGGCATACCAGGCTGGATTCAGTGTTATCATTTGTCAATCATTAGAACAATTAGAAAGAGAAAAAAACATCTTAGAAACTTTAGCTGCCAATAGAGTAGACGGCGTATTGATTTCAATTTCAATGGAAACAATGGACTATGAGCATTTAGAAGGTTTAAAAAATAGAGGAATTCCTTTGGTTTTTTTTGATAGACATTGTAATATTCCCGGCACTAACAACGTGCTTATTGATGATTTTAAAGGCGGGTATGATGCCACTCAGCATTTAATTAAAAAAGGATGTAAAAATATTGTACATTTTTCGGGACCTCAAGAACTCGAAATTTACAAGAACCGCTTTAGAGGCTACAAAGAAGCACTTAAGAAAAATGGAATTCCGTTTCGAGATGAATATTTAATTAGCTCTAGATTAATGGAGCAAGATGGTATTGATAATATTAAAAAATTGTTAGATAAAGGTGTTGTTTTTGATGCCATATTTTCTGCAAATGATGTTGCTGCTATTGGAGCCATAAAATGTTTAATTGAGAATGAAATTAAAATACCAGATGACGTAGCTATTGTAGGTTTTAGTAATGAACCTATTTCAACGGTTATCAATCCCACCTTAACAACGATTAACCAACCCGGATTTGAAATGGGAAAAGCAGCAACAGATTTATTAATAAGAAATATAAAAAATGAAACGGGTCTGTTACAAGAGGAAACTTTAATAATGGACTCTAATTTAATAGAACGTCAATCTTCTCAAAAATAATCGCATTTTTACAGTACGAACCTTTATCTATAAAACTTTAATATGATGTTAGTCAAAAAAATAAAAAGCACATTCGAACAATTTGAACATAATGGCGAATTTCAATCTTTTAAAGAATTAGCATCCGGTCACATCAATGATACATATTTAGTGATAACTAAAGATAAACCATATTTTGTTTTACAACGTATTAATCATGGTGTTTTTAAAGATGTTCCAGGCCTTATTGAAAATAAAGTTGCCGTAAGCAATCATATTCAAGAAAAACTAAAAGACCTGTCTTCAAAAAAACGTAAACGTCGTGTGCTTACTTTTGCAAAAACTAAAACTGGCAGCTCTTACCTTAAAGATGATGGAGGTAATTTCTGGAACTTGATGTATTTTATCGATAACAGTGTAACTCATGAAATAGTTACTAATAAAGAAATAGCTTATGAAGGTGGGCGTTTACTAGGAAAATTTCTGACACTCACTAGCGACTTTGATCCTTCAAAATTAGTGGAAGTCATTCCAAAATTTCACGACATGTCCTTTCGCTATGAACAATTTAACGACGCTTTAAAAATAGCTTCATCAGAAAGATTAGAAAAGGCCAAAAAATATATCAAACTTGTTGAAGATTTAAAAGAAGAAATGCATGTTATTCAGAAGCTGAAAGAGTCTGGAGAAATTAAACTTAGAGTAACTCATAACGATACAAAAATATCAAATGCTTTGTTTAATAAAAAAAATAAAGGTTTATGCCTTATTGATACAGATACAGTAATGCCAGGTATTGTACATTATGACTTTGGAGATGCTATTAGAACCATTTGTAATACGGCTGCTGAAGATGAAACTAATTTAGATCTAGTTATGTTTAATCTAGACTATTATAATGCTTATAAAAAAGGCTTTTTAAAACAAATGAAAGCTTCTTTATCTGCAATAGAATTACGATATTTGCCTTTAAGTGCCAAAACTATGATGTTTATAATGGGCTTACGTTTTTTAACAGATTATCTAAATAATGATATCTATTATAAAACGAAATATCCCGAGCATAATTTGGATCGTGCTAAAAATCAATTTAAACTCATTCAAAGTTTTACCGAAAAAACAGAAAATTTATAAAACTAAAATTAATCTCTAAAAACAACCCACATTATTATGTTAAAAAGTAGTATCGACAAAGCAACAGGATTCGAAAAAAGGTTTGAAAACATAGGCACCGTTGTTTACGAGAATTCTACTACTGCCTCTAAGGCAGTTGCTCAAGAAATAGCAGATCTTATTCGTGTTAAACAAGCTCAAAAACAACCTTGTATATTAGGACTAGCAACAGGTTCTTCACCAAAAAGTTTATATGCGGAATTAGTACGTTTACATAAAGAGGAAGGTTTAAGCTTTAAAAATGTAGTTTCATTTAATTTAGATGAATACTACCCAATGGAACCTGATTCTGTAAATAGCTATGTTCGTTTCATGAAAGAGCACCTATTTAATCACGTAGATATTTTACCAGAAAATTATCATGTTCCAGATGGTACCTTGTCTAAAGCTGAAATAGCAAATTATTGTGATCAATATGAAAATAAAATTGAAGCCTTAGGTGGTCTTGATTTACAAATTTTAGGTATTGGTGGTAATGGGCATATCGGTTTTAATGAATCTGGATCGCTTCAGAATTCTAAAACACGTTTGGTTGCCTTAGACCATATTACTAGAGTTGCTGCAAGTGGCGATTTTTCTGGATTAGAAAACACACCTAGAACAGCAATTACACTAGGGGTTAAAAAAATAATGGAGGCCAAAAGAGTTATTCTTTTAGCTTGGGGTGAGAGAAAATCTAATATAATAAAGGCTTCTACGGAAAGTGAAGTGACCAGCAGTGTACCTGCATCATTTTTGCAAGAACATGATAATGCAACTTTTGTTTTAGACAAAGAAGCGGCTTCTAAATTAACAAGAATTAATACGCCTTGGCTCGTTGAAAAAATTGTTTGGACAGATAGACTGATCAGAAAAGCAGTATTGAGTCTTGCTCTTTACTTAAAGAAACCAATTTTAATGTTAACTGATGCCGATTATATAGAGAATGGTATGAGTGATTTATTAGCAGATTCTGGTCCTGCATATGATATCAACATTAAAATATTTAACAAATTGCAAAACACCATTACGGGATGGCCAGGTGGTAAACCCAATGCAGATGATAGCAAAAGACCTGAACGTGCTGAACCTGCTAAAAAACGTGTATTAATTTTTAGCCCACACCCTGATGATGATATTATTAGTATGGGTGGTACATTCAAAAGATTACATGAGCAAGGACACGAAGTTCATGTAGGTTACCAAACCTCAGGTAATATTGCTGTTGCAGATGATGAGGCATTGCGTTTTGCTCGCTTTGTATGTGATTATAACGACCAGTTTAATATTGAAAATGAAGAGGCAGAAAATATTTATAAAAAAGCAGCTGAATTTTTAAAAAACAAGAAATCCAGCGAAATAGACACGCCAGAAGTAAGACATATAAAAGGGATCATTAGAAAAGGTGAGGCAAGGGCGACTTGTCATTTCATCGGCATCCCAGATGATCAAATTCATTTTATGGAATTGCCTTTTTACGAAACAGGTACTGTAGAAAAAAATCCATTAGGCAAAGCTGATATCAAAATTACTTCTGATTTAATTGAAAAAATTAAACCTCATCAAATATATGCGGCTGGTGATTTAGCTGATCCACATGGTACTCATAAAGTATGTTTAGATTCTGTTTTCGCAGCCTTAAAAGAACTAAAACCTAAAAAATTCATGGAAGATTGCTGGGTTTGGTTGTATAGAGGAGCATGGCAAGAATGGGGTATTGACGAAATAGAAATGGCAGTACCTATGGGACCAGACCAAGTACTAGAAAAACGTAAAGGTATTTTTAAACATCAATCTCAAAAAGATGGTGTGGTTTTCCAAGGAGCAGATAGTAGAGAATTTTGGCAACGTGCAGAAGATAGAAATAAAGAGACTGCAAATTTATATGATGTACTTGGATTGTCACATTATGCAGCAATGGAAGCATTTGTTCGATACCATTTTTAAAATGATTCTGACAAACTATTTATTGCTTATTAATTAAATATAAATAACAAAAAATTTAGTAGAGTTATATAATTAGAACAATATAACTCTACTTTCTTGTATAAATATTCTTTACAAAAGGATTCCAGGTTTTCCCATTATCTTTGGTATAACCTACAACCAATTCATTTTTATTTTCTGAAAGAGTTTTGTAAATTAATTTGAAAGAAACATCCTCTCCATATTTATTTTTAATCTTAGTATCTGATTCTAAGTTATTAAAAATCAAGGTTTCATTTTTAACTTCACCTTTATAAAAATCTATGCTACCCATTGGAATGTCCAACGACAATAAGCGAAAAGCCTTATTACTTTCATCTCTAGCAATGGTATTCGTTAAATTAACAATACAATTTTCTTTATTTAACTTTACTTTTTCGGTAATAAACGTATCCTCCATTACGAATTCAGAACTTCCTACTCCAGATTTCACCCAACCTTTTGCATGTACATAACTAAAAACCTCAATGTTATAACTACCTACTAAAAAATTAATAGAACTAAATCGATTATATATTGCGTCTTCAGTAATAGTTGGCATGTACGATAGCATAATTTGAATTTTGATTAATTAACTCTTCTTTGTATTATAGACGATGAAAATTATAATGTGTTACAAACTTTAACATTTGATTCTATATTTTTTGCATAAAAAACAAAACAAATAATATGTAATCAAAAAACGCTTAAACTATCATTATTCTCAAAATTATGAGGTATTTTTCAACATTATAATCAATAAAAACACTTATTAATATGAATTTTATTTTTATTAAAAATTCAAAAAACACTAATAAAGCACGTACAGACCAAACCTTTTTTAATCCATCACAAATTTAAAACCTGCCGAAATTATACCAGAATGTAAACCCGTATTTCTTTCATAATAACTATATCTCACATCAATAGTTTTTAACCCAAACTTTTGAATTTTTAGTTTCGTAAAAACATCTGTGTATTTAATTCCGAAACTATACTGATTTGCATTAAACTCAGACAAATCATAGTCAGAAGTATAAAAATCTTGTGTAGAAAAATGCTCTTCATACGGAGCAAAATAATCCGCTGCTGTTTGATTATAATATCTATATGCAGGGTACAACGTAAACTTATCTCCAATTTTTATAGGTAACTCAACACTAGCCGTGTGAGATGAAACACCCCAATCATCAGAATAATACCGATAATAGGTTCTTACTGTTAAAAATTCGTTTAAGTAATAATTAAAACGCATTCCTATTGGGGTTTTAAAACGTGAGTTAGGTAATCTTTCAATATCATCTGCCAACTGAAAAACATCTTTATTTGATTTAGAAGTATAATGATCTATACTATTGGCATTTCCAATATAATAATTTGCTCTATCACCAAAATAAACACGCTGCATTGGATTTGAAAGCCATCCTTCTTGCTTAACCACATCTACAAACACCGATAGTTGAGCATTTTTACTTAAAATTTGAGAAAAACTTAATGACAAAGAGTAGGTATTTCGTTTATCATCATCGACTAAGGTAGTGTTAAAAGCACTCCAACTGTTTGAACTATTTTTATCAATAACAGCACCGAATTGATCTAAAATATCAATATTTGAGAAAAATCCACTATTTAAATTTTGATTTGCCTCATTATAAGAATCTATTTCAGTTGGATATACAGGTTTCCATGTATCGAAAAACGCATTAGCTTTGATACTGATTTCCGTATTTTTCTCATTAAAAAGTCGTGCATAACTCCCGCCAAAACCAATAGAGGAGTAATCATATTCTTTGGCCAAGCTAATAGTAGCTCCCCAAATTTTATTTCTATCATCAGAGCTGTGACTATAACTTGCATTAAGATTAATCCATGTATCTTTTTGAGAAGCTCCTGACGAAGCAACCCACGGGCTACCATTCGCCTCTGTAGGAAAATTTTCATCATCGTCATCATCATCGTCGTCGTCGTCATCTCCTCCTTGTGAGGCTCCAGAACTATCAAAAGGATCTAAATTACTCGATGAAGCCGACGTATACGCTGAGATTCCAGCATCGATAGTCAACACATCGTCATCATTTAAGGGTATTGAAATTGTTATCGTTGGTGTAAAATCAGTCAACTTCTCCGTACCAATACCACCAGTAACCGCAGCATTATCACCATCTTGACTATAATAACTAGATAAGATATCTACTTCAACATTTTCTAACACCCTCTTTTTATAAGATGTTTCTGGGCTTTTTTCTTGAGCAAAAACTAAAACGGATGCAAAGCAACTGACAACTACTAAAACTATTTTTTTCATAAACTCAATTTAATTACAGCCACAACCTCCACCTGTTTTTCCTCCGTTAGCACCAGAAGCCGACTCTCTATACAATTGAAAATTGGTTTCAAAACGGTCAATTTTATTAGCTGACAATACCATGTCAGGATCATTCAAATTGATTTTTTCATATTCCTTTACAGCAACACATGAACTAAAAACCATCATTACTAAGACTAAAAGGGCTATTTTTTTTAACATTATTTATTGATGTTTATATGGTTTGATTTATGAATACTTCCTTTATCATCTATGATGATACACTCTATTTTTGGCAATTGATTGATTCTGTTTAACCCAACTTCAATACCCATTACAAAAACAGAAGTTGCCAACGCATCAGCTAGTTCAGCTTTGGGTGCAAAAACAGTAACGCTAATTATGCCACTTGATGGATAACCAGTACGCGGATCAATAATATGCGAATACCGTTTACCATTTATAGTCACAAACTTTTCATAATTACCTGAAGTAACCACGGCTCCGTTTTTTATAGGTAATAAACCAAACGCATTTTTTTTATTTAACGGGTTTGTTATTGCAACCTTCCAATAATCACCATTAGGTTGTCTACCCCACGTGTTCATATCTCCGGATGCATTGATAATACCACCTATAACACCTTTGCCTATAAGTAATTGCTTGGCTTTATCAGCAGCATAACCTTTACCGATAGCACCAAAACCAATTTTCATTCCTTTTAATTTTAAATATACCGTTTGCCTATTTTTATCGAGTATAATATTCTGATACCCAACTTTCGCAACTGAAGCTTTGATACTCTCTTCCGAAGGCATTTCAGTCATGAGACCATCAAATTTCCATATATGATCCATAGACGCATAACTAATATCAAAAGCTCCATCAGTTAGTTTAGAAATTGCCAAAGCCCTTTCAATTAAATCAAATAATTCTTTATCAACTTTAACAGGATTAATTCCAGCATTTCTATTTATTTCAGAAGTTTGAGAATTAGCATCCCAAGAGGAAATTAATTGTTCAATGCGTTTAATCTCTCCAACGGAAGTGTTAATGTAACTATTCCCTTCAAGGGAATCATTAGCAATTACCGAAATATCAAACCTACTACCCATTAATTTTAAGGTTTGACGGTAGGCTGTCTGTGCTTCAAGTTTTGAAAACACCAGAAAGAAAATACCTATACAGATATACTTGGGCATGTATTATTTTAAATTGAATTAAGCATCTCGATATACTCGGTCACACTCACTTTTTTATAACCAGTTGAACCTAATAATTCACCGTTCTTATCTAAAACAGCTACAAAAGGAAAAAAACCTTGTTTGTTATATTCTTCGGCTAATTTGTTGTTTTTTTCTTGTTGAGATTTACTTAATTTATTCTTCTTTTTTCTAGGAAAATCAGCAAGTAACATTACGTAATGCTCTTTTGCATAGGCTTTGAATTCATCTGAACTCCAAATCTCATTATCTAATTTTATGCATGGGGCACACCAATCTGATCCTTGAAATACTAAAATTATTTTTTGATTTTCAACAGTGGCTATTTTTTTTGCTTCTTGCAAATCTGACTGCCACTCTTGAGCTGTAGCCTTGAAAGAAAGGCTAATTACCAGACAAACGAGTAGAATTTTTTTGGTCATAATAAAAGGAATACTATTTTAACGAAATATATTTAAGCAAATTGCTCGTAATTAACCAAATAGCCCTTATTTAACTTTACTTTAACTTTGTATCCATTCTTATTGGATACAGCTTTCAAAATCTTCCCAAAAGCTAACATAAGATTTAGTAACCACATCTGCATCTTCAACCGTAAAAGGAACTTTTAGTGCCAACGGAGCAAATGCCATTGCCATTCTGTGATCATTATATGTTTTTAAAGTAACATCTCTATTAAAGGAATTTGCTGAAACGGTTAGTCGTAAGCTTTTATCTGTAATTACAACGGCAGCACCAAATTTACCTAGTTCATTTTGTAGAGCAACTAAACGGTCCGTTTCCTTAATTTTCAAGGTGTGCAACCCTGACAAATCACAACCCATTCCTAATCCAAAACAGGTTACCGCAATGGTTTGAGCAATATCTGGAGCTTCCTGTAAGTTTAGCGTTAAAATTTCAGTAGTAGGTGTATTTACCTTGGTTAGTGTTATCGAATTATTTTCAAATTCCGTTAGTACTCCCAATTTTTGGTATATAGCAGACAAACAACTATCGCCTTGAAGACTTTCTTTATTGTATGATGATAACGTTAGGGATTTACCAACTTCACTCAAAGCAACTAAACTATAAAAGTAAGATGCAGAACTCCAGTCAGATTCTACTGTAATTGTTTTATCCTTTATGGCTTTTTTTGGTTTTATTACAATGGTATTACCTTCCCAAATCGTAGAAACGCCCAATTGATTAAGTAAATCTAACGTCATTTCTAAATAAGGTCTAGAAGTAATTTCTTCTAACAATTCTATTTCTAGTCCGTTTTCTAAACTCGGAGCAATCAATACCAAGGCAGAAATATATTGGCTACTTACATTTCCATTAATAGCTACTTTTTGCTTTGAAATTTTTTTGCCTTTAATGGCTATTGGCGGATAGCCTTCTTTATCGACATACGCAATATCTGCACCCAACATTTGCAACGCATCAACTAAAATTTTAATAGGTCTATTTTGCATACGTTCAGAACCCGTTAAAACCACTTCTCTACCCTCTTTTACAGCAAAATATGCTGTTAAAAAACGCATGGCAGTTCCAGCATGCCCAATATCTACTAACTCCTTTGTAGCATGCAAGGCATGTGTTAAATGGACAGAATCATCAGAGTCAGATACATTTTCTAATTCTAAATTAGGAAAAAATTGTTGTAAAATCAACAACCTGTTCGATTCACTTTTAGAACCTGAAATTTTAATTGAAGTAGTAACTATTTGTTTATCAGTATAATCTAAAAATAAATCCATCTAACCCGTTTCTAATTTAATTTATTATCCTTAATTTTAGCTACTATCAACAAACCTAATCCATGAATAAAATATTCTTCCTTGCCGTTTGCTTATTATTTGCAACTGCCGACAAAGTTAACGCACAAAAAAGACAAAAAAAACAAAAAACGCAAGAACCTCTCTTTATAGAAAAATATTACGACGCTATGCAATGGCGAAATATAGGTCCATTTCGTGGTGGTAGAAGTGCTGCGGTAACTGGTGTTCCGGGTAAGGCCAACCTTTATTATTTTGGAGCTACAGGCGGCGGTGTTTGGCGTACTACCGATGCCGGTAATACTTGGGACAACATTTCAGATGGTTTTTTTGGAGGTTCTGTTGGTGCAGTAGCAGTTTCTGAATGGGATAATAATGTGATCTATGTGGGTATGGGCGAAAAAACAATTCGCGGTAATGTCTCCTCTGGTGATGGTATGTATAAATCTGTAGATGCTGGAAAAACATGGAAACATATGGGGTTAAAAAATTCTAGACATATACCCAGAGTAAGAATTCATCCAAAAAATCCTGACATAGTATATGCTGCTGTTTTAGGCGATTTGTATAAATCTTCAGAAGAACGTGGTGTTTATAAATCTACTGATGGTGGTGAAAATTGGAAAAAAGTACTTTTTGCTAATGCCGACGCTGGTGCTATCGATTTAATACTCGATCCTAACAATCCACGTATCCTATATGCATCTACTTGGAATGCCAGACGAACACCTTACAGTTTGTCTAGTGGAGGTGAAGGTTCTGCGTTGTATAAAAGTACAGATGAAGGCGAGACTTGGACCAATATCAGTACTAACGAAGGATTGCCAAAAGGGATATGGGGTATTAGTGGTGTAACAGTTTCACCTGTAAATTCTGATATTGTTTGGGCATTAATAGAAAACAAAGATGGAGGTGTTTATAAATCTACAGATGCTGGCAAAACATGGAAACTCATTAATAATGAGCGAAAATTACGTCAACGTGCTTGGTATTATACGCGACTATACGCTGACACTCAAGATGAAAACGGATTATATGTCTTAAATGTTAGCTATCATCAATCTAAAGATGGTGGT
Source organism: Aureibaculum algae (assembly GCF_006065315.1). GTDB lineage: Bacteria > Bacteroidota > Bacteroidia > Flavobacteriales > Flavobacteriaceae > Aureibaculum > Aureibaculum algae. Next base: position 503,620 of record NZ_CP040749.1, on the reverse strand, counting down.
AAAACGTATAAAACCTATGGAGCTCCACATGGAGACCATCATGACCTATGGATGGATCCGAATGACAATCAACGTATGATTATTGGTGATGATGGTGGTGCACAAATTAGTTTTGATGCTGGCGAAAATTGGTCTACTTATCACAATCAGCCTACATCACAATTTTATAGAGTGGTTACAGATAATCACTTTCCGTATAGAATATATGGTGCTCAACAAGATAATTCTACTGTACGTATTTCACACAGAACCGACGGCAGATATATCACAGAAAGTGATTGGGAAAGTACAGCGGGTGGTGAAAGTGCACATATCGCAGTAGATCCAAATAATGATGATATCGTTTATGGCGGTAGTTATGGTGCCTTTTTAACGAGAATTAACCATAAAACCAACGAACGAAGAGCCGTAAATGTGTGGCCAGACGACCCGATGGGACATGGTGCCAAAGATTTTAAATATCGTTTCCAATGGAATTTCCCAGTGTTGTTTTCACCTAATAATCCTAAAAAATTATATGCAGCCTCAAATCACTTACATGCTACAACAAATGAAGGTCAATCATGGGAAATTATAAGTCCTGATTTAACCAGAAATGATCCTAAAACATTAGGCCCATCAGGTGGACCCATCACCAAAGACAACACAAGTGTAGAATATTACGCAACTATTTTTGCCGTGGCAGAATCCCCAATAGAAAATGGATTGATATGGACGGGGTCTGATGACGGATTGGTACATATTACCAAAGACGGTGGAGTAACTTGGAACAATATTACGCCTAAAATTATGCCTGAATGGATGATGATAAACTGTATAGAAATTGACCCATTTAATAAGGGTGGTGCTTACATCGTGGGGACAAAATATAAAACAGGAGATTACAGGCCTTATATCTATAAAACTGCTGATTATGGCGTTACTTGGACAAAATTAACCAACGGAATTGGAAACGAATCTTTTACTAGAGCTTTACGTGCCGATCCTAAAAGAAAAGGATTGTTATACGCTGGTACCGAACGCGGAATGTATATCAGTTTTGATGATGGTAATAACTGGACTCCGTTTCAATTGAATTTACCTATTGTTCCAATAACGGATTTAACCATTAAAAATGACAATTTAATTGCTGCTACACAAGGTCGTTCTTTTTGGATCATTGATGATTTAACCCCGCTTCATCAATTAAATAAAAATATAATTTCAAAAGATTTCTATGCATACAAACCAATGGATAGCTATAAAATGGGCGGTGGCAGAGGAGCCAAATCTAAAACCAATGGGCAAAACCATTATGGTGGTGTTGCTATCAATTTTTATGTAAAAGATACAGCGAAAGCAGATACCCTTTCCTTATCATTCTTTGACAATAACAAGCAATTGATAAAAAAATACAGTACACACCCAAACAAAGAGAAAAAAGAAGAAACCTTAAAAGTTAAACCTGGTAACAATATTTTTAATTGGAATATGATGTACGCTGGTGCTGAAAAAGTAGAGGGTATGATTTTATGGTGGGCATCACTAAATGGACCACAAGCAATACCAGGAAATTACAATGTAGTATTGTCAAAAAACAACAAGAGTGAATCCAAAGATTTTACAATTTTAAAAGATCCTAGAAGCGAATCAACTCAAGAAGATTTACAAGCTCAATTCAATTTTATTATTGAAGTCCGCGATAAATTGACTGAAATACACAAAGCCTTAAAAAATGTAAAGAAAGTAAAAGATCAAATTACCGTATTAAAAAAGTCAATTACTGATAAAAAGAAGCATAAAGAACTTCTAGATTTTGCAAACAAAATTTCGAAAGAAGTAACCGTTATTGAAAATAATCTTTATCAAACAAAAAGTAAAAGTAATCAAGACCCTTTAAATTTTCCAATCAAGCTTAATAATAAGTTAGGACACTTAAACGCATTGACTTCTATGGGAAGTTACAGACCTACAGATCAAGAAGTTCAATTTAAAAATGAAATTACAATAGCCATTGACAAGGAGTTAACCGCATTATATCAAATCTTTAAAAATGATGTATCTGAACTCAATAAAAAAGTAAAAACGAGCGAAATTGATTTAATTCAACTTGCACCACCTCAACCGTCCACTGTAATGAAGGAGTAAACTTTACAAATACATGTATCTATTAAAATAGTATAATAATGAATAGCGTAACAAAATTAGAAATTGCAAAAATGATTGATCACTCTCTTTTACACCCTACCATGGATGATAAAATTCTAATAGAAGGATGTGAAATTGCAAAAAAATATAATGTAGCTTCGGTTTGCATTAAACCCTATGCTGTAAAAATGGCTGTTGAAATTTTAAAAGGAACAGACGTAATGGTGGGAACGGTAATTGGTTTTCCTCATGGTAGTAATACTTTAAACGTAAAAATAGTTGAAACTGAAGAAGCAATTAAAGACGGGGCTGTAGAAATTGATATGGTTGTAAATATTGGAAAAGTATTGAGTGAAGACTGGACATATATTGAAAATGAAATTAAAGAAATTCACGCTACTTGCAAAAAAGGAAATGCTGCTCTAAAAGTAATTTTTGAAAATGACTTTTTACCAGAAGATTTTTATAAAATAAAGCTTTGTGAACTATGTAGTAAACTTAAGGTAGATTTTGTAAAAACTTCAACGGGATATGGTATGGTAAAACAACCTGATGGTAGTTATAATTACAAGGGAGCAACAGAGCATGATTTAAAATTAATGCGTAGACATACAGATACTTCAATTGAAGTAAAAGCAGCCGGTGGTGTGCGTACTTTAGAAGACACTTTAAAGGTTAAATCATGGGGCGTAACAAGAATAGGTGCTACAGCAACAGAAGCTATTGTTTCTGCAGTAAATGGAGAATAAATTTGTATTTCTAGTTTTCAGAGTGGGAATTAAATACCAGTTTTTAAAATAGTATTGCCTCTAATTATTTAATATTTCTACTGGTAATCCACACTCCATATAAAATACTTACAAAGGATTTTGTTAAAAAGAAATCCTTCCATTTCCCTTGATTAAAATTTTGTTCCATAACCGTAGCTATGTCAGCATTGATGATTGCTGAAAAGCTATTAAACAGCAATGATATAATTACCAAAACAATAAAGAAAGGAATTATTATCATTAACGCCCTTTTCCAAAAAAATGCAGTTTTTATTTTTTCTAAGAATGTCATTATTTTAATTTTTTATTATTGTGGTGACGGTCATGGTCACGTTTTGTTTTAAAATCTAATTTTTTATCAAAAGAGGCTTGTAAATCAATACCTGTTTGGTTGGCCAAACATAATACCACAAATAAAACATCTGCCAGTTCTTCACCTAAATCTTTGTTCTTATCTGATTCTTTTTCACTTTGCTCACCATAACGTCTAGCAATAATACGAGCAACTTCACCAACCTCTTCAGTTAATTGAGCCATATTGGTAAGCTCATTAAAATAACGAACACCATGTTCTTTTATCCAATTATCAACTTCTAGTTGTGCGTTTTGTATGTTCATGACTATTAATTCGAGATTGAAGATTCAAAATTAAACAATTTCTAGATGAATCTTCATTATTCTTAGTGCTTCTATACATATACTGTAAACATTATAAATACCTTAAAAATTCGTTTCTTGGTATTTCTCTCGCTCCCAAACTAGCTAAATGATCGTTATAAACTTGACAATCTATTAATTTATAATTTTCTCTTTTTAGCTTTTGAACCAAATGTATGAATGCAACTTTAGAAGCATTAGAAACAGCACTAAACATACTTTCACCACAAAAAACGTCACCTAAGTCTATACCGTAAAGTCCACCTACTAATTCATTACCTAACCACACCTCAACCGATTTTGCATGCCCCAATTCATTTAATTTAGTATAAGCCTGTTCCATTTCATCAGTTATCCACGTCCCTCCCTGTCCTTCTCTATAAATGGTTTTACAAGACCGAATTACTTCCTTAAAATTTTGATTAAAAGTAACTTTGAAACTATCCTTTTTTAGAATTTGTTTCATACTTTTTGATATTTTCAATTCATTAGGAAATAAGACCATTCTTTCACCTGGACTATACCAAACCACTGGTTCTCCTTTATTGAACCAAGGAAAAATCCCACTATTATAAGCAAGCAATAATCGTTCTGGAGACAAATCGCCACCAAAAGCTAACACACCTTCGCTTGAAGCTGTTTCAACGGGCGGAAACCATAATTTATCTGATAATAAAATCATTAATGAGTTTTATATTTTTTTTTAAAAATATAACAAAATCTAGATAAAAAATAAATATAGGTAAGAATATAAATTATAATACTTCTAGTATACCTATTGGCTAAATTTTAAGTTATCTTAGCTAGAGAAAAATAGATATAAAAATGGTAACATAATGGCAAAAATACAATCTGTAGAATTATTATCAATACCTGAAGTTATTAATGCTGGCGACGACATTAGCGATTTAACTGTTATTTTAGATATTGAATTTCATGATTTAGATGTTAAACTACAAATGGAATACTGTTTACATATTTTTATTTATGATATTCATGGCAAAGTAGATTCACCATTGGTTATTCCCAACTGGGATGAAAGTACTGTAATTTCGATCTCCTCAGATAGAAAAGACGATTTTTTAGGTTCGGCCTCTAAAGTTATTGTTGCCGAAAACAAAAATGAAACTATGGAAATACCCTTGACCTTAAAACTGGGGAGATTTGAGCAAAGAAATACGTATAATTCAAGAAAATTAGAAGTGTTTGCCACCATTGCACCTGCAATAGGAAGAGCTTCAAAATGGTCAGCTCCTTTTGAGTCACGCATTGTTTTTTAAAACAAGAAAAAGCCTTTTAGTAAAAATACTAAAAGGCTTTTTTTAATAAAGTTGTAATGTCTTTATTATTGAAGAATCAATAACTCCTTAAAACGGTAAATCATCTGGTTCATCACTAGAAACATTATCTGCTGGTTGAAAAGAATCAACAGCTTCAACTGGAGGAACTGCATTTGGAGCTCCTGCTTGTGCTTTTTCTATTCTCCATCCTACGATAGAGTTAAAATATTTCGCTTCTCCTTCTGGGTTAATCCACTCTCTACCTCGTAAATTGATATTTACTTTTACATCATCACCTTCATTATAAGCATCTAATAAACTGGTCTTATCTTGAACGAATTCAATCATTATCATCTGAGGATATTGCTCATCTGTTGTAACAACCATTTCACGTTTTCTGAATCCGCTAGATCCGAAAGTTTTTGTTTCGTCAATTTTTTTAATTTTTCCTGTAACCTCCATTTTTTTCGTAATTATTTAATTAAAAGTACTTTCCAAGCACTAAACACATCGTTTTTTTCTAAAAATTCTTGTGCAAATTTATGTTTTTCTTCTGTTTCTAAACCTATATAATTTGGATTATCGGCTACAAAGTTATCAACATCGTGTTGATTAGGGATGGATTCTACATTACCCAACATTCCCAAATTATTCCCTGTCAGGATGTTACTTTTTTTAATGTCATCAGGAATTTGATCTACCCCAATTCCTAAATTTTGCAACGGTTTGGGTATTTCAAAAAAACCATCTTTGGCTCTTGAATAATAACTCCCCCTGCTCTAGCAATTAAATCAAGTTTTTCTTGATTAATCGCACCATCTTCATCCAAAACATTCTCATCAATGTGTATTTTTAAAACTTCACAAATTATTAAGTTACCAGCTCCGCCTTCAGAACCTAACTCCACTATTTCATTAACCTTACACTCAAATTGCACTGGTGACTCCGCTACTCTAAATGGCTTTATTTCTTCGGAAGGTAGCATTGTAAATCCCGCCTTTTCAAATTCATTTACTCCTTTTGCATATTCAGTACTTGACAAAGACATTTGCTGAGCAATGGCATAATTTACCACATTAATAACCACTTCTTTTACTTCTTTTAAATTCTCATATGTATGTTTAGTGGTATTATCTCTCCCCCTACGTGCTGGTGAAAAAATAAGTATTGGCGGATTAGCACTAAATACATTAAAAAAACTAAAAGGAGCCAAATTCGGATTGCCATGTGCATCAATTGTACTTGCAAAAGCTATGGGTCTAGGGGCAACGGCACTTAACAAGTATCCATGTAATTTGGCTGTTGGTATATTATTTACGTTTATAGTTATCATCACATTGTTAATAAAAAAACAAAAATACTCAATTAACAAACATAATAACAGATAATTTTTTGAGTTATATCGACAGATAATTTTATCTTTGTTATAATGAATCTCCCCTTCAGTAAGAATATCATTCGATGGATATTAATAATAGCAGCCTTTTTATTGGTTGCTCTTATTTTATGGAACACTAATACATTCTTCAAAAACTTTAAGCAAGAAGAACGTAACAAGATGGAAATTTTGGCTGCAGCTTTAAAAAAATTAAATGCCGTAGATTTAGATGATTTGGATAGAGATTTATCATTGGAAAATGAAATTATCCAGAGCAATAAAAATATTCCAATGATTTTAACCACGGAAGGTAATCTAATTAAGGGATGGGCTAATTTAAATTTAAAAGATAAAAATACTTCTTATAACGACTTACCAGATAAGGACAGAATGTACCTTGCCAATCAATTGGCAGAAATGGAAAATGAAAATAACCGTTTAGCTATTACTTACGATTCTCTATCTGGACCAACAACTGATTATATTTATTATAGAAATTCAGACCTTTTATTTAAATTAAGATATTACCCACTGGCCCTTTTACTCATTTTATGTCTTTTTGGTATTATTATTTATTTGGTCTTTAAATCTACTAAAGTTGCAGAACAAAATAAGCTTTGGGCGGGTATGGCCAAAGAAACAGCTCATCAAATTGGCACACCACTATCTTCATTATTAGGATGGGTAGAAATTTTAAGAATGGACAATACCGATGAAAATACGGTAATGGAAATTGAAAAGGATATTGAACGCCTAAACACAATAGCCAATAGGTTCTCTAAAATTGGATCTATACCTAAATTAACACGACACAACATTGTATTAGAGACTAAAAAATCTTTTGACTACTATTCTTCAAGAAGCTCAAAACTGATCGATTATCATTTTGATACGGACGAAGATGTGAAAATTTATGCAATGATTAATCAGCAATTATTTTCATGGGTAATTGAAAATTTAGTAAAGAATGCTATTGATGCCATGCAAGGAAAAGGAACATTAAGAATTAAAGTGTTTTCTAAGGATGGTAAATATGTTTTTGTTCAAGTTAGTGATACTGGTAAAGGAATACCCAAAAACATATACCGTAAAATATTTGAACCGGGCTTCACTACTAAAAGACGTGGTTGGGGCTTAGGATTATCGCTCACCAAAAGAATTATGGAAGATTACCACGATGGTAGAATAATTGTTGAAAAATCAGAAATTGGTGTTGGTACTACCATGAGTGTAATGTTGAAAGAACTGTAAAGTTTACAAGTAGTGTGCAAAAAAAATTAGTGTAGTTCTTGTCTTATTTTAGCGGCTACTTCTTCAAACTCCTCTTTACTTAAACTCACTTTATGCTGAAAAGTAGCATCTTTCATCTCATTCAACGGAATTAAATGAACATGTGCATGCGGCACTTCCAATCCAACTACAGTCATGCCCACCCTTTTACAAGGAATTGCTTTTTCAATAGCAATAGCAATCTTTCTAGAAAATTGCATTAGTTTTCCATAAGTATCTTCATCTAAATCAAAGATTTTATCCACAACCTTTTTAGGCACAACTAATGTGTGCCCTTTCGTATTCGGGTTAATGTCCAAAAACGCAAAATACTCTTCATTTTCGGCTACCTTATAACTTGGTATTTCACCGGCTATTATTTTCGAAAATATTGACATTTTTAAGACCTTGTTATTTCTAAAATTTCAAATTTCATAATACCATTAGGCACATTTACCTCAGCTATTTCACCAACCTTTTTACCTAACAATCCTTTACCTATAGGTGAATCTACAGATATTTTACCTGATTTAAAATCAGCCTCAGAATTAGCAACCAATGTATAGCTAACTACCATATTATTGGCAGTATTTTTTATTTTTACAGTAGACAATGCAAGCACCTTTGATGTATCTAATTGTGATTCATCAATCAATCGTGCAGATGCAACCACATTTTTTAATTGTGCAATTTTAAATTCCAACAACGACTGTTCTTCTTTTGCTGCATGATATTCTGCATTCTCACTTAAATCACCTTTATCTCTTGCCTCTGAAATATCATTAGTAACTCTGGGTCTTTCAACGCTTTCTAATTGATCTAGCTCTTCTCTTAATTTTTTTAATCCTTCTGCGGTGTAATAAGAAACTTTACTCATAACTTTATCATTTTTAATAAAATACAAAAATCCCAGCCCTATATAACGGAGTTGAGATTCAATTACAAAGATACAAAATATTTATTATTTCAACATAGGATGCCTTATATTTGTATCCAATTATGTAAATCATATGAAAAATATAGTTGTTGCTTTTTTTTTAATATTCACATTAACAAACTGTACAGACTCTGGAACTGAAAATAATCCTTATTTAGGAGATGTGGCTGTTAATCAAACGGTTTATTTAAATAACCCTTCTAATAATAGCCTTTTATTTACAGGCGGTTATGTAGAAATTCCAGGTGGAATTAAGGGTATTGTTGTTTATCGTGGCAATAGTGATTTGTATTATGCTTTCGATTTGGCCTGTCCCAATTCACCACCAGGTGATTGTTCGAAAATGACGGTTGACGGATTAAATATGATATGCTCTTGCGATGACTCTAAATATGCTTTGGCTTTAGGAGGATCTCCACAAAGTGGCAGTAGATACGGAGCTAAGGAATACAAAGTTGTGAATAATGGTCAAACTTTATTAATTACAAATTTTTAAATGGTAAATTATTTTTCTTCAGATTTTAAATTAGGTATACTCGGTGGTGGACAGTTAGGTAAAATGTTATTGACTGAAACACAAAAATTTGATATTTATACCTGTGTTTTAGATGCCGCCAAAGATGCTCCTTGTGCAAATATTTGCGATGAATTTCATGTGGGTAGTCTACTTGACTTTGACACTGTTTATAACTTTGGAAAACAAGTAAACACATTAACTATTGAAATTGAAAATGTTAATGTTGATGCTTTAGAAAAACTAGAACATGAGGGTATTAAAGTTTATCCAAGCTCTAAAACAATTAGAATTATACAGAACAAAGCAAAACAAAAATTATTTTATGTAGATCATAACATTCCAACAGCCGAATTTTCTCGTTTTGCCTATTCGGATGAAATTAAGACTGCTATAAATCATGAATCAATTGGTTTTCCTTTTGTTTGGAAAAGTGCTCAATTTGGTTACGATGGTACTGGCGTAAAAATTGTAAGAACACAAGCCGATTTAGATACGCTTCCAAATGTGGAATGTATTACCGAAAAACTAATTCCGTTTAAAAATGAATTGGCCGTTATTGTGTCTAGAAATGTTAATGGCGATTTAAAAACATATCCTGTTGTGGAGATGGAATTCCACCCAGAAGCTAATCAAGTAGAATATGTAATTTGTCCCGCTCGTATTTCTGAAGATGTTACAAAGAAAGCAGAAGGCATTGCTTTAAAAGTTGCAGAAGCCTTTAAACATGTTGGCTTATTGGCAGTTGAATTGTTTTTGACTGAAAATGACGAAATTCTTGTAAACGAAGTTGCCCCTAGACCCCATAACAGTGGACACTATAGTATTGAAGCTTCATACACCAGTCAATTTGAACAGCACATTAGAGCCATTTTAAATTTACCGTTAGGTGATACTTCAAGCAAAGTTTGCGGCGTAATGGTCAATTTAGTTGGTGATGAAAATTATACAGGAAATGTGGTTTACGAAAACATGGAATCCATTTTAAAAATGGATGGCGTTACTCCACATATTTATGGTAAAAAAGTAACAAAGCCCTTCAGGAAAATGGGACACGTCACTATCGTGCATAAAGATATCAATGAAGCCAGAAAAGTTGCGGAAACAGTTAAGAATACCATTCGAGTAATTAGCTCTTAAGAAGCAAATAACAGCTAAATCTTAAACCTTTAAAGTAAATAAATTGAACTTATGGAATACCAAGGTGTTTTACGAAAAATGATGACTGAATTAGGCTCACCTGTTCAATACTATTTGCAATTAGAAAATGATTTTTTAAATGTCAATCAACTACTAAATAAAACACTAGATATTTCTTTTGTGAAGTACGAGTGCTTAAATTGTCATTTAGATAAACCTATCTTCAGACAAGGCTTTTGTAAAAGTTGCTTTTTTGAAATTCCGCAGGCTGCAGATTGGATTATGAGGCCAGAATTAAGCACGGCACATTTAGGCAAAGAAGATCGCGATTTAGAATATGAAAAAAAGGCACAACTACAACCTCATATTGTATATTTAGCAAATTCAAGTAACGTAAAGGTCGGTGTTACTAGAAAAAGTCAAATCCCCACACGATGGATTGACCAAGGTGCTCATGAGGCTATAGAAATTGTAGAAGTACCAAATAGATATCTTGCAGGAATTACAGAAATAGCTTTAAAAGAATATGTTTCTGACAAAACCAATTGGCGTAAAATGTTAACTAATGACATAACTGATGTGGACTTGCTTAAAGAAAAAGAAAAACTAGCAGTTTATATTCCTGAGGAAGCCAAGCCTTATTATTTAGAAAACCATAGCAAAGAAACAAATATTGAATTTCCGGTATTACAATATCCAACAAAAGTAAAAAGTCTTAATCTTAGTAAAACTCCTAATTTCTCAGGTGTTTTAAAAGGAATAAAAGGGCAATATGTTATTTTTGAAGACAATACAGTCTTTAATATTAGAAGTAGTGAAGGATATTATATACGTCTAAATTTAGGCTAATACTCAGATAGACGTTGCCTATGAAATATTCAAACCAGAATGGAGCTTTTATTGAACTACATGAAATTACTCCAGACAACTGCAATGTATTAAAAAGCTCGAAGAATAGTGAATTATCGCTATTGTGGTTTAATTCTGACAACAACATTCTTATTATAGACGCTGTTACATATACGTTTAATAAAAATGATATAATTAGTCTCACAGAATTTCATAAGATTGAAATTGTTAAGATTAATGCATTAAAACTTATACGTTGGAATAGATCATTTTATTGTATAGTAGATCACGATAGCGAAGTAGGCTGCAAAGGAATATTGTATTATGGAGCCTCTAACCTACCCATAATAAAACCCAATGATGAAAATATTGAAATATTACAAACAGTTTTAAAAATGTTACAAATAGAGTTTAACTCTAAAGACAATTTGCAACTCGAAATGCTGCAAATGATGGTTAAACGAATGCTTATATTATGTACAAGAATATATAAGTTACAAAGTAATTATTTTCAAAAAGAAGCAAGTAATATTGATATTATAAGAGAATATAATTACTTAGTTGAAACTCATTTTAAGAAAAAGCACTCCGTTTCCATGTATGCAGAAATGTTAAATAAATCTCCAAAAACATTAGCAAACCTATTTAAACAAGCGGGTAACAAAACGCCATTATATTATATAAAGCATAGAATAATGCTAGAAGCAAGACGCCTATTAAACTACACAGATAAAACCATTTCAGAAATAGGTTATGAACTGGGTTTTACGGATGTTCAAGTTTTTAGTCGCTTTTTTAAAAATATTGAACACCTTTCTCCTTCTGAATTTAGAAATAAATAGGAAAAAGGAATAATTGCCAACACACTAGGAATTATAGATAACTAAATGGCCTAAGCCTCGCCATACATTTGTACTGTTAAAATAATATAAATATTAAAAACAGTATAAAATGGAAACAACAACAAAATTTACAGTACCAACAAGAGAAGAAGTAACTTCAAACAACCAAGCAATTTTTGATACCCTTAAAAGCAATTTAGGTTTTGTACCTAATTTATATGCTTACTATGCAAAAAATGAAACTGCATTACCTGATTATCTTGCTCTACAAAACAGAAAATCTACGCTAAAAGCAAAAGAACGTGAAGTTATAAATTTAGTTGTGAGTCAATATAACGGATGTCGTTATTGCCAATCTGCACATACAGCATTGGGTAAAATGAACGGCTTTAATGATACTCAAATCTTAGAGCTAAGAAAAGGAACTGCCTCTTTTGATGAAAAATTAAATGCCTTGGCTGAATTCACATTAGCTGCAGCATCAAATAAAGGTAATGTATCTGAAGAAATTAAAAACAATTTCTTTAATGTAGGTTATACAGAGTCAAATATGATTGATGCCGTTATTATCATTGGAGATAAGACAATTAGTAACTATATACATAACTTGGCGGGATTCGAAATTGACTTCCCAATAGCCGTAGAACTATAACCAATTATAAAAAGAACATGAACATAGGTAATTTAGTAATTAGAATAGGTATTGCCCTTTTATTTGTTTGGGGTGGATTAGAAAAGTTTTTTGAAGGTTTTCTTGGAGGTGTTGGTTTACAAAACATGGCTAACTTTCTAAAAGGAAGTGGTCTTGCATTTTTAGGAGATACAGGAACTTATGCGTTAGGAGCTTTATTAGCAGCTCTAGAACTAATAGCAGGAATTTTAGTATTTGTAAACAAACAGCTATTGTTTGCTTATGCCTTTTTGGCTTTTATAATGCTATTGGCCTTAGTTTTAGTGCATATACCTTCAGGTAATTGGATGAATATAATGATTCATATTATGCTTATTACTACGTTAGCTGGCTTAGCTATAAATGAAAATGAGAATTCTAAAATAAAATTATATTTATAAAAAGAAAACTTGCACACTCTTAAATAATGAGCTGTGCAAGTTTTTTATATTTTGACACTTACGTTATGATGTAAATAATAATTTCATTTTTAATAAAAAATTCTCAGACTGTAAACAACTTTCCAATAAAGTAAAAAACTTCTAACCTATTAACCTTAGTCAAATTTTAAAGCTCGTTAACTAAATTTATCCTAAAATGGGCTTTTCATAGCAATTTTCCCGTTTTAACTTTAAATAGTCACTATCTTCACAGCAACTACTTTCATAGCAAATAGAAAGTTTTGTTTACATTGTCTAAGAATTTTCCTTTCAACTATTTTTCTATTACAAATTTGAGCTTTTAGTAAAGAGCGAGCAAGAGGCAAAACCCTAAAATTACAGGGGTTTTTCCCCTAAACAAAAAAGGGGAAAAACCCCCTTTTAATCCAAACATATTTATTTGTAATTTGCCGTTACATAAAACTGAATTAAACTTAAAACACTAACTATGAAGTATTTTAAATTATTGAAGCTGAAATTCAAGGTTACTATTACTCTTTTTTTGGCCGTAAGCATGTTGTTAATTTCATGTGATGAAAAAAAACCACATCAAGCGGATGTAATACCCAGTAAAGATATGTTAGCTCATATTATAAAACCTGAAAAGGCCGTAACAATCTACCAAAATTATGAAAAGGAAAGAATTGATATTCTAAAAGACACACTCCGAGCTATATATAATGATGATAATTTTAACGACACACGTAGAGTATGGTTCGACTTAAAAATGTTGAAAAACTATATCGCTTACGTTGAAAAAAAATCTGCTGAAAATAATATTTCTCCAGAGGGACTTCAATTTTACTTTAGCGTTTATGGTAGTGATGAGGGTAAACAAAAAAACCATCAAACCTTTTTTATTGCACCTACTACAAAAAACGAAGGTGTACAATCTGGTTACACACTTGAAACGGTTGATGATAAAACACAGCCATTATTTTTAAAAACAATTTTAAGTAATAGAAAATACAAAGCAACTCAAAGTCAACAAGTGGAAAAAGCAGGGTTCTTTTCAATTACTGTAGCTGATGAAGATGGTTTATTATTAAATGATGGAGAAACTTCTCCTCCAATGGAAAATAACTAAATCAACAAAAAGACTATAAAAAAATAAGTACTTATGTCTGAAACCGCAATATCATTAATTAAAAACTCGGTAAAATACTCCGAGTTACTTTCAGCTATTGTAGGTACAGTATATTTTTATAAGTATAAGCATACAACGCTGAAATATTTTCTCTATTTGTTGTGGTATATAACAATAACTGAATTTTTGGGTTGGTATATTAGGGTTACAGGGAACATGGCCTATATTGACGAAAATGGGTGGATTTATAATAAATGGCTTTATAATATTCTTAACATCGTTACATTTAGTACTGTTTATATTATTTATTTTAGATATCTAAAAACGCAACTATTTAAGAAATGGATAAAGGTATTTTTAATAGTGTTTTTATTGGTTAATATTTTGAACTGGGCTTTTATTCAAAATTTTATAAAAGAGGGTGCTGTATTTCCTAAAATTATTGGTTCAGTTTTCTTAATAATATCTGTTATATTCTATTTCATTGAATTGCTCCGGTCTGAAAAAATAGTCATATTTCACAGACTTCTATTATTTTGGATTAGCGTAGGATTGCTTTTATTTTACACAGGAACAATTCCTTTTGTCTTAAAATGGAATGGCTTTATGGTAATTAAAGGAGTTCATGAGTTGTTTTTAATCTTGTACATTTTAGCAATAATTATGTATTTAACATTTACATTTGGTTTTATATGGAGCAAGAAGGAGTAACATTAATCATTATAGTAACCTCTATTATAGTATTGATTTTTTCCATTGCTATGATAGTATTGTTTATTGTTTTTCAAAACAGAAAAAATAAGTTATTGATTGATAATAAAACCTTAAATAATCTAATTAAAGATAATATTTCTTCTTTTGATATTTAACACCAAAAAATAAATAAGATGTCAATAGATTCTTTCAGAAATTTTATCGTATTCTCAGAATTATTGTCAGCAACTATTGGTACAATTTATTTTTACAAGTATAAGCACACTCCCTTAAAATATTTTCTATTTTTACTTTGGTATATTACCATAACCGAATGTATTGGATGGTATGCAAGAAATAACAGTGTTTTGGTTTTTTTTGACAAAGATGGGGTAAGCTACAACCTATGGTTATTCAACCTATTATATTTTATACTTTTTGTTGTAATTTTTATGATTTATTTAAAAATCATTAATAATTCTAAACAAAAAAAAATCATTAAAGTATTTATACTCTCTTATATACTTATTTCGATAATAAATTGGACTTTTATACAGAGTTTTGCCTTTGAAATGTCTGAACTACCCTATGTAGCGGGATCAATTTTCCTGATTATTACCATCATGTTTTATTTTACACAATTACTGAAGTCAGACAGAATAATAATTTTTCATAAAACATTATTATTCTGGATAAGTGTAGGTCTTCTATTATTTCATACTGGAACTATACCTTTTTCATTAAAATACAACGATTACACCGTTTTTCCAGGTATACACAAATTATATTTAATTATTTATATATTGGCTATAACAATGTACCTGATTTTTACATTTGGCTTTATATGGAGCAAAAGAGTAGAAAAGATTGATTAAATTAGTTATACCATTATGGAGCAAGGAGACATAACTATCATAATTTTAATTGCAACGCTTACTATTGTTTTATTGATTGTTATTATCATTATCATTTTTAGTATTTTTCAAAATAGAAAGGTTAAATTTTTATTTGACAAAGAAGTAGCAAAGCAGCGTTTTGATGAAGAAATTATCAAATCAAAATTAGAAACGCAAGAACAAACCTTGCAAAATATAAGCTGGGAGTTGCATGATAATGTAGGGCAATTACTTTCAGTTGCAAGAATGCAACTGAACATGGTCCAACCAAGTTTAACTGAAGAGCAAAAAACGCTAGTACAAGACACTGGCGATATTATTTCAAAAAGTTTACAAGAAATAAGATCACTGTCAAAATTGTTAAATCCCGAAGTGGTTAAAAATATTGGTTTACATGAGGCCATACAACTTGAAATTGACCGATTTAACCGACTAAACTATATAAATGCTACCTTTGATGTTAAAGGTAATATTACACCTATTAATCAAAAAGATGAAATTATTTTATTTAGAATTGTTCAAGAATTTCTTTCCAATTCCATTAAGCATTCTAAATCAAAAAAAATTGAAATAACGGCAAACTGTACCGATGAAATTTTAGAAATTAAAATTCAAGATTATGGGGTTGGTTTTGACGAAAACATAGTAAAAAAAGGCTCTGGATTACTCAATATGAAGAGCCGTGCAAAATTGATTAACACCGAGTTTGATTTAAAATCTGAAAAAGACAAAGGGGTTTCACTAACTTTAACATATCCAAAACAAAAAAAAGATGTCTAAACATAACGTTGCCATAATAGATGACCACCTCCTTTTTGCTCAATCATTAAAAGGATTAATCAATACTTTTAGCGAATTTGAAGTAACACAGCATGCTTTAAATGGAAAAATTTTTATTGACAACTTAAAGAACGAATCTAACCTCCCTGAAATAGCATTAATGGATTTAAATATGCCGATTATGGACGGCTTAGAAACGACTAAGTTTTTAAATGAAAATTACCCAAGTATTAAAGTGTTAGCTTTATCTATGGACGATAATGAAAGTTCTATTTTAAAAATGATTAAGAATGGAGCGAAAGGGTATTTACTCAAAGATATCCATCCTGACATTTTAAAAGAAGCATTATTAGCCTTAATTAATGAAGGTTATTACCATTCAAAAAGAGTTTCAGATACCTTAGTACATTCACTACACCCTACTGAAGAACCTAAAATAAAGCTTTTAGACAGAGAATTGGAATTTTTAAAATTGGCAAGTACAGAAATGACGTATAAAGAGATTGCAGATGTGATGCATTTAAGTCCAAAAACAATTGATGGTTACCGTGAGCAACTTTTTAAAAAATTACAAGTAAAAAACAGAATTGGCATGGTGGTATATGCTCTTAAAAATGATCTAGCTTAACATTTTTTTCTATACAAACGACCTCTAACTACTTCTTATTTATAGGCAGAACTTCTGCGTCTAATATTAATTCATCTCCAACTTCCAGATTAAATAATTTTCTAAAATAGTGTACTGCAATATATAATATCGGTGTATCTAAAAATGCAATCATTACCTTAAACAAAAACCCATTCAACAATAGTTTTCCAAAAAGCTCCCATTCTATAATTCCAAAAGAACATAGTAAAAATAGCACTGAAAAGGTATCTAAAAACTGAGAGGTAACTGTAGAAAAATTATTTCTTAACCATAAATGCCTCCCCTTGGTTAACTTTTTCCAATAATGGTAAATGCGTATATCTACAAACTGAGCTAACAAATAGGCTATCATAGAAGAAAACACTGCTAATACTGACAAGCCAAAAACATTATTAAATACGGTATCATTTACAGGAGACCATGAAGTGGCGGGAACTGCCTCAGCAACAAATATAATTAACAACGAAAAAAACGATGCGAAAATTCCGGCAATTACTACTTGATTTGCCTTTTTCTTACCATAGATTTCAGAAATAAGATCTGTAACTAAAAAGGTTAATGGATAAGGTAAAATACCAACAGAAATTTCAAAAGTGTAAACACCAAAAAAATCCCAAGTGAAAAACTTTTGAAATATTAAATTAGATACTACCAATGAGGTAATAAAAAGTGCTGCTAAAACTAAGTAAATCTTGTAGCCCAGTAATTTTTTTTCGTGATCCATAGTACATTTACGAAAGTATAAAATATTTGTGAAAGTAGTAAGAAAACTAACTTAGCAATCACAACACTTGTTAGGCTCAAATTTTCTATTTTTGTAAAACAACTTTAAAACCAACTTATGCACGCATATATTTTCCCTGGTCAAGGAGCTCAATTTTCAGGAATGGGTTTAGACATCTATGAAAAATCTAACATTGCTCAAGAGTATTTTGAACAAGCCAATTCAATATTAGGGTTTTCAATAACCGATATTATGTTCGAAGGCACGCCTGAGCAACTGAAAGAAACCAAAGTTACGCAACCTGCAATATTTTTACACTCTGTAGCCTTAGCAAAAACGTTAGGTGATCGTTTTAAACCAGAAATGGTTGCTGGTCATTCTTTAGGAGAGTTTTCTGCCTTAGTAGCCAACGGCACCTTATCATTTGAAGACGGATTAAAATTAGTGTCACAACGTGCGTTAGCCATGCAAAAAGCATGTGAAATACAACCTTCTACAATGGCTGCAGTTTTAGGCTTAGAAGATGATATTGTCGAAAATATTTGTGCAAAAACACCTGGAATTGTGGTTGCCGCAAACTATAACTGCCCTGGTCAATTGGTAATTTCAGGTGAAGTTTCTGCTATAAACCTGGCCTGCGAAGCCTTAACAACTGCAGGAGCCAGGAGAGCTTTAGTACTGCCTGTTGGTGGAGCTTTTCACTCTCCTTTAATGGAACCTGCTCGTGAAGAATTAGCCGCAGCAATCGAAAACACATTGTTTAGCGAACCTAATTGCCCTATATATCAAAATGTAGCGGCTAAAGCCGTAAGCAATGCCTCTGATATTAAAAAGAACTTGGTAGCTCAATTGACAGCTCCTGTACGTTGGACACAATCTATTCAGCAAATGATTAAAGATGGTGCCGCCGAATTTACCGAAGTTGGACCTGGTAAAGTTTTACAAGGTTTAATCCGAAAAATTGACAGATCTGTTACCGCTAATGGAGCAATATTTGAAGAAAACAACTAATGAAAGGTACTGTACTTACAAGTATTAGAGAAAATATAGCAACGCTTACTTTTGGACATCCAGCAAGTAATTCTTTTCCTGCTGAACTTTTAGATAGACTGATAGAAAATATTAATCGTTTAAGTGAAGACCCCTCTATTCAAGTCATTATTTTACAAAGCGAGGGTGATAAGACTTTTTGTGCCGGTGCTTCTTTTGACGAATTAATTACCATTAATAATTTGGAAGAAGGCAAACGATTCTTTTCTGGATTTGCCAACTTAATAAATGCCATGCGGACTTGCTCTAAACTAATTATTGGTAGAGTTCAAGGAAAAGTAGTGGGCGGTGGCGTTGGCATTATTGCAGCAACTGACTATTGTTTTGCTACCGAAAAAGCTGATATTAAATTATCTGAGCTTACCATCGGTATTGGTCCTTTTGTCATTGAACCTGCCGTAACACGTAAAACGGGAATTGCAGCGTTTAGTAAACTTTCTTTAGATGCTACCGAATGGCATTCTGCCTATTGGGCAAAAGAGAATAATTTATTTGCTAGAGTTTTTGAAAACACTAGAGATATGGATGCATATGTAGAAAGTCTTTCAAAAAAATTAGCGAGCTATAACCCAGATGCTTTAAAAGCAATGAAAAAAGTGTTTTGGGATGGTACAGAAAATTGGAAAACCTTATTAATAGAAAGAGCAGAAATTAGTGGACAATTGGTGTTGTCTGATTTTACCAAAGAAGCTCTACAAAAATTTAAAAAATAATCACTAATAAATATTTAAAAATATGACCATAACAACCTTAATTTCGAAAATCGCATTAATCGTTCAAGCAGAAGCTGCTGGTGAAAATGTTGGCCAATATCTTTGGTATGTAATTTTAGTAGTGGCAATTTATTTTATTGTCCGAAGAATTAGAAAGAAAAAATAATATGTATTTTTTATCCATTGTACAACAAGCTAATATTGAACAAAAAATCAAAGACGCTCCTGATGGCGGCTATGAAATAGGTATTTTAATTGGCACTTATTTACCCTTTGCCGTACTCGTTGTCATTGCCTATATCATGTACCATAAGGCCAAAAAGAAATAAATTTAAAATATTAAACATATTGCAGTTACATCATAATTACTGTATTTAAAATATGAATGACAGAATTGTAACATGGAATCTTGATCCAGTTATTTATTGGATAACTGATTCTTTTCCATTAAAATATTATGGCTTATTTTTTATAACAGGTCTTCTTTTAGCTAATTATGTAGCCAAACGTATTTACATTAAAGAAAATATCCCAATTAAAAATTTAGAGAAGTTATTTTTCTACATTATTATTGGTATCGTATTAGGAGCAAGACTCGGACATTGTTTCTTTTATGAGCCTTCCTATTACTTTCAAAACCCTATCGAAATTTTATTGCCAATTCAAAAAATAGGTGGTTCCTATCAATTTACAGGCTTTCAAGGATTAGCAAGTCATGGAGGAGCTATTGGAGCATTAATTGCCATTGGCATTTACTGCAAAAAATATAAAACCAACTTTTTATGGGTCTTAGACAGAATCGCAATTGCCACACCAATAGTAGCTGTTTTCATTAGATTAGGTAATTTTATGAACTCTGAAATTTACGGAAAACCAACAAATGGAAATTGGGGTGTTATTTTTCAAAGAGATGATTTAATACCACGACATCCAACTCAACTCTATGAGGCATTTTCATACCTTTTAATATTTGGAATCTTACTATTTACCTATAAGAAAATGGCCAACAAATTATCGAACGGACAAATTTTTGGACTACTTTTAGTTTTGGTGTTTTCTGCTAGATTTATGATTGAATTTTTTAAAGAAAACCAAGTGGGGTTTGAAGATACTATGACCATCAATATGGGACAAATTTTAAGTATTCCTTTTATTATTGTTGGTCTTATATTGATCTTTATGAAAAGAAGCCCAACACGCTCTGAAAAGCTCTAATTTAAGAAATGTCCAACTTAGCCTAAGACAACTTCATATCCATCAATATCGAGAATGTCTGTTTAATATCCGTTTCTTTAACTACAATAGTAATTTCATTTGTCGTTGAAATCACTTCTTGTACTGAAATATTTGCCCAAGCCAATTGTTTTAAAATAAAGTAATAAATACCAGACTGCTCAACATTTGTTTTTGGTAATTTTATAGTTAATGAAGCCAAATTTGAAGCCGCCCAAAGCACCTCTTCACCATCAAATATTTCTTCAACTTTTAGTTTTAGTTTTTTACTTATGACAATACTCGTTTCAAAAACACCCTGTGATATGGTAAAGAAATTATCACTATCATTACCAATATCATTTAGTAATTTGGTTATTTTCGAAACCAAGGTTGCCGTATTTTTAAAAGTATAATCACATAAGTCTGACCGCATAATAAAGTCGCCAGAAGACAAGGCTATTCGTTTAATATTTTTTCTAACTTTTAACACACTTGATGGCGACAACCTGTTAACAGCCATCATTATAGCACCTTCCTTAATCTCCTTCTTTAAAATTTTTTCAACCTCTGGTTTTATAACTCTAGCCAATGACGATACATTAATTAATTTATCATAAAGGGCCTCTTCAATAAATGGTGTTTTATTTATAATTGCAGTAACAGCTTCTTGAATGGTTTTCATTTGTTTAAATTTAAACTATTTGTTATAATTTGTAAAAATAAATTAAAAAGTTGCATAACAATGCGAACTAAGCAACTTTTGTGTAAAATTTTAGATTATGATAGTTTTTAAATTTGGTGGAACGTCAGTTGGAAGTGCCGAAAACATAAAAAAAGTAGCAGCCATTATAAATGATTGTAACCGTGATAAAATAGTAGTGTTATCAGCAGTTTCAGGTACCACAAACAGCTTGGTTGAAATAAATAACTGTCTAGCTAATGATAAAAAAGAAGATGCTCTTGCCATAATTGACAACCTCGAGATAAGCTATAACCAATTGATTTTAGAATTATTTAATGAAGAAAATCACCACTTAGATGCACAGTTATTCATTAAAACGAAATTCGAAGAATTAAGATCGTTGACTAATGAAGCCACTAAAAATGAAAAAATATTTTTAGCTCAAGGAGAAATTATTTCCACCAATTTGTTTCAAATTTACCAAAAACAGTTAGGAAATTCGACGGCTTTAATTTCAGCTCTTGATTTTATGTCAATTGACACGAATGAAGAACCTGAAAATGAGAAAATAAAAACAAAATTAACTGCAATTTTAGCCAATAACAAAGCTCAAACAATTATTACTCAAGGATTTATTTGCTTGAACCCCGATAACGAGGTTGACAATTTAAAAAGAGGAGGTAGTGATTATAGTGCATCTTTAATTGGTGCAGCCATTAACGCAGAACAAATACAAATTTGGACAGATATTGACGGGATGCATAATAACGACCCACGGTATGTTGAAAACACTTTTCCAATAGGAGAAATCTCTTTTGACGAAGCTGCAGAGTTAGCATATTTCGGAGCTAAAATTTTACATCCACAAAGTATAATTCCTGCTCAAAAAAATAATATTCCCGTTCTCCTAAAAAATACATTTAATCCTGAAGCAAAAGGAACTTTAATTAAAAATTGTCACAATAGTACTGGTGTTAGAGCCATTGCTGCTAAAGATGGTATTATTGCTATAAAAATAAAATCGTACCGGATGCTAATGGCATATGGTTTTTTAAATAATGTTTTTGCTGTCTTTGAAAAATATCATACGCCAATTGATATGATTACGACTTCAGAAATTGCGGTTTCACTAACCATAGACAATCAGAAATATCTAAAAGAAATTGTTGCAGAATTGAACACCATTGGTAAAGTAGAATATGACACTGACATGAGTATTATTTGTCTTGCTGGTAATTTTTCACATAGTGGAAAAGGAATTAGTGCTGCCGTATTAAATTGTTTAACTGATGTCGCTATACGTATGATTTCCTATGGCGGTAGCCAATATAACATTTCACTACTTGTTGAAAAGAACGATAAGGTTAGGGCTTTAAATTTATTAAATGAAGGATTGTTTGTACAACAAAACAAACCTCAAGAAGCTTAATATAAAATTTGTAGTTGATAATTTATTTTGAATTTTATATTTGATATTTTAGCTAGTCTAAGATATCTGACAATTTTTCAAACTCTTTTTTAGGATCTTTATTTTCGTAAAGAATTTTATAAATGGTATCAATTATTGGTGTTTTAGCACCATTTTCTTGCTTAATTTTATAAGCACTTTTTGTAGCATAATACCCTTCGGCCACCATGCTCATTTCTAGCATTGCAGATTTTACGGTATAGCCTTTACCAATCATGTTACCAAACATTCTGTTTCTACTGAATACTGAATATCCGGTAACTAATAAATCGCCTAAATAGGCTGAATTATTAATGTTACGTTTCATTTTATGCACTTTTTTAATGAAACCTTTCATTTCTCGAATGGCATTTGACATAAGTACCGCTTGGAAATTATCACCATACCCAACACCATGAGCTACTCCAGCAGCAATGGCATAAATATTTTTTAAAACAGCGGCATATTCTGTACCTACAATATCATCAGAAGTCTTTGTTTTAATATATCGACTGGCCAACATTTCACTCATTACTCTCGCCTTCTTTCTATCTTTACAAGCCAAGGTTAAATAAGACAAGCGTTCTAAAGCAACCTCTTCTGCATGACAGGGCCCTGTAATAACACCAATATCTTCAAAAGGAATATTATATTTTTCATGAAAGTGCTCTCCAACAATTAATCCTGATTCTGGAACAATTCCTTTTATTGCTGAAAAAATTATTTTTCCCTCAAGTGAAACATTCAGTTTTTTTAACTCTTGACTTAGAAAAGCAGAAGGAATAGCAAAAACCAAATAGTCCGCATAATTAACCATTTCGTTAATGTCATTACTCAATAGTAATTGCTCAGTATCAAACTCCACTGAACTTAAGTATTTTGGATTATGTTGATCAGATTTAATATACTCAATTACCGAAGTACTTCGCATATACCAACCAATTTCATCAATATTTTCACTCAACATTTTTACAATAGCTGTAGCCCAACTACCGCCTCCAAAAACTGCTATTTTAGGATATTTTTTCTTCATTTATATTTGATTTTCATTCTCGGATAGTTTTCTTTCTAACTCCGCTTGAAATTCCTCCATAACTGGCTTTACCGTACTTTCAGGTAAGTCGGCAATTCTAATATACATTAATCCGTCAATGGCATTATTAAATTTCGGATCAACATTAAAAGCAACTAACCTCGCATTTTGCTTTACATACTTTTTTAATAATACTGGTAAACGCAAAGCTCCTGGCTCTAATTCATCAATAATTTTATCAAATTTCTGCATATCAGATTTGCTTTCATCAAAAACAAAGTCTTTATCTACATCATTTAATTTTACTTTGTATTCTTTTTTAGGATGTATATATTGAGCTAAATACGGGTCGTAATAATTAGATTTCATAAACTCAATCATTAATGACTTAGAGAAATTTGAAAACTGATTACTAATACTAACTCCACCCATTAAAAATTTATGATCGGGAAATCTTAACGTTACATGCACTATTCCTTTCCATAATAAAAACAATGGCATCGGTTTTTGCTGATAGTCTTTAATAATAAAAGCTCTTCCCATTTCTATTGTTTTCTCCATCATCTTAAACAATTCTGGCTCCATTCTAAACAATGTACTAATGTAAAATCCTTTTATACCATGCTTTTTAAAAATTTCTTTACCTAAGCCCATTCGATAAGCTCCAGCAACTATTTTCGCCTCATTGTCCCATAGGAACATATGTTGATAATACTTATCATAAACATCAATATCAATATCATTATTGGTACCCTCACCTACTTCTCTAAAGGTAATTTCTCTTAGCCTTCCTATTTCACGTAATATATATGGTATTTGATCACTTTCTGCTAAAAAGACTTCATAATTCTTACTTTCTAACAAACGAGCTTCTCCGCTTCTTAATTTTTCAATTTCTTTATTAATTTTTTCAATTGAAACTGGTGGAATTACTTCTTTAGGTTGTTTTGGAATTTTTAAAGATGGTGTTTTTATAAGTCTATTATTTACCTCGAACGGATTTGCCAACATGTATGTTTTCTTTCGAAGAAAATTATGAAAATCGTCAATATCTTCATGCTCTTTTTGATCTTTTACAGAAATCACTTTTCCTATTCTAACTTTTATAATTCTACTTCCTTGACGCAATGCTTCTGATGGCAGTTTTGCCGTTCTCAAAACACTATTTATTTTGGAAAGGAAATAGAACAAGCGGCTATTTTTCGCGTGAAAATAAATGGGAATAACAGGTACATTTGCTTTATAAATTAATTTAATAGCTCCTTCTTCCCAAGGTTTATCTACAATTAATTTTCCATCTTTATAGGTTGAAACTTCCCCAGCAGGAAAAATACCTAATGAATTACCATCTCTTAAATGTTGTAATGCATTTTTGAGCCCTGTAATACTTGATTTAGCATCCTTACGATCTTCAAAAGGATTGACCGGCATTACATAGGGCTTTAAGGGCTCAATTCTGTGTAGCAAAAAATTGCCAATAATTTTATAGTCCGGTCTTTTTTCTACCAACAACTTTAATAAGAGTACACCGTCTATTCCTCCTAATGGGTGATTGGAAATACTTATAAAAGCTCCGTCTTTAGGTATCCGTTTTAAATCTTCTTTAGGAATTTCAAATTTTATTTGCAACTCATCTAATATTGCATTTAAAAACACAACATCTTTTTTATCTTTATGCTTCTGGTAAACCCTATTGAGTTTTGATAACCGCAAAACTTTCATTAATATCCAGCCAAAAAATGTACCCACAAAACCATATTTGTCTAGGTGTATTACTTTGGCAATTTCTTTAGAAGATACTAATTCCATGTTGGGTTTTTGACAGCCTCAAATATAGGTAATTTATTGAACAACTATCTGCACAGTTTCTTGAGTAAATTGTTTTAATAATACTTTGTTATTTTTTTCTAATTCCTCAATATTTTTATTTTGAAAATGTCTAACTGTAAATAACGAAACTTTTTCAAAACACACTACCTTGTACTTGTTACTAAGCTCCGCTAAAAGGTTTTTAATCAGATTAAAATTATCTTCCAAACAAATAGAAAAGCTAATTGCTGAGTTTTGAATCAAGTTTACTTTCATTTTGTATTGATGAAACAAATTAAAAATTTCACTAATATTATGCTCAACGACAAAAGAAAAATCTAAAGCAGATATAGAAAGAAATAATTGATTTTTTTTAACGATAAAACAAGGTGTTTCAGGTACTAGTTTCTTACCGTCACTTACATGTGTTCCCTTTTTTTTAGGGTTTAAAAATGATTTAACCAGTAAAGGAATTCCTTTATTCTGCAAAGGTTGTAAGGTTTTAGGATGTATTACAGAAGCACCATAAAAAGCCAATTCTATAGCCTCTGTATATGATATTTGCTCAAGCAATTGTGTTTCTTGAAAATAACGAGGGTCCGCATTTAAAACACCTTCTACATCTTTCCAAATTGTTAAACTATCGGCATTAAGACAGTAAGCAAATATACCTGCTGAATAATCAGAGCCCTCTCTTCCCAAAGTGGTAGTATTTCCAGATTCATTAGACGCAATAAACCCCTGAGTGATGTATAATATTCGTGGATTAATTTTAGTTACAATTGATTTTTCGGTCAGTTTCCAATCCACTTTAGCGTCTCGGTAATTACTATTTGTTTTAATGCACTCTCTTACATCGATCCAAGTATTTTCAATGGCTGAATCATTCAAATAACAACTTACAATTTTTGTAGATATGAGCTCAGCAA
The DNA here is from genome assembly GCF_006065315.1 of Aureibaculum algae. Taxonomy (GTDB): domain Bacteria; phylum Bacteroidota; class Bacteroidia; order Flavobacteriales; family Flavobacteriaceae; genus Aureibaculum; species Aureibaculum algae. The sequence goes on along the minus strand of NZ_CP040749.1, from coordinate 477,040 downwards.
TGCTCACTATTTGATCATAAACAAAATTATAATCTGTTGCTTTATTTTGTATCATAAAACCCGTTAATCCAATAAATAGATATTCTATTTCTGAAAAAACTTTATGTTCTTTATTTTCAAATAATTCGTTTACTATACTGTAATGATAGTCTCTTACTTCTTTTATAAATACAGGTAATTCATCCTTTTTTAAAAAATAAGCATCTGCGATTTTTTCAAACGCATTCGTCATTTTACCCATCGCTGACACCACGATTAGTAAATCTTGGTAACCAACTTCATTTAAAACTGTAACGATATTTTTTACACCATTAGCATCTTTTACAGATGCTCCTCCAAATTTAAATACCTTCATTTATGATATCCGTTATACATTGTAAATTAATTTTCTTTAGATAAATACTCAACTATTTTTTCACGAGGCATTTGACAAATATTCCATTCTTCAAAAACTGTTGCTCCTGTACTTTTATAAAAATTAACGGCCGGTGTATTCCAGTCTAAAACAACCCACTCTACTCTATTTATATTATTATTTAAGGCAAACTTCAGAACACTATCATATAATGCTTTACCAATACCTTCTTGTCTATGCTTTTGGGTTACAATTAAATCTTCTAAATGTAATGAAGAGCCCTTCCAAGTTGAAAACCTATGATAAAAAAGAGCCATCCCAACAACCTTATTATCTAATTCAGCTAAATGAAGATAAAACGCAGGATGTTCTCTAAATCCATTTTCAATTAAGTCTTCAATTGTAATTTCAACGGCATCAGGTTCTTTTTCAAAAACGGCCAATTCATTAATCAACATCAGTACCGCTTCCATATCAGTTGGTTCGGCTTTTCTTATTTTAAAATTCATATTATAATAATGTTTGCACAAATTTAACGTTATTTGTAGGTATAACAAGTTAGGGTTCAACAAAATCAACACAAATGCAACAGCACAGCACATTAGGTGAGTTTATTATAGAAAACCAAAAACAGTTTAAGTATTCTTCAGGAGAGTTATCTCGACTAATAAATTCTATAAGATTAGCGGCAAAAGTGGTGAATCACGAAGTAAACAAAGCAGGTTTAGTTGATATACTAGGTAAAGCAGGTGAAACTAATATACAAGGTGAAGACCAACAAAAATTAGATGTTTATGCCAACACTATTTTTATGGAAACGCTTACCAACAGAGAGATTGTTTGTGGTATTGCAAGTGAAGAAGAAGATGACTTTGTTACCATTTCTGGTAATGATGACTCTAATGAAAATAAATATGTAGTATTAATAGATCCACTTGACGGATCATCTAACGTAGACGTAAATGTATCTGTTGGAACCATTTTTTCTATTTATAGACGTGTTACCAAATCTGGAACCCCAGTTCAATTAGAAGATTTTTTACAAGAAGGTAATAAACAAGTTGCTGCAGGATATATTGTTTATGGAACATCAACCATGTTAGTATTTACAACGGGGCATGGCGTAAATGGATTTACTTTGAACCCTGCTATTGGAACTTTTTATCTATCGCACCCTGATATGATGTTTCCTGAAAATGGTACTATTTATTCGATCAATGAAGGGAACTATGTTCACTTTCCACAAGGTGTTAAAGATTATTTGAAATATTGCCAAATGGAAGAAGGAGATAGACCTTATACTTCGCGTTATATTGGATCTTTAGTTTCTGATTTTCATAGAAACATGATTAAAGGTGGTATTTATATTTACCCAACAAGTACTAAAGCTCCTAAAGGAAAATTGCGTTTACTATATGAATGTAACCCTATGGCGTTTTTAGCTGAGCAAGCAGGAGGAAAAGCATCTGATGGGTATATGAGAATTATGGATATTAAACCAACAGAATTACACCAACGTGTACCCTTTTTCTGCGGAAGCACCAATATGATTGACGTTGCTGAACGGTTTATGAAAAACTACCCTGCTACTGCTGATTATTAATAATCAGAATTGAGTCTATAAATCGCGAATAGGAGTGACGGTATAACTTCTTTTTATTTAATTTATCTCATTCTCGTGAGCTTAAAAAACTTCTGATAATTATCTGGAATTGTTTCTATTTCAAGAAGACACCCCTCTTCCACTGTAGGGTAAATCTCATCATATGTTAAAATATTATACATACCAGCTCTTTTATTAATGTGCTCACGTCTAAGGTCTTTAGGACTATCAAGACCGGCAGCCGCTATGAGCTCTAAAAAACTGTGTATTGTAGCATCGTGATAATTATGTGCTCTTTTTGACTTATCTTCAACATCTAGACCTCTTACCAAGGCTTTATTTTGAGTAGCAACACCTACAGGACATGTATTGTTATTACATTGTAAAGCTTGAATACAACCAATAGACAACATCATTGCTCGTGCACTATTACACGCGTCTGCTCCTAACGCTAAGGCTCTAGCTATATGGAACCCCGTTATTATTTTACCAGCAACTATTACTTTAATATCTTTTCGTAAGTTAAATCCTCTTAATGTATCATGTACAAAAACAAGACCTTCACGTAATGGCATACCCATCGAATTTGAAAATTCTACAGGAGCTGCACCCGTACCTCCTTCGCCACCATCAACGGTTATAAAATCCGGTTTTATTCCAGTACTAATCATCGCTTCACAAAAATCCATGAACTCTTGTCTTCTTCCAATACAAAGCTTAAAACCAACGGGCTTACCTCCACTTAAATCACGTAATTTTTTAATAAAATACATAAACTCTATTGGATCTGAAAAAGCAGAATGAGACGGTGGAGAGTGTACAGCAACACCAGGTTCCACATGTCTTATGGCTGCAATTTCTTCTGTGTTTTTCGAAGCTGGTAAAATACCTCCATGGCCTGGCTTAGCTCCTTGAGACAATTTTATCTCAATCATTTTAACCTCAGGCCTTATGGCATTATCTCTATATGTTTCCTCATTAAATGTTCCATCATTATTTCTACAACCAAAATAGCCAGTACCAACTTGCCAAATTAAATCACCTCCATGTTTCAAATGATATGGACTTATTCCTCCTTCACCTGTATTGTGTGCAAAATTGCCCATTTTTGCTCCTTTGTTTAATGCCATGACGGCATTAGTACTTAAGGATCCAAAACTCATGGCCGAAATATTTAATAAACTAGTTGAATAAGGCTGTTTGCAATCCGCACCACCTATAACTAACCTAGGGAATTTACCAATTTCTTGAGGATTTTGTTTCGCATACATTGAATGTTCCATCCACTCATAACCTGAATGGTATAAATTCATTTGCGTTCCAAAAGGTTCCGTATCATTTACCTTTTTAGCACGTCTATATATTAATGATCTTAAAATCCTGTTTAAGGGTCGACCTTCCGTATCCGTTTCAACAAAATATTGCATTATTTCAGGTCTAACAGACTCTAAAACATATCTAAAACGACCTATCAAAGGAAAATTTCTTCTAATGGTATGATTCTTTTGAAGCATATCAAATACACCCATTAAAACTAACGGAGCAACAAGAATAAAACTCCATAAAATTCCTGGCCAAACAAGTGCTATTAACAAAATTGAAACTACTGTAATAGTACTAATTAGTATAAAATATTTGCGAGCCTTCATAGTGAAAAATTAGAAAAATAAATAGTTGATTTTACAATTGAACAAGAAACAATATTATTTTATATTTACCAAAATATTTATTTTATGGGAATTATAAAAGTGAGGAATATAAGAGTCTATGCCTACCATGGATGCTTAGATGAAGAAGGGAAAATTGGTTCTGAATATAGAGTTGACCTAGCTGTTAAAACTGACCTTTCAAAATCAGCCAAAACAGATAATTTAGCAGATACCGTAGATTATGTTCATCTTAATCGGATTGTAAAAGAAGAAATGAGTGTAAGAACAAAGTTATTGGAAACTGTAGCGGATAGAATTCTAACACGAATTATTGATGAAATACCTATCGTTAAAAAGGCCACAGTAGAAGTTTCAAAAGTGAATCCACCCATTGGTGGTAACGTAGCTTTGGTAACTATTAAAATGTCTAAGAAAAAATAGTTATTATTTTGTGGAATCACTATTTATTTGTTTAGATTTGTAGCCTTAATTAAAAGGCGTTGTGGCCGAGTGGCTAGGCAGAGCTCTGCAAAAGCTTGTACAGCGGTTCGAATCCGCTCGACGCCTCTTTTTTTTAAAGATTAAATCTCTTAACTTTTTTTCAATAAAAATTGTTACTCAAACGAGCAGATTAGAAGCTATTAACATTAATTACTCCACTCCTATCTCAACCTCTTTTTTCTCATTTATTTAACATTTATCTGACTTATTTTTAAGACATTTGTATTCTTTTATCTATAAAAATGAGAATCTACCCAATTGAGACCGGAAATTTTAAGCTAGATGGCGGAGCCATGTTTGGCGTTGTACCAAAAACGTTATGGCAAAAAACAAATCCTGCTGACGCTAAAAACCTTATTGATATGGGTATGCGAAGTATGTTAATTGAAGATGGAGAAAGATTAACATTGATTGACACCGGTTTAGGAAATAAACAGTCTGATAAATTTTTTAGCTATTATGACTTATATGGAGACGCCACACTAGAATCGTCGTTAGCAAAATATGGCTTTCATAGAGATGATATTACCGATGTTTTTTTAACTCATTTACATTTTGACCATTGTGGTGGAAGCATCCAATTTAATAAAAATAAAACGGGTTACGAGCCTGCCTTTAAAAATGCTAAATTCTGGAGCAATGAAGACCATTGGAAGTGGGCTACCGAACCTAACGCAAGAGAAAAAGCTTCTTTTTTTAAAGAAAATATCAATCCTATAAAAGAAAGTGGTCAATTAGAATTTATTAAAATGCCTAATTCAAATTTTTGTAAAAATTCAGAATTAGATTTTGACATACTATTTGTTGATGGACATACTGATAAACAAATGATTCCTCATATTAAATATAAAGGACAGACTTTAGTTTTCATGGCCGATTTGCTTCCTACCGTTGGACATATACCTTTACCTTACGTTATGGGCTATGATACTAGACCCTTATTAACTTTAGACGAAAAACAAGCCTTTTTAAATAGTGCGGCTGATAATAAATTTATGCTGTTTATGGAGCATGATGCACATAATGAAATCTGTACCGTAAAACATACAGAAAAAGGTGTACGATTAGATCAAACTTTTACTTTTAACGATATTTTTAATTAATTTAATAAACATGAGAATTTTAAAACCATTTTCTTTTGTAGCAATTGCTGCAATGCTAATTACAAGTTGTGGTACAACAAAAACAACGACTAATACAACTTCTAATTCAGTAACAGAAACTATAATTAAGGTAACTACAGATAGCATAGTTCCTAAAACTGGCGAAATGACCGAGGCTGAAATACAAGGATGGCCACATATGGACATTTTTACAGATTCAATTCCTGGTATGAGTATCGATAAAGCCTATGATTTTGTAAAAAACAAAAAAGGTAAAACGGTAATTGTTGGTATCATCGATTCTGGTATTGACATTGAGCATGAAGATTTAAATGATGTTGCATGGGTAAATGAAGACGAAATAGCGGGTAATGGAAAAGATGATGACAATAATGGATATGTTGATGATATTCATGGTTGGAACTTCTTAGGTGGTGAAAAAGGTTCAACTGCTCCTGAACAACTAGAGATGACTAGAATGGTAAAGAAATGGATGCCAAAATTTGATGGAAAATCAGCTGAAGATATTGCTGAAGCAGATAAAGCAGATTTTGAATTGTTCACCAAGCTAAAGAAAACTATAGATGAAAAAAATAAGAGTGCTGAAGCTCAAGTAAATCAATACAAGGCTGTAAAAGATTTGATTGTTAAAGCTAATGATACACTTTCTAAATTGTTAGTAGGTAAAGAAATGAATTTAGATAACATAAATTCAGTAAAACTTGATGATCAAATGCTGCAACAAGGTAAATTTACTATTATGAGAATTATAAGCAGTGGAGATACCGTTGAAGGTGCCGAAAAGCAACTAGATAATATTGTGAACCACTATAGTACGCAGTTAAACTCTCAATATAAAATTGACTTTAATGGTCGTGTAACTGGAGATGATCCTTATGATATTACAGATACTAACTATGGAAATGCATATACGATAGGATCTAAAGATGGTGAAATGCACGGAACACATGTTGCTGGTATTGTCGCAGCAGAACGCAATAATAGTGTTGGAATGAATGGTGTAGCTCATAACGTAAAAATCATGTCAATTAGAGCCGTGCCGGATGGTGATGAGTATGATAAAGATGTTGCTTTAGCCATACGTTATGCAGCTGATAACGGAGCCAAAGTAGTAAACATGAGCTTTGGTAAAAGTTATTCACCTAATGCAGCGTGGGTATATGATGCTATTAAATATGCGGAAGAAAAAGATGTATTATTAGTGCATGCAGCAGGTAATGATGGTAGTGATATCGATGTTGCTGAAAATTTCCCAAATGATTCTAAAGATAAATTAGTAGAATATGCAGACAATGTAATTACAGTTGGTGCTATGACAAGACATTATGATGATAAACTTGCAGCTTCCTTTTCAAATTACGGAAAAAAGAATGTAGACATATTTGCCCCAGGGTTAGAAATATACTCTACAGTTCCTAAAGATGAATATGAATCAATACAAGGTACTTCAATGGCTGCTCCAGAAGTTGCAGGTGTTGCGGCTTTGGTAAGATCATATTATCCAAAATTAACAGCTAGTCAAGTTAAAAAAATTATAATGGATTCTGGTATAGAGTTTAATAGCTCTGTTATAAAACCGGGAACGGAATCAAACAGAGTACCATTTAATGATTTATCAGTTTCTGGTAAAATTTTAAATGCTTATAACGCTCTTGTAATGGCAGAAAAAATGTCAAAATAATTGAAACGCTTATAATTTTAATTTTTTAAGGAAAAGAGAAGTCAATGATATTTACTATTGACTTCTCTTTTTTTTTTGGTTACAAACTTGTTCTTAGTATATTGCGATATATAAAATAAATTTAAAAATGAGAAAATTCACATCTTTTATTGGATTAATAATAACCATTTCGGTTGCTGCACAAAACACAAGTTATTGGCAACAACGTGTTGATTATAGTATGAATATTGATATGAACGTAGAAAATTATCAATATGATGGTACACAAAAATTGGTATACACCAATAACTCTCCAGACACATTAGATGAAGTTTTCTACCATTTACAATTTAATGCCTTTCAACCAGGCAGTGACATGGATATCAGGTTGCAAAACATTGCAGATCCCGATGGTAGAATGGTCAATAATCTTGGCACTAGAAAGGCTCCAATTTATGAAAGTAGAATTGCAAAATTAAAGCCCAATGAAATTGGTTTCATTAAGGTTAACACCCTACAACAAGACGGTGTTGATGTTAAACATGAAGTTATAGGTACTATTTTAAAAGTAACTTTAAACACACCTATAGTTCCAGGTGGCAACACAGTTTTAGACATGAACTTTAAAGGTCAAGTGCCTTTACAAATTAGACGTTCTGGAAGAAATAGCGAAGAAGGTATAGCGTTATCGATGACACAATGGTATCCAAAATTAGCCGAATATGATTTTGAAGGATGGCAAACAAATCAATACATTGCCAGAGAATTTCATGGTGTTTGGGGCGATTTTGATGTGAAAATTACGATTGATAAAGAGTATACAATAGGTGGAACAGGGTATTTACAAAACCCTAACGAAATTGGTCATGGTTATTCAGACACTCCAGTAAAACATAAAAAGAAAGTAAAAAAATTAACTTGGCATTTCAAAGCACCAAACGTACATGATTTTACATGGGCTGCTGATCCTGAGTATATTCATGATAAAATTAAAGGTGAAAATGATGTTACCTTACATTTTTTCTATAAAAATGATAAAGAAATTATTGAGAATTGGCAGAAACTACAACCTAAAACTGCCGAATTATTATCTTATTACAACACGCATATAGGACAATATCCATACAAACAATATTCAGTTATTCAAGGTGGTGATGGCGGAATGGAGTATGCTATGTGTACGCTAATAACTAGTGGCCGCAATTTTGGATCTTTAGTTGGCGTTACAGCTCATGAATTTGCTCATACCTGGTTTCAATTTTTATTGGCAACCAACGAAACTAAGCACGAATGGATGGATGAGGGTTTTACTTCATATATTTCTAGCCAAGCTATGAACGAAATTTTAAATCAAGATAAAGAAAACCCCAATGCGGGTTCTTATAGAGGTTATATCAGATTAGCAAAATCTGGTGTAGAAGAACCATTAACTACATTGGCTGATCATTATACTTTTAACTATTCATATAGCAATTCTGCCTATAGCAAAGGATCCGTATTTTTAGCACAATTAGGTTATATCATTGGAAAAGAAAATCTTGAAAAAACGTTGAAAAAATATTTTGAAGACTTTAAATTTAAACACCCAACGCCAAATGATATTAAACGTACGGCTGAAAAAATATCTGGCATTCAGTTAGACTGGTATTTAACCTATTTTACCAAAACAACAGCAACAATAGATTATGCTGTCGATAACGTTGATTCGAATAAAATAACTTTAAAACGTATTGGAAAAATGCCAATGCCTATAGATTTAAAAGTAACCTATATTGATGGCACTGATGAAAATTTTTATATTCCGCTAAAAATGATGTTAGGCTCAAAACCAACTACAGCAACTCCTTTAAACAGTTGGTCTTGGACAGCCCCTACCTACTCTTTTAGTGCCAAAAAAGCAGTTAAATCAGTAGAAATAGACCCAAGTCATCTCATGGCAGATATTGATGATACCAATAATAATTTCGGTTTGTAATACAACAACTTTTACAAAACACCAGTGCAAAAAACCCATCTTTTAAAATGTTAAAAGATGGGTTTTTTCTTGCACCCCAATTTACAGGGGGATGCTTTTTCACCAAATTCGGTTATCATACACTTTCAAAAACTATTCATCTTTGTATCAAATAAATCATTAAACATCACGTTAAAAATTTAATCATTTAAATAACCTATCAAATTATGAACAACGTACTTCCTAAATTTAAACGTCCTTTAAAAGACTCTAATGACCCTAAAACCAATGTTTCTTATTGGGACAAAGCCTTAGATGCTTTTGACGAAAAAAAATACAATGAATCTTTAACCCATACGCTAAATTACATGAACAGCACCTTATTAGAAGGTGTTAATACTAGTGGTGATTTCTCAATAGAGCGAGGTCAAGGTTCCGCCTTGATACATTTAGAAGTAACAGATAATATATTTAAAATAAAAGCTCCTTTTCTGAAAATTACAGAAGGCACTAACAAAATAGCCCTATTAAGAAAAGTAGGTGAAGTTAATTTTAGTCCACTTACCTTAGCTCAAATCCATTTAAAGGATGATACGTTATGGTTTGGTTATGAAATGCCATTAAGTTTGTGTCAACCTTTTAAAGTATATGATGTATTACGTGACGTTTGCGTTTATGCTGATGATTATGATGATGAGTTTGTTGAAAAGTACAAAGCTTCTTTCTATCAAGATTCAAAAACAACACCGCTAACCCCAGAAAATCAAGAAAAAGCATGGCAACAAATAGAAGATATTTTAAAAGATTATGTAAACTACAGTGCATTCTTTAAAGAAAAAAGATGGGACAATTTTCAATGGGATATCATTTTAATTTCAATTCTAAAATTATCGAACATGCCTTATGTACATGGTACATTAAGAACAAAATTACAAGAGTATGTAAACAACATGTTAAATGGCGATATTGATTTCCAATTCAGAATTGATAAAGGCACAAATTTTATGAAAAAATTATGTGCAATGACAAAAGAAGATATTTTGAAAAATGTTTACAATGCAGATGCGTTAGTTTCTTTAAAATATCGTAGTTCTACTGAAATTGTTCAAGACAACATGAAAAACAGAGAAAACATAGTGACTAACTATGTTAAAGACAATGACCATTTTTCACTCTCTTATTATTTACAATTCTCATTCTTACATTTAGTTTACAGTTATAATCTGGAAGAAGATCAGCTTAATGCGATATATGATGTTCTTGAAAAAGTTTCTGGTTTAGAACCTGATGCCGCTAGTCCAAAATTATTAGACACTTATAATGCTTTATTAAACGGAACAGCAACACCAGTGCGAAAAAAAGCTAAAAAAGGACTTTTTTCAAAATTATTCAGTTAAAATTAAAAGATAGAAATTATGCAAAATATAGAAAAATCAATATATAAAATTATTACAGGATCAGGCACAGGTAGTGGTTTCACTATTTCAGGCAACAATCATATTATAACCAATTATCACGTAATAGAAGGCAACAAATCCGTTGCTGTAGAAGATTATAAGAAAGACCGATTTGTTGCTAAAGTTGTTATGGTAAATCGCGATGTTGACCTCGCCTTCTTATATATAGAGGGTTACGAAAATAAAGAAGTTGGCATTACTTTAGATGAAGATATTGAAATTACAAATACGCAAAAAATATTCATAAACGGTTATCCTTTTGGTATGCCGTACACTGTTACTGAAGGTATTGTATCTTCTGTAAGTCAACCAATGGGCAATAGACACTTCATTCAAACTGATGCTGCGGTAAACCCAGGAAACTCTGGTGGACCAATGCTAAATGAAGCTGGTAATTTAATGGGAGTAACTACCTCTAAATTTACAGATGCTGATAATGTTGGTTTTGGTATTAGGCATTTAGACGTTATTAAAGAGATAAAAGATTTTATCAGCACCGACATTGCTTATCATGTAAAATGTAACTCATGCGATAGTTATACTATTGAAGAAAGTGAATTTTGTGTAAACTGCGGTAGCGATATTGACATTTCATTATTTGAAGAGTTTGAGAAATCACATTTTGCAAATTTTGTTGAATCTACTTTGGTTGAATTGGGTATGGACCCTGTACTTGGAAGAGCAGGAAGAGACTTTTGGGAATTCCATCAAGGTAGTGCTCAAATACGCATATTTGTATATAATAGAAATTACTTATTTGCCACGTCACCATTAAATAAATTACCAAAACAAAACCTACAAGAAGTAATGGACTTTCTATTAAAAGATAATGTGTCACCCTATTCTTTAGGAATCTATAACAACACCATCTTTTTATCTTACCGTACGCATTTGTCTGACATCTATTCTGACCATGCAGATGAGATAAAAGAAAATATTAAAAACTTAGCTTTAAAAGCCGATGAGTTAGATGACTTTTTTGTTGACAATTACGGCTGCGAAATGTCCATTGCAGCAAAAGTTTAAACCTCATAGTTAATCCTATTAAATGCCCTCAATTTCTTGAGGGCATTTTTTTATAAAAATTTTCAAACCTTTATTTAACACCCGTTTACAGGGGTAACAAATTGCCTTCTTACAGTCTAAACTTCTTCTCTCTTACCATGCATCTTTGTAACAAAATAATCAATTAATCAATAACAAAAACTAATAGTATGAAAACAATGAAACAATTTTTATTTATTGCTGTATGTGCCCTTTCTTTAATGAGTTGCGGACGAGAAATACCAACTGATTTCGATTACGGAAAAGTTGATAAAAATACCTATACCAATAATTTTTTTGGACTAACAATGGAAATTCCAGATGGATGGCATGTACAAGACCAAGAAACCCAAAAAATATTACAAGATGAAGGTGCTAATGCTATTGGTGGTGAAAAGCTTGCAAAAGCAATTAAAGCTGCAGAAATTACTTCTGCCAATTTGTTAATGGCATCTCAATTTGACTTGGCTACATATCAAGATCCTACAGTGTTAAATTCAAATTTCACATTAGTAGCCGAAAATTTAGGTATTTCATCCGCTACTATAAAAGATGGAGATGCTTATTTAGAAGCGAGTAAAAAACAATTTAGAAACAATAATGTTCCTATAGAAATAAAAGGCGATACTAAAACGATAGATATAGATGGGAAAACATTTCACTATTTTGATGGTGTATTAACAATGCAGGGCCTAAAAATAAAACAACGTTACATGTCAACCATTTTAAATGGATTTGCAATACTTTATGTTGCAACCTACGGTTCAGATGATCAATTAGAAAATTTAATGCAAGTGCTAAATACAACTCGTTTTAAATAAATCTATAACTATAAGACATAAAAAAAATCCGCTTAAAAGCGGATTTTTTTTATTTATATCAAGTCTAAAAGAATCTAAACATTTATTTTAATTTCTTTTTAACTGCTACTTCTTGGTAGGCTTCAATAACATCCAACTCTTGAATATCATTATAATTTTTTATTTGGATACCACAATCGTAACCCTTAGCTACTTCTTTAGCATCGTCTTTAAATCGTTTTAATGAAGCTAATTCACCATCAAAAACTACCACACTATCTCTAATGATTCTAATTTTAGAATTTCTGAATATTTTACCATCAGTAACCATACAACCAGCGATTGTACCTACTTTAGATATTTTATAAGTTTCTCTAATTTCAGCGTTACCTGTAACTTCCTCAATCATTTCAGGAGAAAGCATACCTTCCATAGCATCTTTAATTTCATCTATTACTTTATAAATAATAGAATAATTTCGGATATCTATTTCTTCTCTATCTGCTAAAATTCTAGCATTTCCTGAAGGTCTTACGTTAAATCCAATAACAATAGCATCAGATGCAGAAGCCAATAACACATCAGATTCTGTTATAGCACCAACTCCTTTATGAATAATATTAACTTGAATCTCTTCTGTAGATAATTTCTGTAATGAATCTGTCAAAGCTTCAACAGAACCATCCACATCACCTTTAAGAATAATATTAAGCTCTTTAAATTCGCCTAAAGCAATTCTTCGTCCAATTTCATCTAATGTAATATGACGTTGAGTTCTAACTGATTGTTCACGTTGTAATTGATCTCTTTTAGATGCAATTTGCTTCGCTTCACGCTCATCATCAAATACTCTGAATTTATCACCCGCTTGTGGAGCACCATCTAAACCTAAAATAGAAACAGGAGTTGATGGACCCGCTTTTTTAAGATTTTTACCACGCTCATCATGCATGGCTTTTATTTTACCACTATGTTTACCTGCTAATAGATAATCTCCAATTTTTAAGGTACCTGACTCCACTAAAATAGTAGACACATAACCTTTACCTTTATCTAGTAAAGCTTCAACAACGGTACCAATTGCATTTTTATTAGGATTTGCTTTTAGCTCTAATAATTCAGCCTCTAACATTACTTTTTCTAATAAATCTTCTACACCAGTACCTACTTTAGCTGAAATATCATGAGATTGTACTTTACCACCCCAATCTTCAACTAAAAGATTCATTTGAGCTAATTCTTCTTTAACCTTATCAGGATTAGCATCTGGTTTATCTATTTTGTTAATAGCAAACACTAAAGGAACGCCTGCTGCTTGAGCATGGCTAATTGCCTCTTTTGTTTGTGGCATTATAGAGTCATCTGCTGCAATTACAATAATTACAATATCGGTTACTTGAGCACCACGTGCACGCATGGCAGTAAATGCCTCGTGACCTGGTGTATCTAAAAATGTAATTTTTTGTTTATTAGGAAGCGTAACACTATATGCACCAATATGCTGTGTTATACCACCTGACTCACCACCAATAACATTTGCCTTTCTAATATAATCAAGTAGAGATGTTTTACCATGATCTACGTGACCCATCACTGTAACGATAGGAGCTCTAGGCTCTAAATCTTCAGGATTATCTTCTATTTCTTCAACAGCCTCTTCAACCTCAGCACTTACAAATTCAACTTCATAACCAAATTCTTCAGCAACAATAGTAAGTGTTTCAGCATCTAAACGCTGATTCATTGTTACCATCATTCCTAATGACATACATGCTGAAATAATATCCGTAACCGAAACGCTCATCATAGTAGCCAACTCACTTGCAGTTACAAATTCAGTAACTTTAATTGTTTTACTTTCTGCTGCTGCAATTTCTTGATCAATTTCCGTTTGTTGACGGTGTTGATCTCGTTTCTCTCTACGGTATTTTGCTCCTTTTCCTTTTTTAGATTTACCTTGAAGTTTCTCTAAAGTTTCTCTAATTTGTTTTTGTACGTCTTCTTCTGTAGGCTCAGCTTTTACAACCGCTTTTCTACCTCTACCTTTTGCACCTGGTCTAAAACCTGTGCTACCGCTTCCTGAACGTGCAGCTCCTCCTCCACCACCGGTTGTCGGTTTATTGATTCTCTTACGCTTTCTTTTGCTAGCGTCTCCAACAGGTCTTCTTGCAGTACTTTCTTTTTTCTCAGGTTTCTTTTTAGGTTTTTCAAATTGCTTTAAATCAATTTTTTCTCCAACCTGTTTAGGACCTGTTAATTTTTGATATTTGGTTTCAATTTTAATAGGCTCAACTACCTTATCTTCAACCTTTTCTACAACAACCTCTTCTACTTTCTTTTCGGGTTTAGGCTCTTCTTTTTTAACAACCTTCTTTTTACCTCCTATTTTATCTATGTCTATTTTACCAACTTGTTTTAGACCTGATAACTTCTCTCTCTTTATAACTTCCGGCTCTATCTTTTTAGGGGTCTCTTTTTTAGCAACAGGTTCTTCCACTACTTTTTCAACTTTAGCTTCCTCCTTTACTACTTTTTCCGCTTTTTTAACTTCTTTGCCCTCAATATCTATTTTACCAACTGTTTTTACTCCAGCTAATTTTTCAGACTCGGTCTTAAAAATTTCCCTTTTCGCTTCTTGTTGTAAACGTTTTTTCTCTTGCTCTTGTTCTTGAACAATACGCAACGCCTCTTTCTCCTTACGTTTTTCTTCACCCACTTCTTTCGAAGCAACTTTTTTACTCTTATCGGTTTGAAATTCGTCTAACAGCACAGAATAAACCTCACCAGAAATCTTAGTTGTAGGTCTTGCATCTACTTCAAAGCCCTTACTGGCAAGATGCTCTACAGCTCTATCTAATGAGATGTTTAATTCTCTTAAAACTTTATTAAGCCTCAATGTTTTATTTTCAGCCATACAATTATTTAAATTACTACTTTACTTTTATTCGTTAAACCGATTACTACATTATTCTAATGTTAATCTTCAAACTCTTCTCTTAATATCTTTTGAACATCGATTATAGTTTCTTCTTCTAAATCTGTTCTTTTTACTAAGTCGCTAACATCCAAGTCTAATACACTTCTTGCTGTATCTAAACCAATGTTTTTAAATTCAGCAATTACCCAAGCTTCTATTTCATCAGAAAATTCTGTTAATTCAACATCTTCATCTGCAATACCTTCTCGTTGTACGTCTAGCTCATAACCGGTCAATTGACTTGCTAAACGGATATTTACACCACCTTTACCAATTGCTTTTGATACCTGATCTGGCATCAAAAACACATCAACTCTAGGTTTTTCACCTTCAATAGCTTCTTTAATTACCATAGAAGTAACTTTAGCTGGACTTAATGCTCTTGCAATAAATATTTGGTCGTTTTTAGTGTAATTGATAACATCAATATTTTCATTACCTAACTCACGTACTATACCATGAATACGAGATCCTTTCATTCCGACACAAGCTCCAACAGGATCTATTCTATCATCATAAGAATCTACCGCTACTTTGGCTTTTTCACCTGGTATTCTAGCCACACGCTCAATAGTTATTAAACCATCGAAAACTTCAGGAATTTCTTGTTCAAATAATTTAACTAAGAATTCTGGTGCTGTTCTAGACATTATAATAGTGGGTTTGTTTCCACGTAACTCAACTGATTTTATGATACCACGAACAGACTCTCCTTTTCTAAAATAATCAGATCTTATCTGCTCACTCTTTGGCAACACAATCTCATTTCCATCATCATCGAGTAAAATTACAGCATTATGTCTAATATGATGCACTTCCGCACTATAAATTTCACCTTCTAAATCTTTAAATTGTTTAAAGATATTTGTATTATCATGCTCATGAATTTTAGAAATCAGATTTTGGCGTAAAGCTAAAATTGCTCTTCTACCTAAATCTTCTAATTTCACTTCCTCAGATACATCTTCACCAACTTCAAAATCGGGCTCAATTTTACGAGCATCAGATAATGAAATCTCCTCATTTGGCTCTTCTACTTCGCCATCATTAACAACGATTCTGTTTCTCCAAATTTCTAAATCTCCTTTATCGGGATTTATAATAATATCAAAGTTATCATCAGAACCATACTTTCTTTTTAAGGCAGCTCTAAATACATCTTCCAGTATCGCCATAAGCGTTACTCTATCAATACTTTTATCATCTTTAAACTCAGAAAAAGACTCTATTAATGCGATGTTTTCCATCCTCTTTCAATTAAAATTTTAATTTCACTTTTGCTCGTTTTATACTTTCGTATCGTAAAACTGCTGTTTTAACAACAGTAACCTTCCCTTTACCAATTGGTTTTGGCTCTCTCACTTTCCATTCTAAGGTAATCGCTTCGTCATTAACTTCTAAAAGTTTGCCTTCAAATTTATCAGTTTCTGTTTGAACCTCTAAATTTTTACCCAAATTTTTATTGTACTGTCTATTATTAACGAATGGTTCTGACAGTCCTGGTGAAGACACTTCTAATGAAAAGTCAGTAGTTTCTCTATCTAAATTACTATCAACACTTCGACTAATCCTCATACACTCCTTAATCGACACGCCTTCATCTCCATCAACAATAATAGTTATTGTATTATCTGGCGAGATTTTTAAATCAATTAAAAACAATTTAGGGTTTTCTTGAATTGCTTCTTCAACTAGTTTTTCGACTTGTTCTCTCACTTTTTTTATATAAAAAGAGGGGACTTTTCGTCCCCTCCATTCCAAACTATCTCTGTTTTCGACTGCAAATATATAAATTCTAACTCAGAATGACAAGAATCAGCGTTTTTTATCGTTATAAAGTTATAACTTTAAGCTTAACACAATTTAAATCCTATTCTAATGAAAAAAATACTTGTTCCTATCGACTTTTCGGATGAAGCAAAATATGCCTGTAAAGTAGCCGCTTCGATAGCTAAAAAAACAGGAAGTGAAATAATTTTATTGCACATGTTAGACATCCCAACGGATGCTATTGACCCTCTTGAATCAGACATTACAAGAGGCGGTGCTCAAACCATCCTTTTTATGAAAGGTATTCATAGACGTTTTGAAAAATTAAAAAAACAACCTTTCTTTGATGGTGTAAAAATAAATGAAAATGTTAAATTTCATAAAGCTTTTGAAGGCGTAATTGAAGAAAGTAAAAATAACGATGTTGATTTAATTGTTATGGGCTCTCAAGGCTCTACAGGTCTTAAAGAAATGTTAGTGGGCTCAAATACTGAAAAAGTAGTTAGACAATCAGACATTCCTGTTTTGGTTATCAAGCAAGATATTGAAAATTTTGAGATTAATAATATTATTTTTGCTTCTGACTTTGGGGAAGGCAGTAAAAAATCATTCCAAAATGTAATTGATTTTGCAAATATGTTTAAAGCAAAATTACATTTACTTTTTATCAACACCGCTCGAAACTTTGAACCAACAGAAGTCACTAATACCAAATTGAAAAATTTTGTAACCGATTTTGAAATCAAAGACTTCACATTAAACACCTATAATGACTACACTATTGAAGAGGGCATCTTAAATTATGGTAAAAAAATTAATGCCGACATTATAGCTATAAACACACATGGAAGAAGTGGGTTAGCACAATTATTTAATGAAAGTATCAGTAAAGAGCTGGCTAATCATGCATTACGACCAGTTGTAACTTTTAAAATTTAAACATAAATTACATATAATTTATAAAAGGCTCTTTTAAATAAAAGGAGCCTTTTTTAATTGAGAAAAATTGATTAAATTAGAGAATTATAATTGACCCATTAACCACTACCTATGAAAACAATTCTTGTACCTATCGATTTTTCTGAAGAAGCAAAATACGCCTGTAAAGTTGCAGCTTCAATTGCAAAACAAACCAATAGTCAAATTATCTTACTACACATGTTAGACATCCCCTCTACCTCAGTAGATCCAATGACTGAAAGCAATTTAGGTGGTGGAGCACAAACGATCTTTTATATGAAAACGATTCACAAAAAATTCGCAGAATTTAAAGCGTTTCCTTTTTTTGATGGTATAAAGGTTATTGAGTCTGTGATTTTTAAAAAAGCTTTTCAAGGTGTTATTGAAGAAAGTAGTAAAAACAAAGTGGAACTTATTGTTATGGGGTCACAAGGTGCCACCGGAATCAAAGAGATGTTAGTTGGGTCTAATACTGAAAAAGTAGTGAGACAATCAGATATTCCTGTTTTAGTTATCAAGCAAGATATTGAGAATTTCAAAATTAAAAACATGATCTTCGCTTCAGATTTTAGTGAAAACAGTAAGAAAAATTTCCAAAAAGTGATTGACTTTGCTACGCTTTTTAACGCTAAAATTCATTTTCTTTATATAAACACTATTCATAATTTTGAGTCTACTAGAGATTCAAGAGAAAAAATAAACAACTATATTTCATCTTTTAAACTAGAAGACTACACTGCTAACATTTATAATGACACCAGTATTGAAGAAGGTATTTTAAACTACGGTAAAGAAATAGATGCAGACGTTATCGCCATAAACACTCACGGAAGAAGTGGTTTATCACAATTATTCAACGAAAGTATTAGTAAAGAATTAGCGAATCACGCTCTAAGACCTGTTGTGACTTTTAAAATATAAAAAAATCAAATTTTAAATCTATTAATTAAATTAATCACAATTTATTGGCGATCAAGGCCCTATATTTACACTAAAACATTGATTTAATTATCTTATTTCATCCTATATCATCAAAGTCCTTGTATTTTACTATTTTTGAATAAATTATAAGTCGGAATTTACTTTATGAACAACCATGTTACGTTAAAACAATTAGCCAAAGAGTTAGGCCTATCGATCTCTACAGTATCGAAAGCTTTAAAGAATAGTTATGAAATAAATGACAAAACAATTTTAAGGGTTCAGGCATTAGCTAAAAAACACAATTACCGCCCTAATAGAATGGCCTTAAGTTTGAAAAACAATCAAACTAAAACTATTGGTGTAATTATACCTAACATCTTAAATTATTTTTTCTCTAAAGTGCTTTTAGGTATTGAAGACGAAGCTAATAAAAATGGCTATCAAATAATTATTTGTCTCTCTAATAACAAATATGAAAAAGAATTACAAAGTTTAGAATTATTAAGCGATGGTAGTGTCGATGGATTTATACTTTCAATTGCAAGAGAAACACAACGCGAAAAACACCACAACCATTTTAATAAAATCATAAAAGAGGGCTACCCTATTGTAATGTTCGACCGTGTTTCTGAAAATGTAAATTGTGACAAAGTTGTTATCGATGATTTTGAAGCAACATTTAATGCTACAAACTATCTATTAAAACAAGGTCGAAAGAAAATTGCACTCATAAGTACAGTTAGTAATTTAGATATTGGAAAACAACGAACTGATGGTTATACTGAGGCATTAAAAAAATATCAGAATTATCAAAATGATGCTATTGTAATCCCTATTACAGATAAATCTAAATATGAAAGTACTATAAGTGACATATTTAAGGAGCATAAAAATATAGATGCCATTTTAACCACGAATAATGTTTCTGCAGTAACTGCATTAAAAATGGCTCAACTGAATGGATATAAAATACCTAAAGACATTTCTGTTATTGGTTTTTCTGACGATCAAATTTCTAGATTATCTCACCCAAAACTAAGTACGATAGATCAAAATGCTTTTGAGATGGGTAAAAAAGCAGTAGAATCACTAATATCTAGACTTGCAGAAAAATCAACTACGGCTTTCAAAACACAGGTTGTAAAAACAGACTTATTGGTTAGGGAGACTACATAGGTGAAATCAAAATTAAGAAACTGTTAAGCCCATAAATCTCCTCCATAAATTGATTTAAAATAACTTTATACCTCTTAATATTTCATACCAATTACTGACCCTTAGTGAAAATTTAAAAAAAATAATTGTAACTTGGTAGTTTAAACCCTATTAACCTACACAATTATTCAGACTTAAAAAAAAGTTAGATAATTCTGTGTAATCCCCAGTTTTAAATCATATAAATATGACTCGCAAATTCAACTACCTCGCCTACCTAGCACTTGCATTAATTTTACTTCAACAAACATCCGTTTTAGCACAGAAAATTGATAATTATAAATATACGAATCAGTATGACCTCATTGAAAATACTGTTAAGAATGAAAATAACTTTAACGGTTATACCAACTATTGGCATAATAATTACAACAATGTATACCGATATGGAAACCTATATAAAATGGAGATTCCAGATATTGAAAAAACGATTTTACAAAGTAAAGTAGATATTGCAGAGGATTTTGGTATTCCAGGATTGGTAATGCAAGAAGGTTTTATAAACAATCTAATATCAGATGAGTACATAACACTGAACGAACCTTCTCTTAAAAACTTAGAGGAAGCACTCGAGAAAAACATAAATGTTATTGTTTTTGTGAATCCTAATTCTGATGTAGGTGAAAAAGTTATGGCAAAATTGCCAAAGACAAATAATTGGACTAACGAACTGACGAGTCATCAATTTAACGCAATTGATTTTGTTAAGATTAATGCTTTTTATCTTGAACTTAATCAGACAAAATTATTTGTTGTTAGTTCGAAAGATAAAACGACACGTAATAAATTTAAAACTCAAATTGACAACACTGAAAAAGTTATTAAAAAATATGATTTTCATAAAGGTTGGTTTGGTGCGTTTACACTACTCAATAGCGTAACTATTACAAAAGGACATCCTATAGAAGTGATAGGTACTGGAATGAATGAAGGTAACAGTTGGTTTGTTTTTGATGGTTATATGGATTTTTTATCAAAAGATGAAATAGCCAAATGGGTAAAAAAAGTAGATTTACCTATCATCACTGATGTTGGTGCTTCTAATGTTTTTGGGGCTAAGGATTATGAAGGGTTTCAAATACAACAAATGTATGATGCCGAATCATGGGTCAAATTTGCTAAGGAAAAAGAAGGCTATGTATTCCGACAAGTATACGACACACTGGCTGACCCCTATAAATATGATGGATACTTTGCCAACGAAGGCAACAAAGAACAGATTGACAATGAAAATGTGCCATTTGTTTTAAAAACAGGTGCATTAGATAAAGGTGCCTTATCTAGCATGGTTTTATTCATAGAAAAAGGCGAAAAACTGAGTCAAAAATCTTTGTGGAATGCCATTCTCGATAGACGAGAAGTAGGTGTTTTAGAACAAGGTAAAATGATAGGACCAGCTACCTATAGAAATGCTCTACAAATGCTAGTGCTAGACAGAATTTTTCTCGAAAATTATTTTGGTGACCCTGTTAATATAGTTGCTGAAGTTAAAGGCTATAATTTACAAGTAACCATTACAAATACTGCTAAAGTTCCGTTATCTGGAACTTTAGAAATAGCACTTCCCCCAGAAATAAAAATTAAGGGAAAATCTTCTGTTCAAATTAATCTTGACTCAAAAAGTTCAAAAACTCAATATTTTAACTTGGAACCAGAGGCAACAGCAACGAATAATACGAACCCTATCGCTGTACATTATAAATATAATGGGAAAAAGAAAAGTACCTTAACCATGTTGGATTTACCTCCTGCCATTTCGGTTCACCGACTTCTATATAGTCATGCACCAAAGGTCAGCTACCCTGTAACTATTCATAATTTTACCAATAAATCTTCTTTCCCTGTGAATATTGAAGTTGTAAATATTAAAAATGAAAGGAAAGTTGTTTTTAAAACTTCCCAAATCTGCAATGCCACTATGGGCACTTTTAAAGACCTATTATTTGACTTGAAATTAAGAGCTGGAAATTATAAAGTAAAGGTATCTGCTTTAGGCCTTAATTACACATCACAATTGGGTGTTGGCAAAGCAAAAGGAAAACCTACTTTATCTGAAATTGATTTAAACAACGATGGTGTAAATGAGTATCGTATGGAAAACGATAGCGTACAGGTTACATTACTTGCTACTGGAGCCAGAGTTATTGAATATATAATTAAGAGTAGAAACGATAATATTCTTTTTAAGCTATGGCCTGAAAAAGCTATTGATGATAAACGGTCTTTTAGAAAAAGGGGATATTATCCATACGGTGGATTTGAAGATTTTCTTGGTCAAGGGAGTATGGAAACCCACCAGGTCTATAATTCTGAAATTATTAAAAAAGAAGGCGATTACGTACAAGTTAGAATGTGGACTGATTATTTTGGCAACCGCCTAGAAAAGACATTTACACTTTACGGAAATTCTCCGTTACTGGAAATTCGGTTTGCATTGACTTTCATAAATCCCGAAGCTAATATGCTGGGTCCTCAACCCATACTTGAATTAGGAAAAAAACATTGGACAGAAGATGTATTTATGGTCCCTGAATTCGACGGCATCAATGAATATAGAATGAAGCCAGAAAAATACTATGGCCAGGCATTTGATGTAAAAGAAGGATGGAATGCAGGTTACGACACGGAAGAAGATATCACTTTTGTAGGTGCCTTTCCTGTTGATCAACCGTTATTTCTTCATATGTGGATGAACCATCCTAGAAATAGAGATGCACATCATTATTATACTGAATTTCAACCATGGCTACCTATCTTTCAAAAAAGCACGATGTATTTTTCGTATTATATTTGGGGAGCTGGAGGACCATGGGAAAATGGAGTTCAATCTTTAAGAGATCTTAATTTGATTAGCACAAGAAAAACGAAACTGTGAAAATAAACAATCTTCAACTATTAATTTTATCAATATAAAAGCCCTTAATGGGTATTTAATTAAAATAAACTAATACCAATCAACCAACATAAATAATTGAACACAATAGGTTGGCAAAAATTTAATCAGATGAAAAAAAGTCCATTTTATATATTAATTACTTTATCTTTTATATGCTTTTTTACGATACCTAGTTATGGTAATAATGGTAAAACGGCAGACTTGGAAATTGAAAAACTTGAATTGGGTTATCCTAGCCCCGCTATTCCTTTTTATCATTTATTGGCAGATGTAAAATTGCCTAATGCCTCAATCATAGAAGTAGAAGTTATTGTAAATGGAAAAACACTACGTTTTACCGATTTACATAGATCAAAAGACATCATGAATAGAAATAGACCAGCTCTGACGCATCGCCCACCTTCTGGCTATGGCTTATCTCAAGATGGAACATTATATACCAATCCTCATATTGTGGGCTGGGTAAAATGGGAAGCAGGAAAACAATATAAAATAACCATAAAAGTAAGAACTAAGAAAGATATTCACGCATCAAAAAAAGATGTAATTCTAACGAGTACTAAAACAATTACAGCACCATCTGATGTTACAACTTTTGACAATAGTTGGAAAAACTACAAGTCAATCATTTTGTCTGAAACTGCCGGGCTAGACAGAAAAAATGAGCCTGTAGAAGTATTACTTCCATTTTATCCAGATGAAGCATTACATCTGAAACGTGAAATACGAGTAGTTTCCATTGACACCGAAACCCATGAGATAGAAGAAGTTCCAAGTCAGGTTTACGACATTAAAAAATTCTTAAAAGAAGATGATTTAGAGCCAGATGCAAACGGAAAACCAACGCGAGAATCCCCAATTTGGTACGGCACCATTACAGCACGTGTGGCCTTTTTAGCGAATGTTCCGGCTAAATCGAGCAAAGTGTTTTTGATTTATTACAATAACGAGAATGCTTTAACAAAAATGTACGAAACCGATCTTAAAGTTCAAGGAGAAGCACCTGGACTTAGAATAGATAATGATATTTACACCATCGGTTTACACCCAGACTCAGGTCATTTAGATCAAATAACTTTAAAAAGTAAGCCAAATTATCCTTTATTCCACCGCATGGAAACGAATGGTGCTATACACTGGAACCCTGGCACATGGGCTCCTCCACGTCCTTGGACCCATACCGCAGATTGGAAACCCCCAAAGAATGTGAATTACATTTCTGGACCTATTATCTCAACGGCAGAAATGTGGGATAACTTAAGAGAATTGCCAGAGGTTGACGCTTCAGTGCGTTATCAATTTTACCCTGGCTTGCCATATTTTATTAGTTCAACCACCATGAGAATTAATAAAAGAATTGATGCTATTGCACTTAGAAATGGCGAAATTGTATTTAAGCGAGAGCAGATGACCCATGCAGCATGGTACGATGTAATTAGCGACAGTGTTATTGTTTATAATGTTAAAGACATGCCAGATCTTACCGATATAAATATGGAAGCTGACACACCATGGATTACCTTTTATAATGAAGAAACTGGAATTGGTTTTAGTGGCATACAATTAAATTATTCAAATGCCGGATTAGAATCGAGACCTCGATTGCTCAATCCTTATATGTATATTACTGGCGGACCTTGGATTTATTGGGCTCGTGCATTATCCTTAAGTTTTTTATCATCAAATATGCAACAAGTAATCCCCGTTTTAGAAGGAAACTTCTTTGCCGAGAAATGGGCATATCTTACCTATGAAATTGAAAAAGGAGATAAACCCTATAGTCCAGTTTTATACTGGCAGAAAAGATTAAAGAATCCATTAAGAATTCATTTAGTTGAAGAGGTAGATGACCGTGTTTCTAGAACGGTCAATGAAATCTTTATTGATGATGGAAAAAGTGGATGGGAGAATAGAAAAACAGGTAAACATTAATAAAACAAAATCTTAACATTTAAAACAAGCATGTTAAGAGTATAGTCACGGAAGGGAATGATGAATAGCGAAAAGTCTCGACGCTTCGGGATGCCCCTTAAACAATAAATGTAAACTCATGAAATATCTATTGATTTTAGCTCTACTGTTCTGCTTGTCTTGTTCTTCACAAACCAAAACTTATCTCGTCAAGAAAACAGATAATGCTATTATAGTTACTGGAAATGGATCTGATAAGGCTTGGGAAGACGCCAATATTTTAACCGCATTTTTATACCCATGGCAACCTAAAAACCTACCTGCTACAGCATTTAAAGCTTTGTGGTCAGATACACATTTGTATTTTTTGTACAATGTAGAGGATAGCGAAATCATCACACCCGAAAGAGGTCTTGGAGAACTTGATGCTGTACAATCAGATAGAGTTGAGATATTCTTTAAGGCAGCTGATGAAACTAAACCCTATTTTTCTTTAGAAATGGATGCTCTAGGAAGGTGTCTTGATTCTGACGCACAGTTTTTTAAAAATAATATTGATATCGATTGGAGTTGGCCAAAAGATGATTTCGTTTTAAAAGCATCTCAAAATGAAGAAGGTTATACAGTAGAAGGGTCTATAAGTTTGGCTTCGCTTAGGAAGTTAGGTATTTATCAAGACGATGAAATTTTAAATGCTGGATTATACAGAGGCGAATATTATAGTAAAGAAGATGGTAAAACTGGAATAAAATGGATTAGTTGGGTAATAGCTAACCCTGATAAACCTAACTTTCATGTTCCTAATTCTTTTGGGATTCTTAGATTAGAAAACTAAATATAACTTTGTGAGAACGAATCAGTTTACAAGTTACAATAACATAAACTTCTAACTAAAGGCGTCTATTGATAATGTAAGGCCAAATAAATATCTTTTAGATTTATGGACTTAAGTTAACAAGATGAGGAACATTTGTTTTATGATAAAAGTTGAAATTAAATAGTTTATGACCTTTCAATAGATGGACAAAAAGAATTTAATATTATTTGGTTTGATTTAGATGCAAAGGAAGTCATAATGTCTAATAAAATTAAATTCGAATCCTTTATGAATAGTGTTTTTCAATTAAACAAGAATAGTGAACTCGAGGGTACTTTTGAACTCACTGAACCAAAAAGCAATTAATTAGTCTTTTAAGATTCAACGGGCCTAAATTCTATATTTTAATAAATAAAATTGAAGTAATAACTATTCAGAAAGCATGACAAAAATAAAAAACGTCACAAAAATTACATAAAACAAAAAAACGCCTAATAATCAATAGATTAAAAGACGTTTTTGTTGTCCCACAAGGACTACCATACTCAATTAACCCAGTTTAATTAAAATTTATTCCTTATATTAGTAGTGTCATAAGCTAACGTTAATTCAGGTTAATCAAATAGCATCAAATTAAATCAAATTTTATCCCCCTATTTTGCCCCCCTTTTAATTGTTTAGTTTTGACATTAATACGAGTTAAATTCTATTAAGTTAAAATTCATTAAACATGAACACTTCTTTCATTTTACGTAAAGACAAAATTAGTAAAGACGGTTTAATACCAATTAGACTATTAATTACTTTAGATGGAGAACGCATAAGACGCAATGTAAAAAATGTAAAAACAAATATTAAATTCTGGAAAAACCAAAGAATTAAACCTAATCCAAAAAATGAATCCTATAATTTTCATATTGAATATAACAAGGAATTAGATGAACTTGAAGAAAAGGTTAAACTGATTTATAGGTTTGCTTTATTAAACAATATTACATTAAGCAAAGAGTATGTTCTAAATAAGTTAGAAAACAACACTTTTAACTCTAATAATATTGCACCTGATTTTTTTGATTCTTATCATGAGTTTATTGAAACAAACCGAAGCTCTAAAGCAATAGGTACTACAAAAAAATATGTTTCTACAGTAAATTTTATAAAAGATTTTCAAAATGAAACTGGCTATCATGTAACGTTTGATAGTTTGAATATCGAATACTATGAAAAGTTTCGAGATTATGCATTTGGAAATAGAAATACATTAAACAATTACTTTGGGAAACTAATTACCGGAACAAAAACTTTTATGAATTGGGCTTTTGAACGTGGTTATCATTCAAATTTAGAATTCAAAAAGTTCAAAACCGTACAAAATGATATTGAGGTCATTTACCTTACCATGGATGAGTTAATGTTATTGTACAATTTTAAATTTGAATCAAAAAGACTCGAACATGTTAGAGACTTTTACTGTTTTGGGTGTTTTACTGGGTTGCGATTTAGCGACCTTAAACAGTTGAAAAAATCAAATGTTTTTAATGACCATATTCGTCTAAATATTCAAAAAACAAAAACAATTGACCATACTATACCACTAAACAAATTTGCAAAAGAGATTTTAGAAAAGTATAGCGACACACTCTACCAACCTTTACCAGCAATTTCAGGCCAAAAATTCAATCAATATATTAAAGAGTGTTGTGAAATTGTTGGTATAACAACATCAATTAACATTACTAGATATATAGGCAACAGAAGAATTGATAAAATTTTACCAAAATATCAATTAATTACTAGTCATACTGCTAGAAAAACATTTGTAACTAATAGTCTCGTATTGGGAATGAAAGAAATGATTGTTAGAAACATTACAGGACACAAGGATGATAAATCTTTTAGAAAATATGTCGAAATCGCAGAAGATTTCAAAAAAGAAGAAATGAATATTTGGAATAAAATTTAGATATGGAAAAGTTTTTTAAATATACGGAAATATTTGAGCGTAAAACTATTATGCTACTCCTAGCATTTAATCACTTCAAGAAAAAAATTAATCGTTTTGAATTAAAGCTATATATTGGTTTATATATTTTACTATTAATCTTTTTTCAATGGTACTATTTTGGAGTTTTATCAAATGCTTCAAATAACCCAATTTCTATTAATATTTCAGTAATATTACTACTGATTCCTACAACTTGGGTAATTATACTATGTTTCAGGATGTTATTTTTTGAAATATTTCCGAAATATAAAAGATTTAGTAAAAAAACTATTGCGTTAAAGAAGGAATTAAAAAATGCAAATTCAACAAGTAGCAATACCAAAGATTTAGCTTTAAATACACAAAATAATGTTGAGCGAACTCAAACTAGAAAACTCAAACTGAATGATGGATTTTCTCATTCATATATTACGAGTGAATTAGAAAAATTACTTAATGAAGACATCAAACTTATGAGGTCTTTTGTTTACCACCATTTTGAAACTAGTGATTGGAGAAAAAAATTCAGAACTTTATCTGTAAGAAAACACATTCCTGAAATTAAAATAAATAGAGATAGATATATTGAATTTTATTGGGTTCTTTATAAAGGTAAAGTTCTGAGCAATAGCTTTACTGAGATTTCTGAATTTCTAATAAATACCCATGGGAAAATTGAAAATTCAGCTTTTTACAATAAAAGTGTTTCTACAATACAAGGTATTCCATCAGAAAAGGATTTTCATAAAAAATATTCAAAAGAGCCATCATTACGTACCTTTTTTAATCAGAACTCGAAATGACTATTAGTTTTCGATATTTTTATACACCTGATTTAAAGCTTATTAACACCATTTTTTTCGAATATTAAATTAATCGAACGCATTTTAATAGAATTTAGCCCTGTTAAATCTAAAAACTATTAATTATGTCGAACGTTATTTTATACGGGTTCACTAACAAAGACCTCGAAAGAACTATTGAAGTGGTAGTAAATAGGCTCAGAAAAACTGAGCTAATTACTTCTAACAACAACAATCCAGAAGAAGACCGCTTAACCCAAAGAGAAGCTGCAGAACTACTTGGAATTACTGTTCAATGTCTTATTCAGTGGAAAAAGAAAAAATTAGTTCCCTATTATCAAATCGGAAGATCTATCTTTTACTCTAAAAAAGAACTCTTACAACAAGCTCGTAATAATCCTGCTTTAGTCAAAACTAGAAGAAAATAATTGTTTTGTCTTATGAAAAAGAGCAATGGACTTTATCTCGTTAAAGATCCCAAAAAGAAAACAATTTTCGATTATACCTATGAATATCTATGTTCAAAATATGATATATTTTATAATGAAATATCCCATGATTTTCAGATCTCTTTGAAAGGAAATAAATCATGGCATTATCTCAATGTAAATTCTCTCATTATAGAGTTGGCCAAAGCAGGGATTGATATCAGTTCGGCTAAGCTTGAGATATTGATTAAGTCAGAACTCATCAAAAAACACAATCCTATTATAGAATACTTTCATGGGCTACCCAAATGGGATGGGTTTGACCATATTGCCAAATTAGCTTCCTATGTGCCTACCTATGATGACCAAGCCTTTCTGTATCATTTAAAGAAATGGTTGGTTCGAGCTATTCGATGTGCATTTGAACCAAATTATTTCAATAAACAGGCCATTATTATCAGCCATAAAGGTCAAAGCTCTGGTAAATCGACCTGGTGTCGCTTTTTATGCCCACCTGAATTGAATGAATACATGGCCGAAGATATCGGAAATGATAAAGATGCAAGAATTCAATTGTGTAGAAATTTTCTTTACAATCTTGATGAATTGGCAGTACTCTCTAAAAAGGATGTTAATGCCCTTAAAGCATTTTTCTCTAAAACATTCATTAATGAAAGACTTCCGTATGATAGAAAGAACACCACCTTACCCAGAATATGCTCTTTTATGGGTTCTACCAATATGTCTTCGTTTCTAAATGATGAAACGGGTTCTGTACGTTGGTTGTGTTTTGAGCTAATGGATCAAATTGATTTTGCGTATTCAAAAGAAGTTGACATCAAAAATGTATGGACACAAGCCTATCATTTAGCGTATAAAGACAAAGATTTTAATCCCGAACTAACTATTAAGGATATTCAAGAAAATGAAGAACGAAACAAGAAATACACCAGTCTTACAACAGAACAAGAGCTAATTGCCAAGTATTATGAAAAATCAACCGAGATGGAAGATTTTGTTACGGCATCTGATGTAATGGTCTCATTATCTTGTTTAAACGTAAGATTGAACAAAGTAAATGTTGGTAAAGCTTTTACTGGTTTTAACTTTCAAAGAGTGAAGCATTCTAAAAGACAGCTTTATGGATATTTGGCAAAATCAACTTTTAAAAATAGCCCATGGGAATTGGAATTTCCTATAAATACTTAAAATCACTTACCATCTTACCTAAAGGTTCTAAACACCTTATGGATAAAGGGATGTGCTTAGGTAAGATTGATAAGTATTGTCTTACCTGAACCTACCTAACTTACCTGTTTAGGTAAGAAAGGTAAGTCGAATTTAGTACTCACCTAAGACCTTAACCCTTATGAATAAAGGATTAGTCGAGTAGGTAAGTGAAAATCATAAAAACAAAAAAAATGCTCATGAAAAGAAAAAAAATAACATGTGAAATAGCCCGTACTATTTCCATCGTAAAAACGCTGGCAACATTAGGGCACTTTCCCACAAAAGAGACGGAGAAAGAAGCTTGGTTTCTAAGTGTCCTACGGTCAGAAACCCAAGCCTCTTTCAAAGTTTCCAAACTAATTAATCGATGGTACGACCATGGAAATGGAATGGGTGGAAATGTAATTGACCTTATTGTATTGGTGTTAAAATATTCCGTTAAAGAAGCATTGGAATTTTTAGGTAACGATAGTCCTCTTTTTTCTTTTCAACAGCAAACCCTTTTTTCAGATCTGCCTAAAGCAATTCAACAGAAGGAAACTAAAATAACCATTGTCAGAACAAAAACAATTGAGCATCCTGCTTTAATTCAATATCTAAGATCAAGACAGATTCCATTAGAGATAGCCAAACGCTGTTGTTCTGAAGTATGGTATCGAAATCATGGGAAAACGTTTTTTGCAATTGGATTGGAAAACCATTTAGGTGGATGGGAACTAAGAAATAAATTCTTTAAAAATTGTAGTTCCCCAAAATCATACACCTATCTAACTAAAGGTAAGAAACAACTGATAATTGTTGAAGGTATGTTTGATTTGTTATCCTTAGCTGTTTTAGATAAGATGTTAATTTATGAATCCGATATTATAGTATTAAACTCGATTGCCTTTATAAATGGGGTAGTCCAACTTCTAAAGAAATATCAAAAAGTATTGTTGCTTCTGGACAATGATAGCAATGGAAATAAAATAACCACATACTTATTAGACCAGTATAAAAATGTTATTGACCAAAGTTGTGTGTATTTAAATTATAAAGATCTCAATGAAAAATTAATCGATGGAATTATTTAGAAAGATGTTATGAAAATGGAAAAAAAAATTAAAAGAGAAATTGGGATAAATAAGTACAGTATAGTAATACCACCTGACCATTTGAAACAAGATTCCGAATGTTTGGAATGGGAGATGGAACTAAAAAAATTGGATGAAAGTGTTGGCGGTGCGGGAAGTGCAAGATGTGTTTTTGTTGCCACAAAAACAACCTTGCCTGCTTCCGAAGGTCGCAGGGTTAAAAAAAAGTCTTTTAAGGCAAAAAGCGTTTTTATCAAATTGAGGTGTTCCTATTTCGAGAAAAAACTCTTAAAAGTAAAAGCTAAAAAATGTGGATTAACACTCAGTGAATATATCCGGAAAGTTGCACTTGAAGAAAAAACAATAGAACGACTGACCGATGAACAAATTGACATTTATAAAATGCTGGTACACTATCATAATAGTTTCAAGTCAATCGGCAATATGTATAAAAAACGGAATCCCAACCTTACCCAAAAAGTGCATCAATTGGCTGATGAAATTAAGTTACATCTTAACAACTTCAAAAAGTGATCGGTAAAGGAAAATCCATATCACAAACCAGTGCTTCCATCTCTTACGGTTGGAATCAAGAAAAAGGTGCTGAAGTTATTTTAAGGCAACATTTAATTGGTGATAAACCTTCTGAGATTTCAAAAGAATTTAAAACCATACAGGATATGAATTCCCGTTGTAAAAAAAATACAATGTCTTTTATTATAAGTCCTACCATTAGCGATGGGAAAAAATTACAAGCAAAAGACTTACATGAAATAACCAAAAGATTTATGGACCAAATGAAATTGGGGGAACGGCAAGCGATTGCATTTGTCCATCAAGACAAACAACATAAGCATATCCATTTATATGTCAACAGGATTGATTTTAACGGAAAAGCATACAATGACAGCTTTGTTGGGAAAAAGAGCCAACTGGCAGCAGAAAGGGTTGCGGAAGAAATGAAGCTGACAACGGTAAAACAAGTACAGCTCGAAAAGGAATTCAATCAAAGGGAAATCAGGGCTGAAATAAAAAGAAGGCATGATTTAAGTATGAAGCAATTTAGACCGAAGTCATTTGACGAATATATCAAAGCGATGGAAACCAATGGGGTTAAAGTAATTCCATCGATCAACAATCAAAATAAACTGCAAGGCTTCCGGTTTGAATTTGACGGTCATAATTTAAAAGGTAGTGAGGTCAATCGGAAAATGTCAATACTAAATATTGGCAAAGAACTTAACAAAAATCCTAACGCTGAATTTTTCAAAGCGAAAAACAATCAAGTAAAATTATTGGGAAGGACAGTGGAACTAACCCCAAACTTGGCTCTAAAAATAACTAAGACAGTAATTAAAAAAGTAATCGACCTCGGAATGGGTATCTAAATAAAAACGACATGGCAAAAATTGAAGAAATCACAGAATTATTGGTAAATGAAATCAACTCTTTTGAAAAAAGTATTGAGCAATTGGAAAAAGTTAGCGATAAGCTGCATGCTGCAAAAGTCAGTATTGACATTAGAGAACTTAAGGCTTTATTGAACATTCATCAGCGTGAGATAAAGGCAGTTTTAAATTCTCAAGAACGAACATATAATCGATTTGAAAATTTGCTTGAAAATGCCAAGGTTTATCCTAATTGGGCGGTGATTGTTTTTATAATATTTGTCATTTTATGTTTTGGTTCTTTGTTTTATTCTTTATCTCGGTGAAGATTCTTTTAATTTAATTCATTTTCGAAATAACCCAGTTCGAATTTTCTTTAATAAGCAGGGGAAAACACCCTATAAAAAAAGGGATTTCCCCCCTTTTTAGTTGAATGCATTGAATTGTTTGATTATTTGTTTTAACTTACGAAAAAGTAAATCTATCATTTCGCTAAACTATGATCACATGTTTTCATACCACAGTACAAGTTTTAAGATAGCTTAACACAATAATAAAAACCATGGTTATCCTATATATTATAATTTTCATGGAATTGTTATTCAACGTTAAATTTAATTGATAATTCTATGTCTAGTCATATCCGTGAATACACTTACAATATATTGATAGTTGAAGACAATCTATTACTTTCAGATGGGATTAAAGCAGTTTTAAATTTAATACCCCAAAACGAACCTTTGCTAAATTTTAATATTGAACAAGCATTAGATTATGAGAGTGGGGTAACTAAAATTGAAGAAGTCAAAAGCAAAGGGTTCTTTGATGTTGTGATTCTTGATATTAGCCTTGGAATATCAAATGATGGTGTTCGAAGGTCAGGTGAAGAATTAGGCACTTGGATAAGGAGCCACAGTCCAAAAATTAAAATTATTGTTTTTACTTCGTATAGTGATAGTTTTAGGATAAATTCCATATTTAAAAATGTTAATCCCGAAGGATTTTTGATAAAAAATTCAAAAACAGATTATAGAGTGCTTCAAAAAGTAATTGTGAAAATTATAAACGGTGAAACCCACTATTGTAGCACTCTTTCTGAAGTAATCCGAAAGAGAAATCGAATACCAGAAAAGCTTGATGTCATTGATTTAAAAATATTATATGAGTTGTCTAATGCAACTAAAAAGAAAAACATGCCTAAATACATCCCATTAGAATTAAGAAGTATTGAAAAGAGGCTCCGCCATTTGAAAGAAATATTTAAAGTAGACTGTGATAGGGATTTAGTCCTTAAAGCAAAAGAAAATGGATTTTTGTGAGTTATATATAAAAAATAGTACTAAAACACGGGAAAGCCGTACTAATAGTTCGTGAAAAACATTAAATTTTAAATTAATTGTATATAGTTTTATATATATAATAATATTGAAATTTTTTAATTTCAAATTATAACTATTAAAATTATGGATAATTGTACTAACTCTGCTAAACAGTTTCTAAAATTACTTAAAGTAAGGTATACTAATGCTTACTTAAAAGACAGTATTTTAGGACACCCCGATCATCCGAGCCTATTGTCTGTTTCAGATACCTTAAGTAAATACAATATTGAGAGTTTAGCCATAAAAATAACTAGACACAAATTTGATGAACTGACAACGCCATGTATTGTGCAAGTATCTTTACATGGAACAACATTGTTTTACACTTTAAATAAAATAACAAAATCGAGAGTGTCATATTTTGATGATAAAAATAAACTACATGAAGCGTCAAAAGAAGAATTTTTAAAAATATGGACAGGCGTTTGTCTTATGGCTGAAACCAATGCAGCATCAAAAGAAATTGATATTGGGAAAAAGTTAGCAAATAAAAGATTTATAAATACATTAATTGGTGTGTCAGCAATTTTATTAGCACTTTGGATTAGTATTAACTTTACAAAATCAGATGTAATAGGTAATGTTACCTTGACCACTTACACTATATTATACTTCATATTAAAATTAATAGGACTTACTGCCGGAATCTTTTTATTGTGGTTTGATATTGACCAAAACAACCCAACCTTACAAAGTTTTTGTACTGGAGGTAAAAAAATTAATTGTAATGCAGTCTTAAAATCAAAATACGCATCGTTATTTGATGGCAATTTAAGTTTGGGGTTACTTGGGTTCTCTTATTTCTTAGCAACTTTTACGTATTTTGTGTTGTATAACTTTTCCACTACTGCAATGAGTTTGTTGGCGATTACTAGTATTACAACCTTTCCTGTAATTGTTATTTCTATTTATTATCAAGCAGCTGTTATTAAACAATGGTGTAAATTTTGTATTATTATACAGACGGTAATAATCGCTGAAATTGCCATTGCTTTTGCTGGAGGTTTTTATAAAACAATTATGGCATTGGAAACACTACCAATATATGTTGCCTTGTTTTTAATGCCAATATTGACATGGAAAATAATAAAACCATTAATAGAACAACAAAAAGAGACCAATGTTTTTAAATGTGGACTGAAAAAAATAAAAAGTAACCCGTTTGTCTTGGAAAGCCTATTGTTAAAATCTAATAAAATTACAAGTAGCACAGAAGGGTTGGGGATTACAATTACTAATGATAACGCAAAATATAATATCATAAAAGTATGCGACCCGTATTGCGGACCATGTGCAAAAGCACATCCAATTTTAGAAGAGTTATTAACTGTGGGTAGTATTAATTTGCAGGTGTTGTTTACGGCAACAAATAAGGAAAAAGATAGAAGAGCCAAACCTGTTAGGCATTTTTTAGCGATTGACACAAAAAATAAAAAAAAAATAGAAAAGGCATTAGACAAATGGTACATGGCGAAAGAAAAGGATTATGACACATTTGCAAAATGTTATCCTATGAATGGGGAATTGTTAGATCAAAATGCTAAAATTGATGCCATGAATGAATGGTGTAAAGTAGAAAAAATTACCCACACCCCAACACTATTTATTAACGGATATGAATTACCGAAAGAATATACAATAGAAGATTTAAAAGAAGTCTTAATTTAAAAATTAAAAAGCCCGAGTATTCGGGGCAACAAACAATTTCCTTTTTGCGAAAGGCAGACCAAAACCTTGATGGTCTTTAATTGTTCAGGGCTAACTATAAATTTATAATTCTATAAATTATGAAAAAATTAAGTTTAAAACTAGCAAAAGAATTGCTTAGTAGAGACGAAATGAAACTTGTTACTGGCGGAAGCGGCAGTGGTGGCGGTTATGGTAACTGGTACTGTGGCTGTTCAATAGGTGACAATCAACCGGCTATGACTTGTAGTTATTGGACATGTCGTGGTGCCTGCATTGGTTATGGACAGTGGACTGGAGTATGTGTTTCAGCAGGTTAGTGTACTTAAAGCTTTATGTGAAAACGGTGATGGCATTAAAAAAATACCATCACTGTTTTAATAAAATAAACTAGTTTTAACGCTTAACAATTTGTTAAAAGGACATTTAGTCAATTTTGAGATTAGAAATTTTAAAGGTTTCAAAATTGAAGCCCTTTACAAGGTAATATTAATTATCGAATTAACAGAGCAACCTCATTAAATGAAAATAACAAAATCATATATATTAGTATTCACATATGTTATTATTGGTTTAACCCTTGCGTGTGAGAACTCCAAAAAATCAAGACAAACTGATAAAGTATTAGTTGTAAAAAATGTTAAACTTAAATCAGTTAAAAGTACAATAATTAAAGTAGTCTCCGATGATTCTAGGGTCTTGGAACATACGGCAATTACAGATTTCAATATAATGCCTAACACAGGTGATTTTTATTCAAAATCTATTGAGAACGACACTTTAACCTTTGCAATCGATTCAATCTATAAATCTCATATTTTAAGATATTCTGGAATTGGAAATTATAATAGTTATAGGACAAAAATTTTAGTAAGTCCTGGTGATAGTGTATTGTTTAAAATTAAAAATAGCACCATAGAGTTTATTGGTAAAAATGCCGCCAACTATAATTTTTATAATCAACTTGATTCTACTGATACTGATTGGGCCAAAATCGGATATAAAGGTGATATATTTGAATATAAAAAAAGATGTAAAGCGAATTTTTTAAAACGACAACAATTTCTAAAGACTTATGTTGCCGAAAATAATGTGTCTGATGATTTTGAAACAATAGTTGGAGGTGAATTACAACAGGAATATTTATGGAATTTAATGGGACCAAGAAGCATTCCTTTTCAAGATGGATTGTTTTATTTCAATAATTTAGAAAATCTTGTAACCACAATTGCTAAGGATTACAGCATCGAAAAAGACGGGCTTTTCAATTTACAAGAATATTTCGACCACATTGAATTACAAGACTTCAATAAATCAGAACAATTGAATAGTCCATATGGGAAAAACAATCTGATTTCCTTTTTAAGGCAATATTTTTTAAATTCCGAGTATACTAATTATTCTCAATCAAAATTTTTAGAAGAAAAAAAGTTTATTCAGGAAAATTTTATAAGTGACATTGAAACTTTTGCGATTGCAAGACTATTGATAGATTATTATAAAAATGGTTTTGGTATTACCAATCAATCTAAGAAGTTACTTGAAGACACCATAGAAGAATATTATGTAAAGTTCAGTAAAGAAAAATCCTATAAAGAAAAAATAGATAACCTAATTTCCAGTATAGAAAATATTAATACTGTTTTAAGTGATGACCTTTTGCAAACCAAATTAATTAATATACGAGGTGATACCATAAGTTTAAAAGATGTTTTTAAAAAATCTAACCATAAAATTAAAATTATCGATTTCTGGGCAAGTTGGTGTATTCCATGTATTGACGAAATTGTTAAAACAAAAATAATACGCAACAAAATGAAACTTAGCAACGATGTAGAATGGGTTTATTTTTCGATTGATAATGATGTATCTGCTTGGAAAAAAAAATCTAAAAAATTAGCCGAATATGGTTTATTAACCAATCAGTACTTGATACCAAACTTTAAAGCAAGCGAACTGAATTATTATTTAAAAGTTAAAACAATTCCTAGATATGTTATTTTTGATAAACAAAATCTTATGGTCGCCGAAGATTCACCTAGACCCTCCGATAGCATTGCTTTAAAAAAGATAATTGATAATATTAATTCAAAAGAATAGATTAAAAAGTTTTGAATTTAAAGATCGATAATTATTGTTACATGAAAAACATCTTACTAATTAATTGTTACTTCGGTAAATTCCCATGGTATTTTAATTTATTTTTAAAATCTTGCAGTTATAACGCTAGTGTGGATTTTATTATTTTTTCAGATGATATAACAGAATATAACTTGCCTAAAAATGTAGAAATTGTTCCATTTACATTGCGAAATTTTAATGCATTGGCAACTGAAAAACTCAAATTTGAGGTAAATGTTGAGAAAGCATATAAATTATGTGATTTTAAACCTGCTTATGGTATAATTTTTTCAGAATTTGTTAACGAATATGAATTTTGGGGAATGACGGATATAGATATTATCTTCGGAAGAATACGTGAATTTATTACCGAGGAGTTGTTAAATAATTACGAAGTAATCTCTGTACGAAACGATTATCCTACTGGATCGTTTATGTTATTTAAAAATAATAATGAAATCAATAATCTTTTCAAGAAAAGTAAAGACTACAAAAAAGTGTTGACTTCGGATATTCATTATTGTTTCGATGAATGCAACTTTAAGCATGAATTTCTGCAGTATGGTGGGGATATTTTTGACATAGAATGTGAGGTTGAGAGTATGCATTATGTAATAAAGAAAGAGGAACAAATGAATAATTTAAAAGCTCATTTTGATTTTTTAGTTATAGAGGGTATGCCAGGTCAACTAAAATGGGATAAAGGCTTTCTGTCTTTTAAACATGAATTTGAAATTTTATTACATCATCTTATCCTCTTTAAGGGAAATAAATATACTAGGAAAAAAGCATGGAAACGTGTTCCTGATAAATTCTACATTGACAAATTTTTAGTAAGGAAAGCCAATTTAAGTTCATTTAATGGATTATTTAAAAATACTATTTATAATAAAATAGTACCAAACTTAAAAAAATCATTATTTAAAATAGATTTTTTTCTTTCACGACAGTTCAAACTAAAAATAATGGATTTAAGAAAGCAAGCCCTCATACAGAGCAAAGTAAAAGTAGTTTATAATTCTGAATTTGAAACTCATAATTCTATAGGTCAAAATAAGCAACCAAAAATCTTCAAGTCTATTTTATTTAAAGACAGTTTCTTTACTCCGTTTATACCAAATTTGAGATATAAATTAAAGGATAATAATCAATTCGATGCGATACACATAAATGGAAATGTTCGTTTGATAAAATAAGTTTTTATGTCATCAAAAAGGAAAAAATTTCCATTCTACAAACAACCCGATTCCAAAGATTGTGGACCTACTTGTTTGCGTATCATTGCCAAACATTATAGTAAACTAATTACTTTACAAGAAATTAGAGAGCTTTCTGAAACCACCAGAGAAGGTAGCAATTTATTAAAGCTAAGTGATGCGGCTGAAGGTATTGGCTTTAAATCAATAGGTGTTAAAATAGATTTTAAAAAACTAATAGAAGCACCATTGCCACTAATTGTGCATTGGAACAAAAATCACTATGTGGTGGTTTACAAAATTAAAAAAGAAATTATTTATATTTCTGACCCAGGTTATGGATTAATTTCTTATACAAAAGATGAATTTTTAGCACATTGGATTGGTAATAATGCCAAAGAAGACACCAAAGAAGGCATTGCTCTCCTGCTTGAAATTACACCAAAATTTAGAGAGTTAGATTGGGATAAAACCGACAAAAAGTCATTTAAATTCTTGTTCCAATATTTATTTAAGTATAAAAACCTTTTGGTACAATTACTAATAGGTTTGTTGGTAGGTAGTTTATTACAACTTATTTTTCCTTTTTTGACTCAAAGTATTGTTGATGTAGGTATACAAAACCAAGACATTAATTTTATTTATGTAATTCTTATCGCACAATTAATGCTATTTGTTGGGCGAACTAGTGTGGATATTTTTAGAAGTTGGATCTTGTTGCATTTAAGTACACGCATAAATATTTCTTTGGTTTCAGACTTTTTTATCAAATTAATGAACCTACCCATTGCCTATTTTGATACCAGAATGACTGGAGATATTATGCAGCGTATCAATGACCACAATCGAATAGAAAAATTGTTGACGGGTTCAACCTTAAGTACTTTGTTTTCAATGATGAACTTAGTGGTCTTTGGAGGGGTACTTATTTATTATAATCTCTCTATTTTTTTAATTTTTGCTGTTGGTAGTATTATTTATGTTATTTGGATTTTATTTTTTTTAAAAAGAAGAAAAGAATTGGACCATAAACGTTTTTCACAACTTAGTCAAGAACAAAGTACCGTAATTGAACTGGTAAACGGGATGCAAGAAATTAAAATGAACAATGCCGAAAAACAAAAACGTTGGGGTTGGGAATTTGTACAAGCACGTTTGTTTAAAGTTTCCATGCAAAGCTTAGCTTTGGAGCAAACCCAAAGCGTAGGTTCTTCTTTTATAAATGAGGTAAAAAATATCTTTATAACCTTTACTTCGGCTATTTTGGTCATAGAAGGTTCTATTACCTTAGGGATGATGCTTTCCATTCAATACATCATTGGTCAGCTAAATGGTCCAATAACACAATTGGTTGGGTTCATACAAGCCACACAAGATGCTAAAATCAGCTTAGAACGTCTGGGTGAGATACACGATAAAGAAGATGAAGAAAGCAAGGAAAAACAATTAGTAAGCCAAATTAAAGTTAATCAGCATATCGCTATCAACGATATTTCGTTTCGATATATAGGGAGTGACGAAAATGTCATCAAGGATTTGAGTATGAACATCCCTGCCAATAAAATTACCGCAATCGTTGGGCCAAGTGGCAGTGGTAAAACCACATTAATGAAAATACTTCTTAAGTTTTATGAACCTAGCAAAGGAATCATTACCTATGGAGATCATTTTTTAAGTGCTATTTCACATAAGGCATGGCGAGCCAATTGTGGCGTAGTAATGCAAGAAGGATATGTTTTTAATGATACCATTGCCTATAATATTGCTGTTGGTGAAGATACTATAGACCAAGAACGTTTATTGACAGCGGTAAAAACTGCCAATATTTATGATTTTATACAATCATTGCCTTTAGGGTTCAATACTAAAATAGGAAACGAAGGTATTGGGGTTTCCACTGGCCAAAAACAGCGTTTGTTTATTGCAAGGGCGGTGTATAAGAATCCCAATTTGCTGTTTTTTGACGAAGCTACATCGGCTTTAGACGCCAAGAATGAACGCATTATAATGGAGAATTTGAATACGTTTTTTAAAGATAAAACAGTAATTGTGATTGCCCATAGATTAAGCACCGTGAAACATGCGGACCAAATTGTGGTAATGGATGAAGGCAAGATTAAAGAATCTGGCAATCATCAAGAATTGCTCTCTAAAAAAGGAGCCTATTATAACTTGGTAAAAAATCAATTAGAATTGGAAAAGTTAAGTTCAGATAAATAATGCCAGATAAAAAGAAAATAGACAATTTGGAGTTACGCTCTGAAGAAGTTCAGGAGATTCTAACGAATCCACCTGCCTGGATTGTACGTTGGGGCATAAGCTTAATTTTTATGTTTACACTTATCATTTTAACATTGGCATTTATCATTAAATATCCCGATTTTGTTACTGCAAAAATATTGGTTACTACGGAACAACCCACTGAGAGAGTAGTTGCCAGATATTCGGGACAACTAGAAAAATTATTCATAAAAAATAGAGATACCGTAAAAGCCAATGAAAAATTGGCAATTATCAGAAATACTGCAAATTATAAAGATGTTTATGTTTTAAAACATATTATAGACACTTTACAATTCAACCCTAAAAGTTTCAATTTCCCCTTTGACAAAACATCGCGGTTGATGTTAGGTGAAATAAGTATTGCACTCATCAATTTTGAAAAAAGCTATACAGACTTCACTTTATTAAATGACCTTGATCCGTACAATAATCAACTACGAGGCAATAGAGTTTCACTTGCCGAAATTAGAGTCCGTTTACAAAGTCAAATTAATCAAAAAGAATTATTGGAGCAAGAAGTTGAATTAAAAAAGACTGATTTTGAACGACAAAAACAACTTTTTGAAAAAGGTGTGATTTCAAGGTTAGAATTTGAAACACATCAATTGTCATTCCTCCAACTGCAAAAAAACACAAGTGCAATGGCAATTTCTATTTCTCAAATGCGAGAAGCAATTTCATCGGCCAGTAGTAATTTAAAAACAACCAGAATTAATGAACAAGAAGATAAAACGAACTTTCTAAAAAACTTGACTCAAAATTATAATACCTTAAAAGAAGCTATCCGAGATTGGGAATATAAATATGTACTAAAATCGTCTATAAATGGTGTTATCAGTTTTCAAAACTTTTGGGGTGAAAATCAATTTGTAAACGCCGGTGACATTGCTTTTTCAATTCTCCCTACAAATACTTCCAGTCTAGTTGGAAAGTTGGTTATACCGTCCCAAAATGCGGGTAAAGTGGTTATTGGACAAAAGGTATTTATAAAACTGGACAATTATCCTTACCAACAATACGGAATGTTAATTGGAAAAGTAACTAATTTTTCAATTTCTCCAGATGATGAAGGCAATTATGTGGTTTATATTTCTTTGCCTAATGGCACCAAAACTTCATACAATAAGACATTTATTTTCAATCAAGAACTATTGGGCAATGCAGAGATTATTACTGAAGATTTAAGTGTTGCGGCTAGAATTTTCTATAAATTTAGAGAGTTGTTTACTTATAATTAAAAATAACACACCCCTATTCATCCCCCTCGTAAAAAATAAAACCCTCAAAATCAAAAGATTAAGAGAGTTTTCTGTTGTCCCACAAGGACTCGAACCTTGAATGTCGGTACCAAAAACCGGTGTGTTACCAATTACACCATGGGACAAAATTCTATTTGCTTCTTTAAAAGCAGGTGCAAATTTAAACCAAACTTTTAAATTGACAAGTTTTTTTTAAGAAATTTTGCATCAAAAATTCTTTACTTCCTTATACGATGTATAACGTCTAGATTCAAATACTAAAACAAACATGCCTTTTTAACATATTTTTAATATCAATTCTTTCTTAACATCAGTCCATCTCAAAAGAATATCAATAATAATTTAGTAAATTCGCCCACAAATAACTAATCATAGATGATGTCTTTCAATTTTAAAAAGTGGAATAATATTTTAGGCTGGGTAACATTTGCAATAGCATTATTAACCTACACACTTACTTTAGAACCAACAGTTAGTTATTGGGATGTTGGTGAATATATCTCTACCGCTGTTAAATTAGAAGTTGGACACCCCCCTGGAGCACCCTTATTTCAAATGCTCGGTGCATTTTTTGCAATGTTTACTACAGATCCTGAGAACATAGCGATGATGTCTAACTTTATGTCCGCGTTGTCTAGTGCTTTTACGATTCTCTTTTTATTCTGGACCATCACTATTTTAGCTAAAAAAATTATTTTAAAAAATAATGATACGATTAACCAAAGTAACGCCATTGCTATTTTAGGTAGTGGACTGGTCGGGGCATTAGCATATACGTT
Organism: Aureibaculum algae; assembly: GCF_006065315.1. Taxonomy (GTDB): domain Bacteria; phylum Bacteroidota; class Bacteroidia; order Flavobacteriales; family Flavobacteriaceae; genus Aureibaculum; species Aureibaculum algae. The sequence continues at coordinate 433,811 of NZ_CP040749.1, read as the reverse complement.
TTCTGATAGTTTTTGGTTTAGTGCAGTTGAAGCAGAAGTTTATGCCATGTCTTCATTTTTAATGGCTCTATTATTTTGGTTAGGTTTACGATGGGAAGCTGAAATGGATAAACCTAGAGGTCACAAATGGCTGCTTATTATTGCATTTGTAGTAGGTTTATCATTTGGCGTGCACATACTTTCATTATTGGTAATTCCTTCTATAGTATTTATTTATTTTTATAAAAGGTATGAAAATATTACCTCTAAAAAATTCATCATTGCCAATATAGTTTCCATTTTGGTACTGGCTTTTGTTTTTAAATTTTTATTCCCTTACACGCTCGCATTTTTTAGTGCCTCAGAACTGTTTTTTGTAAACAGTATGGGAATGCCTTTTAATTCAGGAAGTATAATTGCTGGACTCATTGTAATTGCCGTATTTTATTTTGCAATTCGTCATACGCGAAAGAAAAATTTGATACACGCTAACCTCATCATTTTATGTTTACTCTTTATTATGATTGGTTTTTCTTCATGGGTAATGCTACCAATTCGTGCCAACGCAAACACAACTATTAACGAAAACAATCCATCAAGTGCTAGAGAATTACTAGCCTATTATAACCGTGAACAATATGGTGATGCCAGTATTTTTTACGATTCTTATTATTCTGAAACACGTCAACAAGATCCGAATGATCCTTATCGTGATGATAAACCAAAATATGAAAAGGACGAAAAAGCGGGTAAATATGTTATTGTAAACCGCTATAAAGATGCCCGACCAAATTATACAGATAAAAACAAGGGTTTTATACCACGTATGGTTGACCCAAATCCTGGAGTTGTTGCTAATTACAAAGCGATTGCAGGCATACCCGCCAACAGTAAACGAAGACCTACTTTTGGTGAGAATTTAGGTTTTATGATTGACTTTCAATTTGGCTATATGTACGGCAGGTATTTTATGTGGAACTTTGCTGGTAGGCAAGATGATATTCAAGGAAATCTAGACAATCATGGAAATTGGCTAAGTGGCGTTACTTTTATTGACGAAATGCGACTGGGTTCTCAGCATAATTTACCAGCAGAGGTTAAAGAAAACAAAGGTAGAAACACCTATTACTTTTTTCCACTAATTTTAGGTTTAATCGGACTCCTATTTCATATTAAATACGATAAAAAGAATTTCTATGTCCTCTTTTTGTTTTTTGCATTTACAGGATTGGCAATTATATTTTACACCAACCCAAAGCCTTTTGAACCGCGTGAACGTGATTATGCCGTGGTGGGCTCTTTTTATGTATTCGCTATGTGGATAGGTTTTGGCGTACTCGCCATTTACCAGCAACTTAAAGACAAAATAAATCCGAAAACACTCGCAATTGCCACATCCGTTATTTGCTTATTAGCTGTTCCTACTTTAATGGCATCGCAAAACTGGGACGACCACGACCGTTCAGGCAGATATGCTACAAGAAATAATGCAAAAGCTTATTTAGATTCAGCTCAAGAAAATGCCATTATGTTTACCATTGGTGATAATGATACGTTCCCTCTCTGGTATATGCAAGAAGTTGAAAATTACAGAACAGACATTAAATTAGTCAATACCAGTTTATTTGCAACCGATTGGTATATCGATCAACAAAAAAGAAAAACGTATTTGGCTGATCCTATTCCTGGACAATTAGTTCATGACGATTATAAAACAGGCTCTTTAGATGTAGCATATCACATTGCTAATCCTGCATTTAAAGATACCGTTATGGATATTAAGGCTTTTATGAATTGGATAGCTAGTAAAGATTCTAGAACCTATTTAGATTTAGATGAAGATGGTATACCTGAAAAATACTATCCCACTAATAAAATCAGGATTCCAATTGACAAAGCAGCAGTACTTAGAAACAATATTGTACCCCAAAAAGATGCAGATAAAATAGCACCTTATATAGATATTGAAGTTGACAAGCTAGGTTTACAGAAACATCGTATTCTAATGTTAGATATTTTGGCTCATAACGATTGGACTAGACCTATTTATTTCACCGGTGGTGCCAATGCTGATGACGAATATATTTGGCTTAAAGATTATCTTCAATTAGATGGATTGGCTTATAAATTTGTTCCAATATTAACACCAAGTAAAAGTTCGAACGGACGTCCAAAAAGTGTGTTGGATCTAGGTAGAATAGACACTGAAACCATGTACAATAATGTAAAAAAATGGGATTGGAGAAACAGCAATGGTGACATTTACGTAGATGTAGAAACACGTAAAAATGGCATTACCTTTAGAAATAGTTTAATACGATTGGCAGAAGCCTTTATTAAAGAAGGTAATAGAGAAAAAGCAGAAGAAATATTAGACCTTTCTATTGAAAAAATGCCCATAAAACGATATGGTCATTTTGGACTTGTATTAGGTTACCCAGATGCTTATTACCAAATTGGAAATAAAGAAAAAGCAAAAAATGTTGCCAATACCTTAGTTGATATTTTTCAAGATAGAATTGAATTTTATAGTGGGTTAGACAATTATGGTGTCTCACAACATTATGATGATATTGAAGGTACATTAATGATGTATAACAACATCGTTGCTACTGTTGATGAGAATGACAAGGAATTTGCTGAAGAACTTAAAAAAAGATATATCGCTTCAATACGCTCTTTAGAAGGTGTAATTGAGTAATTGTAATCGTTTATCAAGATATTGTCTTTCAGAGTGAGCGAAGAATCTTATTAAATTTCACACGAATAATAATGAGATTCCTCGTTCCTCGGATTGCCATTTGTTTCAAAACAAAGATACTAGTCGTTAATCCGTTTTCTAACTGAAATGAACTCTTATTTTATAAAAATTCCAAAATGGATTAGGTCAGTATACCCAAAACAAATATGGGGTTTTTCTAATTCTAGGAAAGAAATTTTCCTCACTTTTGATGATGGCCCCACTCCTGAAATAACAGATTGGGTTTTAAATATGTTAGAACAATTTGATGCAAAAGCCACATTTTTCTGTATTGGCAATAACATTCAAAAGAATCCAACCATATTTGAGAACATCATCAACGCAGGACATTCAGTTGGCAACCATACCTTCAGCCATGAGAAAGGTTGGAAAACCAAGAATGAAGACTATTTAAATTCGGCTCTAAAAACAGATAGAACTATTGAGGAGCTAAACCTTAAATCGAATAACTCCAAACTTTTTCGTCCTCCTTACGGTAAAATAAAAAGATCTCAAACAAAACTTCTCTTAGAGAAAGGGTACAACATAGTAATGTGGTCTATTTTAAGTTGGGATTTCGATACGTCTACTACTCCTAATCAATGCTTAAACAATGTAATTAAAAACACAGAGCAAGGCGACATTATTGTGTTTCATGATAGCGTAAAAGCTTTTGAAAGGCTACAAATAGTACTTCCGAAAGTATTGGAATATTTTAGTGAGAAAGGATTCGTATTTAAAAGGATAAGCTAATTAGCCATTTATCATAAATAATTTTGAGACTCCTCCTACTCTTTAGTAGCATAACAAGGTCTAAAAATTAATATACTTTGGCACTATTAAACGTATTGCTCTACCAGACTTATTAAGGTATTTGCATCTTGTTCTCCAGATTGACGCCATTTCATTTCACCATTCTTGTAAATGATAAATGTTGGGTTACCTTTTATACGTAATGCGTTTGCTAAGATTTCGTTTTTATCAATATCTATCTTTATGACCTTGGCTTTATCTCCTAAAGCTGCAGCAACATCTCTTAACACTTTATGGAAAGTATTGTTATTTTCATTCCAATCCGCGTAAAAATCAATTAAAGTAGGAATACTTGAACTGATTAACTCACCAAATTTTGCCATAAAATATAGTATTAAATATTAAACAATCAACTACGAGTTAATAGGTTAGTTATACAAATATAACATTTTTAGATTATTTTTTAACCTTTTAAGGTAATAACAACTATTTCTACGATAACCACTGATTATTGACAAACTAAATACGATATAACGAAGGCGAAATTTGTTTAATAAAATGATTTAAATGACCACATCTTAGACTTCGAAATAAATGATTAAAGTGTATATAAATCGATAATCAGTAAATCATAGAAAACTTAACCACATTTGCATAGGTAACAAAACTAAATCAAAGCCATCGATAAATATCTTTTTTAGCATTTATTTAACCAAATTAATCATATTGATAATTTTCTCTGAGTCAGAAATTGCCACTAATGTTTCATCAAAAAAACGGTCGCTATTCATAGTAACATTAACTTTCTTTTGGGTACTATATAATGATGTTGCAGAAAAATGGACTTGTTTAAAACCAGCCTTTTTAAATACCAAAATAGTATCTATGTTCACACCACCACCAGGCATAATTTCAATAAATACACCCGCCCTATCCTTAAGTTTTTTCAATAATTCAATTCCTTTTACAGCTTGATTTTCTTGTCCTGAAGTTAAAATTCTTTTAACTCCAATTTCCTTCAACTCATCCAAACTCTTAAGTGGATTAACCACCCAATCAAAGGCTCTATGAAAAGTAAAAGACATAGGCATTGCCAACTCAATCAGCTCTTTTGTTCTTTCTAAATCAATTGTATTATCTGCATTTAAAACACCTGAAACTACACCTTCACATCCAAGGTTTTTACAGAACATAACATCTTGCTTCATAACTTCAAAATCAGCATTAGAATATGTAAAATCACCACTTCTTGGACGAATTAAAACATGCACAGGAATCCTTAAATCTTGTTTTATCTTTTTTATCAATCCAAAAGATGGAGTAATACCACCAATTGCCAATTCCGAACACAATTCGATTCGATCAGCCCCAGAAGCTTCAGCATTTACTGCAGATTGGTAACTATTTGCACAAATCTCTATTTTCATGGTTTACTATTTTACCTTTTCCTTTTAGCATTAATCTACTGTTGTTAATCTAAAATCTAACAAAGTTATCACTGTTTTTAGTATCTTGCTTTTTTTAATAAAAATCACTACTAAATAGTAATAATATTCAACTCAAAAATACAACTAATGAATCAAGAAAAGTCATATCGCAGTTCCTTTATATTATTAACCGTATTATTTTTCCTTTGGGGATTTATAACCGTATTAGTTGATTCTTTAATTCCTCGCTTACGTGAATTGTTTACACTTTCTTATTTCCAAGCAGGTATGGTGCAATTTGCATTTTTTGGAGCCTACTTTTTATTGTCTATTCCTGCCAGTTTTATACTTTCTAAAATTGGATATAAACGCGGAATTATATTAGGATTAATAACTATGGCTGTTGGGTGTTTATTATTTTATCCTGCGGCATCCTATCGTGAATTTAGTATTTTTATGTTGGCCTATTTTATTTTGGCAGGTGGAATGACGGTGTTACAAGTAGCAGCAAATCCTTATGTAGCTGCCTTGGGTAGTGAAGATGGTGCTTCAAGTCGATTAAATTTATCACAAGCCTTTAACTCCGTTGGTACAGCTATTGCTCCTATTATTGGTGCATTATACATCTTAAGTGACAAAATAAAAACACCAGAAGAAATTAGCTCATTAGTTGGTGCTGCAAAAGAAACGTATTTAACTGCAGAAGCTTCGGCAGTACAAACTCCATTTATAGGCTTGGCAATTTTCATAGGATTAATTGCCGTTGTTTTCTTTTTCGCAAAACTACCTAAACTGATAAGTGAAGAGTCTACAGGCACCTATGCTCAAGCCTTTAAACAAAAGAATTTAATGTTGGGTGTTTTAGGTATTTTCTTTTATGTGGGTGCAGAAGTTGCAATTGGTAGCTATTTAATCAATTATTTTTTAGACATGAACCTCGTACCATTGGTAAGAGATAGTTCGGTAATGATGAATACTGCAAACTTTATTGCTAACCTTTTCCAAAAATCATTGGATGGTGCAGATGACAAGGCACTGTTAGGTATTTTTGTATTGTTCTATTGGACAGGTGCAATGGTAGGCCGTTTTGTAGGATCATATTTAACTACTGTAATGAAACCAGGAAAAGTATTGGGTGTTTTTGCAACGCTTGCGGTTACTTTAATTGTTATTTCAATGAGTACAACAGGGCTAGTTTCTATGTGGACAATTATAGCTGTAGGATTATTTAACTCTATAATGTTCCCAACGATATTTACTTTAGCCATCGACGGTCTAGGTCCATTAAAACCAAAAGCTTCTGGTTTACTTTGTACAGCTATTGTAGGTGGTGCTATTATTCCACCTTTATTTGGATTACTTACTGATAATGTTGGTTTTAAAACGGCATTAATATTTGTTATTTGTTGCTATGGATATATTTTATTTTATGGATTAAAAAATACACGCAGCAAACATAAAAATGTAACAGAATATAGTTTGTAAAAAACCTATCTGCATTGCAGTACGGAATTAGAAATGCAAGATTTAATCGAAATAATGACCAATCAATAAACATATGAAACGTAGAAATTTTATAAAAAACGCTTCCTTAAGTGGAGTTGGACTAGCCATAGGTACTTCGTTGACAAGCTGTGCGGACAAAGCACCTGAAAAAAATGAAAATGAAAAAGTAATAGCCACCTCTGTAAAAGCATCTTTACCTTTGGTAATTGCAACTTGGAATTTTCCTAATGCCACAACCAAAGCTTGGGAAACATTTCAAGAAGGAAAATCGGCTCTTGACGCCGTTGAACAAGGATGTAAAGTTGAAGAAGCTGATTTAAATAACACTACCGTGGGTAATGGAGCTTCACCAGATAGAGATGGTAATGTTACCTTAGATTCTTGTATAATGAACTCTAAAGGTGATTGCGGATCAGTTGTCTATTTACAAAACATTACACATGCTATTTCAGTTGCTAGAAAAGTGATGGAAGATACGCCTCATGTGATGCTAGCTGGCAAAGGAGCGGAACAATTTGCTTATGAAAGTGGATTTAAAAAAGAAGATTTATTAACTGAATCGTCTAAAAAAGCATGGGAAGCGTGGAAAGTAAAATCAGAATATAAACCAATTATTAATATTGAAAATCACGATACCATTGGTATGCTGGCCGTTGATAAGAATGGAGACATTTGTGGAGCATGTACCACAAGCGGATTGGCTTATAAAATGGCGGGACGTGTTGGTGATTCACCCATTATTGGGGCTGGATTATTTGTTGACAATGAAATTGGTGCTGCCGTTGCCACGGGATTGGGTGAAGAAGTTATGAAAACCGTAGGTAGTTTTTTGGTTGTAGAATTAATGCGACAAGGTAAATCTCCACAAGAAGCTTGCGAAGAAGCCATAAAAAGAATTGTATCCAAACCAAATAGCAATTATAAAAACTTTCAAGTAGGTTATATTGCCGTTAACAAAAAAGGAGAAACAGGCTCCTATTCTATCCATAAAAACTTTAGTATGAGCAAATTTCAGGATGGTAAAAACACAAATACCCAATCTGATTATTTTATTAAAGAAGAAAAATAATTTAAACCAAATACATACAATAAATTAGACCTCACAGTTCATTAAGACATGTGAGGTTTTTTATTAGCAAATAAAATATTTTATTTGTCTAAACAATCTTTGTAGATTTGAGCATACTTGAAAATATAACAATGTCTGCACAAAAACGCTTATTCTTACTCGATGCTTTTGCCCTAATCTTTAGAGGCTATTACGCTTTTATAAAAAACCCTATCATAAACTCTAAAGGCATGGACACCTCAGCCATAATGGGATTTATGAATTCATTGCTAGATGTAATAAAAAGAGAAAACCCTGATCACTTAGCGGTGTGTTTTGACAAAGGTGGTAGTGTAGATCGTGTGGAAATGTTTGCGGAATATAAAGCCAACAGAGACGAAACACCTGAAGCTATAAAAATTGCGGTGCCTTACATACAAGAAATTTTAAAAGCCATGCACATTCCAATTATGGTAAAAGAAGGCTTTGAAGCAGATGATGTTATTGGCACATTAGCTAAAAAAGCTGAGAAAGAGGGGTACCAAACTTTTATGGTTACACCCGATAAAGATTTTGCTCAATTGGTTTCTGAGAATATTTTTATGTATAGACCGAGATTTGGGGGAGGTTATGAGACTTGGGGTGTACCTGAGATACTTGAAAAATTTGAAATTACTGATCCATTACAGGTTATCGACTTTTTGGCAATGAAAGGTGATGCCATTGACAATATTCCTGGTTTACCTGGCGTGGGAGATAAAACAGCCAAAAAATTCTTAGCTGCTTATGGTAGTATTGAAGGATTATTCGAAAACAGTCACGAGCTTAAAGGTAAGATGAAAGAAAAGGTGGAGGCCAACGTTGAACTTGGACTTTTATCAAAAAAATTGGCAACAATCATGCTAGATGTTCCTGTGGAATTTGATGCTAAAGATTTTGAACTCGACCAACCCAACTTACCTAAAGTCACTGAAATTTTTGAAGAATTAGAATTTAGAAGATTATTGGTTAATCTTGAAAAAACTTTCGCCCCAAAAGATGAAAACCCTGAAGTAAAACCTCAAATACAAACAAAAAAAGAAGTAGCTAAAAACAATCCAACAGACAATATTCAATTCGACTTATTTGCAGCTCCAGGGACGGGAAGTAGTGAACCAAAAGTGGTAGTTAATGGATTTAATTCCATTGAAAACACCACCCATTTTTACCAATTGGCAAATACGCCTCTTTCAAGAAAATTATTATTAAAACAACTACTAGCTCAAAAATCAGTTTGTTTTGATACAGAAACTACAGGTTTAAAATCTTTGGAAGTAGAATTAATTGGCATTGCTTTTTCATGGGAACACCACAAAGGTTTTTATGTTCACTTTCCAGAAAACCAAGAAGAGACCGTAGAAATATTAGAAGAGTTTAGACCATTTTTTGAGGACGAATCTATTGAAAAAGTAGGGCACAATTTAAAATATGACATTAAGGTATTATCCAATTATAATATGCCCGTAAAAGGTAAATTATTTGATACGATGATTGCACATTATCTGATAAACCCAGATATGCGTCACGGTATGGACATACTAGCAGAAACATATCTAAACTATCAACCCGTTCCAATTACAGAATTGATTGGTAAAAAAGGTAAAAACCAAGGCAATATGCGTGATGTTGAATTGGACAAACAAACGGAGTATGCGGTTGAAGATGCTGATATTACATTACAACTTAAAACACATTTTACTAAGGAATTAGAAGGCGGCAACCTTACCAATTTATTCAATGATGTAGAAATGCCATTGGTAGCAGTGCTTTCTGCAATGGAAATTGAAGGAATTAACATAAATACTAGTTTTCTAAAAGAACTATCAGTAGCTTTAAATAAAGACATTGAACGTTTAGAAAAAAGTATTTATGAGCAAGCAGGCGAAGAATTTAATTTAGCATCTCCAAAACAATTGGGGCCTATTTTATTTGACAAACTTAAATTAGTAGACAAACCAAAAAAGACAAAAACAGGTCAATACTCTACTGCTGAAGATGTCTTATCCTTTTTAGCAAAAGACCATCAAATTATTAGAGATATTCAAGAATTTAGACAATATAAAAAATTACAAAGCACCTACGTTGATGCGTTACCTAATGAGGTAAACCCTAAAACACATAGAATTCACACAGTATATGCTCAAGCGGTCGCCGCTACGGGTAGATTGAGTTCTAACAATCCGAATTTACAGAATATTCCAATTCGAACAGAACGCGGAAGACAAGTGCGTAAAGCGTTTATTCCAAGAGATAAAAATTATACGTTGTTGGCAGCGGATTATTCTCAAATTGAATTGCGAATTATTGCTGCATTAAGTAAAGAGGATAACATGATAAATGCATTTAAAAACAAAGAAGATATCCATGCTTCTACTGCCGCTAAAGTTTTTAATGTACCAATTAGTGAAGTCACTCGTGAACAACGTGGCAATGCCAAAACAGTAAATTTCGGAATTATATATGGGGTTTCTGCATTTGGCTTGAGTAATCAAACCTCACTATCACGGAGCGAAGCTAAAGAATTGATTGATACCTATTATGAAACCTATCCAAAATTACGCAGTTATATGGATGGTCAAATTCATTTTGCAAGAGAAAATGGTTATGTGGAAACCGTGTTAGGTAGACGTCGATATTTAAAAGATATAAATTCTCGTAACGCTATTGTTCGAGGAGCCGCGGAACGTAATGCTGTAAATGCCCCTATCCAAGGAAGTGCCGCTGACATTATTAAATTGGCAATGATTTCTATTTACAAACGTTTTCAACAAGAAAATTTTAAAAGTAAAATGTTATTGCAAGTTCATGATGAATTGGTTTTTGACGCACACAATGATGAACTAGAAATTATAAAACCCATCATTAAACAAGAAATGGAAAATGCTTATAAATTATCCGTACCTTTAGATGTTGAGATTGGATTAGGTGAAGACTGGCTAGTGGCTCATTAGAACTCAATCAAACTTCAAGATACATAAAAATATAACTAATTATTTTAAAAAAAATATCATGGCAAAATCACAAGATTCAAAGAAAAATATAAAAAAAGAACCTCTTTTAAGTGCAAAAGAAAAGAAGCAAGCTAAAAGAGATAAAAAAAATAAAAGAGAATAGCTTAATCTATTGCATTAGTAACCAACAGCTCTAGCATCAAAACTTCTAGAGTCTGCAGCACCATAAACTGTACTATTTTTATGATCTATGCTTATCCCCATGGCTTGTCCTTGCATATTTCTAAAGTACACTTCATGCCCCAATGCCTCATATAATTTTTGCGTATCTGGTGAAATACCAAATTTTTCAAAAGAAGTTTTATTCGGAAACCATTGATGATGAATTCTTGGTGATTCTATTGCTTGAGCAATATTCATATCAAAATCAATAACATTTAAAATAACTTGTAAAACGGTGTTAATAATGGTTCTTCCTCCGGGACTACCAATTACAATTACAGGTTTACCATTCTTAGCAACAATAGAAGGTGTCATACTCGATAACATTCTTTTTTCAGGCTGCACTAAATTTGGCTTAGTACCAATTAAGCCTTTGGAATTTGTATAACCAGGAATAGGATTGAAATCACCCATTTCATTGTTTAATAAAAAACCAGCACCTGCTACTACATATTTATTACCATAACTATTCTCTAATGTATATGTCATAGAAACGGCATTACCTTGTTTATCAACCACAGAAATATGGGTAGTTTCAGGACTTTCAGCCACTAAATGTTTTGCATTAAAATGTGCGGAGTCACTTAATGAAGCCGTCTGTAAGTCAATACTAGATCTTAAATTATTAGCATGCTCTTTTGATAACAACTTATCGATTGGCAAATCAGGATTAAAATCTGAATCTCCTACAAACTCAGCTCTATCAGAAAAAGCTCTTCGCATCGCCTCTGTTATCACATGCAGAGAAGCTGCTGAGTTATGACCCATTTCGCTCAAATTGTAACCTTCCAATATATTCAACATTTCAATCAAAGCAATTCCTCCAGAACTTGGTGGTGGCATACCTACAATTTCATATCCTCTATAGGTTCCCAAAACAGGTGTTAATTCCTGTGCTTGGTATTTGGCTAAATCTTTTTCAGTTATAACCCCTCCGTTTTTCTTCATAAAATCAGCAATTAACTTTGCTGTTTTGCCTTTATAAAAACCATCTGCTCCTTTTTTCTGAATTCTTTTTAAAGTTTCTGCTAATTCTGGTTGTTTAAAAATTTCACCAGGTTTATATGGTGTATTATCAGGTTTTAAAAATGCTTTAGCAGTTGAAGGGTATTTAGAATTATTTTTTGCAATAAAGTTAACAAACCATTCATTTCGATAACTTGCCGGATAACCCTCTTCAGCTAATTTAACAGCAGGAGCCACCAAATCTGACCAAGGTAATTTTCCCATTTTTTGATGAGCCATATATAAACCAGCAACTGTACCTGGTACTCCTGTCGCTAACAACCCATCATGATTTGAATTATTTTTTATTTTTCCATCTTTTCCTAAAAACATAGATTCTGACGCAGCCAATGGAGCTTTTTCCCTAAAATTAAACGTTGTTTTATTTCCATCATCTCCATAATAAACTAAAAATCCACCACCACCAATATTACCCGCAGATGGCAACGTGACTGCCAAAGCAAAAGCTGTAGCTACAGTAGCGTCAATGGCATTCCCACCTTTTTTAAGAATATCACTACCAACTTCAGATGCTAAATAATGACTAGTTACAACCATTCCGTTTTTCGCTGGAGCAGGTGTTTTTCCACTTTGGGCAAAAATTGGACTAGAAATAAAAAATAAACCAAATACAATTGTTTTCAAGAAGATATTCATGGAAGTAAAATTTGTAGGTAAATAACAAACCTAACTAAAATATAGTTGATATGCAATAGAAGTACTTAAAGCCTAAGACTTGTTATCAATTATTTAAAAAGTTGTACATTGAAAAATAAAATACCTCAATAAATGAAAACAATGACCTGTAAACAGTTAGGTGGTGCTTGCGAAAAAGAGTTTAATGCGAATACATTTGATGAAATAGGTGAAATGAGCAAAGCTCACGCTATGGAAATGTTTCAACGTGGAGATAAGCCTCATTTAAAAGCAATGAACGAAATGAGCGAATTAATGAAATCGCCTAATGCTATGAATGCTTGGTTTAACAAGAAGAGAAAAGAATTTGACGCTCTTCCTGATGAGCAATAAGAAAAGCTAAACCTTTTACCATTTAAATCAAAACGATAATTACAATAGCGTAACAAATTAATACCTTATAAAAGTAAGGAACTGGTTTTTATGTCGTCTCTTTAAAGGACATGAAACTAAAAACGTTCATTTTATTTTTATCACTGTTTAATACGTCAATAATCATTGCTCAAACGTGTTGCTCTGGAGGGATTCCCCTTTCAAATAATTTAGGTTTAGCGACTTTAGAAAAAGGTAGTTTTCAAATTGGTTTACATTATGATTATAATAATTTAAATACGCTCAATAGCGGTACACAAAAACTAAATGACGATTCAAGACTACGCATAACACATAGTATACTATTAAACACCGGCTATTCATTAACAAACAATCTATCCATAGAAGGGCTTTTTACATGAGTAAATCAACGTAGAAAAATAACACAATTTGGGAATGAAAATTTAGATCAAACTTCAGGTATTGGAGATGCAGTTTTATTATTGAAATATAATTTTAAAAACATTTTAGGAAAAAATAGTACTATTAATCTTGGTGCAGGAGCTAAACTACCTATTGGCTCTTCAACCGAAACAAACAATCAGGGCATTACGTTTAACGCCGATTTACAACCTGGAAGCAACGCTTGGGATATTCTCTATTGGTTTGCAACTTCTAAAAATTTTGATTTTAGACCTTCATTTATCGTTTCAACACGGTTTGTTTATAGAAGTACAGGTACTAACAAAAGTTACTTCGGTGATAGTACATATAAATTTGGTAACGAAGTGCAGTCATATTTACAGTTTTCAGATGAATTTCTATTTCTCAAAACATTAATCTCACCAAGTATATCGATAAAATATAGAGGTGCAAGTCAAGATAAAATTAGTGGTTTTAACCTAGAAAATACTGGTGGAAAATGGATATCTGTTATTCCTAGTTTTTTAATTAATGTAAGTCAAAATTTAGCTTTTTCTACCAAGGCAGAAATTCCCATTTATGGTAACGTTGACGGAACACAACTAACGCCAACATTTAGATTGACAACAGGCTTTTTATATAAAATTCCTCGAAAAAAAAATAATTTAATCTTAAATTAAATATTATGAAGAATAAATTTCTATTCACATTTTTAATTTTAGCAATACTTATGTCATGCACTAATAACAATGACGACATCCCAGATCAAATTACTGATAATAATAATATTGATACCATAACAAATAACAATGAAGATTCAGCATCTTGGCTAATTCCTATTAAAGAAGTTAAAGACGGTGGGCCAGGAAAAGATGGCATCCCATCGATAGATAATCCTAAATTTGTTGATGCTTCTAACGTAGATTTTCTAAATTTTAACGATCTGGTTATTGGTATTATAGATGGTGATGAGATTAAAGCATATCCTCATTTAATTTTAGATTGGCATGAAATAGTAAATGATGAAATTAATCAAAAATTTGTGTCCATCTCATATTGTCCATTAACAGGAACTGCATTCGGGTGGAGAAGTAATTCAGGTGGAAAAAAATCTACTTTTGGTGTTTCGGGACTATTATACAATACTAATTTAATTTTATATGACAGAAATACAAATAGTAATTGGTCTCAATTAAAATTGCAATGTGTAAATGGCCCACTTATTAAGAGTAAGCCAAGTGTGGTAAGTGTGGTTGAAACAAATTGGGGCACTTGGAAAAAACTATACCCAAATACAAAAGTGATGACTTTAGAGACAGGTTTCGATAGAGATTATGAATTTTATCCTTATGGTGACTACAAAACAAATCAGAATTTATTCCTATTTACTGCCACCCCATCAAATAATGCTTTACCAAATAAGGAAAGGGTGTTTACTATTATAGATGGTAATGAAGCAAAGGTTTATCAATTTAATAAATTTAACAATGGTAATGTAATTAAGGATGTTTTTGGTGGTGTAAATTATCTTGTTGTCGGTAACGGTAGTATTATTAATGCTTTTGAACTCACATTAGAATATAGGAATTTAAATTTCGAATACGCTTTTAATGATTCCGAAATCTTTTTCGAGGATAATGAAAATAATAAATGGTCCATTTTCGGAGAGGCTCTTGAGGGTCCAAGAAAGGGACAACAATTAAATAAGCCAAAATATGTGGTTAGTTTTTGGTTTGCTATTGCCGCTTTTTATCCTAATCCCAAAATTTTTTAAAAAATTACTGAACAATTATAAAACTTAACGTTTCCATAATTTAAAACAATCTTTATTTCCTTTAAAGTAGCTTCACCTTTAACGTAAAATGGTTATGTTTTATACAGCACAAAAAAATATAATCGCCCCTAAATAATAGCCCTAAAAATATATCTAATACACTGTTTGTTATGTAAATAAATAGTAGTATCTTTGCAAACCCTTTTTTAAGGGAAAAACAATTTATTATTAATAGACAAAAACTAATCGTGTGAACACATTAAGTTACAAAACAGTTTCAGCTAACAGAACCACTGTAAAAAAGGAGTGGGTTTTGGTTGATGCGGACGGACAAACATTGGGTCGTTTAGCTTCTAAAGTAGCAATGCTTATAAGAGGTAAGTACAAACCCAACTACACACCCCACGTTGATTGTGGTGATAACGTAGTAATTATTAACGCAGAAAAAATTATCTTATCAGGTAAGAAATGGACGGAAAAATCTTATATCCGTCATACAGGTTACCCTGGAGGTCAAAGGTCGCTTACGGCTACTGAGTTGTTTAAAAAAGATCCAACTCGTCTAGTAGAGAAAGCAGTAAAAGGGATGCTACCAAAAAACAAATTAGGTAGTGCTTTATTTAGAAATTTAAATGTCTTTACAGGTACTGAGCACAACAAAGAAGCTCAAAAACCAAAGACTATTAACCTTAACGATCTTAGATAATGGATATAGTACATAAAATAGGTAGAAGAAAAACGGCAGTTGCCCGTGCTTATGTTTCTAAAGGAAAAGGAAACATTATCATAAACAATAGAGAATTAAACAATTATTTTACTACAGGAACTTTACAATACAAAGTATTGCAACCGTTGACGTTAACTGATAATGACAAAAATTATGACATTAAGGTTAATGTATTTGGTGGTGGAGTTACAGGTCAAGCTGAAGCAATTCGTTTAGCCATAACTAGAGCCTTAGTTTCTATCGATCCTGATTATAGAACGATTCTTAAACCAGAAGGGTTACTTACAAGAGATCCAAGAATGGTAGAGCGTAAAAAATTCGGTCAGAAAAAAGCCCGTAAAAAATTCCAATTCTCTAAACGTTAATCATATTTTTAATAATTATAAACAGTTTAAGTTTAGCACCCAAATAATTAAGACTCATGTAACATGGCTACTTAGTTATTGCTAAATAAGGAACGTAAACAAAAAACAAAATGAACATTCAAATTCAAGAGTTATTAGATGCAGGTGTACACTTCGGTCACTTGACAAGAAAATGGAATCCAAACATGGCTCCGTATATTTATACTGAACGTAATGGAGTACATATTATCGATTTGTACAAAACTTCAGCTAAAATTGAAGAATCTGGGGTTGCTTTAGAAAAAATAGCAGCTTCTGGTAGAAAAATTTTATTTGTTGCTACTAAAAAACAAGCTAAAGATATCGTTGCTGAGAAAGCGGCAAGCGTTAACATGCCTTACATTACTGAAAGGTGGCCAGGCGGAATGCTTACCAACTTTGTAACTATTCGTAAAGCAGTTAAAAAAATGGCTCAAATTGATAGAATGAAACTAGATGGTAGTTTCAATGCTTTATCTAAAAGAGAAAAATTACAGATTGATCGTCAAAGAGCGAAATTAGAAAAGAATTTAGGTTCTATTTCTGATATGACACGTTTACCTGGTGCTTTATTTGTAATTGATACTAGAAGAGAACATATTGCTATTGCTGAAGCTCAAAAATTGAATATTCCAATTTTTGCTATGGTTGATACAAATTCAGACCCTAGACCAATTGATTTTGTAATTCCTTCAAATGATGATGCTTCAAAATCTATCAATAAGATTTTGTCTTACACAACTGAAGCTATTGCTAAAGGTTTAGCAGAAAGAAAATCTGATAAAGATTCAAGCAAAGATGATGCCCCTAAAATTTCTAAAAAAGTAGAAAAAGCAAAGGCAAAAACTGAAGAAGTAATTGTAGAAGAGAAAAAATAAATTATTGTATAACCTACAATTAATGATTTTAGTTCCACTGAATTCATTAATAGATTAAACATAAAAACTATGGCAAAAATTACAGCCGCAGAAGTAAATAAATTAAGAAAAGCTACCGGTGCTGGAATGATGGATTGTAAAAATGCATTAGTAGAGGCAGAAGGTGACTTTGATAAAGCAATTGACGTTTTACGTAAAAAAGGTCAAAAAGTTGCCGAAAAAAGATCTGATAGAGATTCATCAGAAGGTGCTGCAGTATCTAAAATCAATGATTCTAACACCGCTGGTGTTGCCATTGTTTTAGGATGTGAAACTGACTTTGTTGGTAAAAACGAAAATTTCTTAGCTTTAGCAAATAGCTTTGCTGAGAAAGCAATCAACTTTAACACTAAAGAGGACTTTTTAGCTTCAGACTTTGATGGAATGACTGTTGCCGAAAAATTGGTTGAACAAACTGGTGTTATTGGTGAAAAATTAGAACTTACTGCTTTTGAGAAATTAGAAGCACCTTATGTAGGTACTTACGTGCACATTAATAAAATAGCTGCCTTAGTTGGACTTTCATCTAACGTTGACAATGCTGAAACATTAGTGAAAGATGTTGCAATGCAAGTTGCTTCTATGGGAGCATCAACATTATCTTTTAAAGATTTTGATGCAGATTTCGTAGCCTCTGAAACTGAAGCTAGAATTGCTGTTATCGAAAAAGATAATATTGAATTAGCTCGTTTAGGTAAAACACTTAAAAATGTACCTCAGTTCATTTCGATGGCACAATTAACACCTGAAGTGTTAGCTAATGCTGAAGAAGCTGCTAAAGCAGAACTTAAAGCTGATGGTAAGCCAGAAAAGATTTGGGATAAAATTCTTCCAGGAAAAATGGAACGTTTTATATCAGATAACACAACATTAGACCAAGAGAAATGTTTATTGGATCAAAACTTTATTAAAGATGAGAAGATAAACGTTGCTAAATATGTTACGTCTTATGGAGATGTTTCTATTACAGACTTTAAACGTGTTTCTGTAGGATAAGCTTTTATTAAATTTTTCACCCATCAAAAAGTGGAAAATTCAATTTCTTAAAAATAATTTCAAAAACCTCGTCATATGACGAGGTTTTTTTATTTTTGAAATGCTTATATTTGTCAAACTTTCATAACAAATGCAATACAAAAGAATTCTATTAAAACTAAGTGGAGAAGCCCTAATGGGTGATCAAAATTACGGCATAGACCAAACACGTTTAAAACAATATGCTTTAGAAATTAAAAAAGTAGTTGAAAGCGGTGTTGAAGTAGCCATAGTTATAGGTGGGGGAAATATTTTCAGAGGTCTCTCGACAGAAGGCAGCAAGATGGATAGAGTTCAAGCAGACTATATGGGTATGTTAGCTACAGTAATCAACGGTTTAGCTTTACAAAGTGCTCTTGAAGATGCTGAAGTGCAAACACGATTACTTACGGCCATAAAAATGGAGCAAATTGCAGAGCCTTATATTAAAAGAAGAGCTGTAAGACATTTAGAAAAAGGCAGAGTAGTAATTTTTGGTAGCGGAACCGGTAACCCGTTTTTTACTACCGATACAGCTGCTGTATTAAGAGCTATAGAAATTGATTCTGATGTAATCTTAAAAGGGACACGAGTAGATGGGATTTATACCTCTGATCCTGAAAAGAACATTAATGCAGTTAAGTTTGAAAATATTACATTTAAAGACGTGATGAATAAAGGCTTAAAAGTTATGGACATGACAGCCTTTACATTAAGTGAAGAAAACAAATTACCTATTATTATATTTGACATGAATAAAGAAGGTAATTTGATGAAATTACTCTCCGGAGAAAATATTGGAACAAAAGTTGATATAGAAATTTAGAATTATTTTATTATGAACGAAGAATTACAATTTATAATAGATACTGCTAAAGAACAAATGGATAATGCAGTAGAACATTTGATTAAAGAACTGGCAAATATAAGGGCTGGTAAAGCATCTCCTGCCATGTTAAGAGGTGTAATGGTTGACTATTATGGTACCAAGACTCCATTAAGTCAAGTGGCCAATGTTAATACACCTGACGCAAGAACATTAAGTGTTCAACCTTGGGAAAAAAATATGTTGCAAGAAATTGAAAGAGGTATAATGTTTGCCAATTTAGGACTTAATCCTATGAATAATGGTGATTATATAATCATTAATGTTCCGGCTTTAACAGAAGAACGTCGTAAAAATCTTGCAAAACAAGCTAAATCTGAAACTGAAAATGATAAAATTAGCATAAGAAATGCCAGAAGAGATGCTAATCACGATATAAAAAAGTTGGATATTTCCGAAGATTTGCAAAAAATTGGTGAAGAGGAAATTCAAGTACTTACAAATAAATATATCAAAACTATTGATGATTTATTTGATATAAAAGAGAAAGAAATTATGACAATATAATTACATTTCAATAGTAATTTTCTGTCAAAAGCATCGTGTAAACAGATGCTTTTTTTATTTTAATATTATAATGTATCCTATTAAGCGATTTTGTATCCTTTTATTCTTTCTTGTTCCTTTTTTAGGAATGGGACAAAATAATATTTCTGGTATTATCAAGGATAGTAAATCCAAAACACCTCTTCCATTTGCAACCGTAATTACCAACACTGGTATTGGTACCATTACGGATACAGAAGGCCGGTTTAACATCTCATCAAAAAACGATTTTTCTGCTCTTACAATTACCTATGTAGGTTACAACAAACAGAATGTTATCGTACCAAAAAAAAATAATTTTATAACAATACTGTTAGAGGCTAGTTCCGAGAACCTAAGCGAAGTATTACTTATTGCAAAAGAGAATCCTGCTTTAGCAATTATTAGAAATACCATAAAGAATAGAGATAAAAATAATATATCAAAAGCCTTACAAACCTATAAGTACAAGCTTTACAATAAATTACTCGTTACTGCTAATCCCGATTCAATCAGTGGAACTATTGATTCCGTTTTTGTTAAAAAAAATGACAGCCTAGTTTTTGTTGCACTAGATTCTGCCAATTACAACTTTAAAAAACAAATCAACAGACATCATCTATACATAACTGAAAAAGTTGCCGAACACACTTTTCAAAGGGGTAAAAACAAAAAAGAAACTATTTTAGCCACACGGATGGCTGGGTTTAAAAACCCTATTTACGAATTTTTAGCATTAGATATTGAGAGCTTCTCGTTCTATGATGAAGTCTACACGCTGTTAGGCAATAATTACATAAACCCATTGGCTAAAAATGCCTTAAAAAAATACAATTATAAAATACTTGACACCATATATAATAAACAAGGAGGGGCCTCTTATATGATTCATTACAAACCTAAACAAAAAAAGGATGTTGTTGGTTTAGAAGGTGTCTTGTACATTCACGAAAACAGTTTTGCTCTCGAAAAAGGAATTGCTGAATTAAAAGGAATAGTAGCGGTACAAGCCGTTCAGACTTTCACATACAAAAATGAAGAAAACATCTGGTTTCCTGACGAAACAACTATCAGTATACGAAAAGGTAAGAATAAAGAAGATGTCTCTATATTTGGCGAAGTAATTAAATTCTCCGAAAATCAAACACATAACGACTCAATCGTAAATCCAAGGGGAAAAGATATTACCGATGCCACATATTTAATATCAAAAAGTAACATATACGACATAACTATAAATGAACCTATACGGGTAATTAACTCCGCTTCCTCAATAGAAATTGATGATTATGCCGCAGACAGAAATGAAGACTTTTGGAATACATACAGAACTGATTCTATAACCTCTCGTGGATTGGAGACTTATAATGTTTTAGACAGTCTATCAGAGTCAGAAGGTGCTGAAAAAAAATTAAACATTGCCAGAAAAGTATTAAAAGGCTTTTACCCTACAAAATATTTTGATTTTGATTTGAGTAAAATGATTAATTTTAATAATTATGAAGGCTTTAGATTTGGTTTGGGCGGTATTACAAACTCCACATTCTCAAAGATATTTAAACTTGAAACTAATGCCGCTTACGGATTTAAGGATAAAACAATAAAGTATCATGTTGGGGCAGCAATAAGACTCAGTAAGATAAATAATAGCTGGATTGGTGCTGGCTATACAGATGACTTACAAGAAGCGGCTAAACTAGACTTCCTATTTGAGGAAACATCATTTGCATTAATCAATCCTAGAAATTTAAATATAGGTCAGTTTTTTAATTATAAAACTTTTAACATCAATTTTAAACATGATATTTTACCAAATTTAGAAACAAAACTAGAAATGAGTCGTGGTAGCTATTATCCAAAGTTTAACTATCAATTTATTACAAATAATTTAGTCTATTCTGAATATAATTTAACAACAGCAACTGCTGCCCTGAAATGGACTCCGTTTAGCAGATATTTAAATACACCAGAAGGAAAATTCACTATTAAAAATGGTTTTCCAAAAATTACAGTTCAGTTTGCAAAAACTTTTAATAATTTTTTAGGTGGCAATTTAGAGTTTAACCAACTAAAATTAAAATATGAACACGATATAAAGTTCTTAAACAAGAGCTCTACAAGTTTTTTAATACAAGGAGGGTATACTTTTGGAGATGCTCCCTTAACGCACTTATATAATGCCACACCTAATTATTCTTTTGCAAACCCTTGGCGTAAACGTATTAATTTTTCAGGCACAAATGCATTCGAAACTATGGCATTTAACGAATTTATTTCAGACAGATATGTTTCTTTTCAAGGCCGATATAATTTTTCCAGATTTGAAATAGCTAAAAAATTCAGACCAAGTTTAAGTTTAATATCTAGATTTGCTATCGGATCAATAAAAAGTGCAAGTGAACATTATGGTGTATCCTTTAAAAAAATGAATAAAGGTTATATGGAATCAGGTATCGTTTTAAACCATTTATTTAAAGGTTTTGGAGTGAGTTCCTTTTACCGACATGGCCAATATAGCAATGCTAAATTCTCAGATAATTTAGCTGTAAAACTAACTTATGTGCTTAGTCTAGGATTTTAGCTTATTTTAGTACCTTTGCCGCATTATAAATACACAACTTCTTAATGAATTTTTGGACATACATTGCACGTATAATTATTAAAGGAAGGATTCCTATATTAATAATTCTAGCCTTTATTACTTATTTATTAGCAACACAAATGAAATACATGCGTTTTTCGCATAGTGAAGCTAATTTACTACCTAAAAACCATGAAGTAAATCTAGAATACAATAAGTTTTTAAAAATCTTTGGTGAGGAAGGAAACTTAATAATACTTGCCACACAAGATTCCACAATATATACTGCTAAAAAATTTAATAATTGGAATAAACTGTCCAAACAATTAGACACTTTACCACAAATAGATTTTACGGTTTCAATTGGAGACATTAAAAAACTATATAAGGATACCGAAAATGAAAGGTTTGATTTTACTCCAATTTATAATCACCCACCGAAAACGGACAAAGAAGTTGATTCCATAAAAACAGACCTATTTGAAAATCTTCCTTTTTATGATAATTTCCTATTTAATAAAAAAACAGGTACGATAAGAACCATTATCTATATTAAAAAGGACATTGTAAATACAATTGAACGTAAAAAATTCATCCTTGAGGTTTTAAATCCTACAATCGCAAAGTTTGAAAAAGATAATAATATTGATGTGAAAATTTCTGGTATGCCCTATATCAGAACCATGAATTCTAAGAGTATAACCGACGAGATTGGTATTTTTGTAGTACTCGCCTTATTGGTAACTTCAATTATTTTCTTTTTCTTTTTTAGATCACATAGAGCTACTTTAATTACCATGATAGTAGTAAGTGTTGGTGTGATTTGGGCTTTTGGCTTTATTGGCTTATTTGGCTATGAAATCACAGTATTAACAGCACTAATTCCACCATTAATAATTGTAATTGGTGTACCCAACTGTATATTTCTTATAAATAAATATCAGCAAGAAATCAAAGAGCACGGAAATCAAGCAAAATCACTGCAGCGTGTAATTTCTAAAGTGGGTAATGCTACCTTAATGACTAATGTTACTACAGCATCAGGATTTGCTACGTTTATTTTTACAAAAAGTCAATTATTAAACGAATTTGGTATCATTGCATCAGTTAACATCCTTGCTATATTTATATTATCACTATTAATAATTCCAATTATTTATAGTTTTTTACATAAACCACAGGACAAACATTTAAGACACCTTGAAAAACGCTGGATTGATACAATTGTAAGTTGGATGGAACGTACTGTGCGTCATAAACGTATTGCGGTTTACATCTCTACAGTGGTTGTTATTGTTTTTAGTATTATCGGTGTTTACATGATAAAAGTTTCTGGTAGTTTAATAGAAGACATGCCTAAAGGAAAAGATTTCTTCAAGGATATTGTCTTTTTCGAAAACGAATTTGGGGGAATAATGCCTTTAGAAATAATTATTGATACCAAACGCAAAAAAGGTGTAATGAAACTGTCTACGTTAAAAAGGATGGACAAGCTCGTTGAAATTATTGATGAAATTCCCGAACTTTCACCTACTGTTTCTGTATTAAATATAGTAAAGTACTCTAAGCAAGCTTATTATAATGGCAATCCTAAGTACTATCAATTACCTACATCGCAAGAACAAAATTTTATATTATCCTACACTAAAAATTCGGATACTAATTCAGATTTACTAAGTAATTTTGTCGATTCAACGGGTCAATATGCTCGTATTACTACCTTCATGAAGGATATTGGAACCGATAAAATGGAGCGTATAGAGGAACGATTGCAGGCTAGAATTGATAAAGTTTTACCCGCGGAAAACTATAACGTAACCCTAACCGGTAAATCATTAGTGTTTTTAAAAGGAACTAATTATTTGATTAAAAATTTAGTGATTTCGTTGTCTCTTGCTATTTTTCTAATTTCCTTGTTTATGGCTTGGATGTTTAGATCATTCAAAATGATATTGATTTCATTATTACCAAATATTTTGCCTCTCTTAGTTACAGCTGGGCTTATGGGCTATTTAGGTGTGCCTATAAAACCATCAACCATTTTGGTATTTAGTATTGCTTTTGGTATTTCGGTTGATGACACCATTCACTTTTTAGCCAAATACAGGCAAGAATTGCAAGTCAACAACTGGAGGGTTAAAATTTCTGTATATAATGCCTTAAGAGAAACAGGTGTAAGTATGTTCTATACTTCCATTGTATTATTTTTTGGATTTTTAGTCTTTACCGTTTCTAGTTTTGGAGGCACAATAGCGTTAGGAGGGTTGGTTTCTGTTACTCTTTTATTTGCAATGGTATCCAATTTATTACTACTTCCATCGTTATTATTATCCCTGGAGAGAAAAATAGCTAATAAAAAGGTATTAAAAAAACCGCCAATTCAAATATTAACTGAAACGGAAGCTGAACTAAAGGAAGAAACTGAAGATTAAAAATAAATTATTATGAAAGGAATTATTTTAGCTGGAGGAAGCGGTACAAGGTTACACCCCTTAACATTGGCCATTAGTAAGCAATTAATGCCCATTTATGACAAACCAATGATTTACTACCCCCTTTCAACATTAATGTTAGCTGGTATAAAAGATGTATTAATTATTTCTACTCCACATGACTTACCCTTATTCGAAAGACTATTGGGTGACGGTAAGCAATTGGGTTGTAATTTTCAATATAAAGTACAAGAAATACCTAATGGATTAGCACAAGCATTTGTAATTGGTGAAGAATTCATAGGAGACGATAGTGTTGCTTTAGTTTTAGGTGATAATATTTTTTATGGAACGGGATTTCACCAAGCATTAATTGAAGCCACTGAAAACACGGGAGGAACTGTATTTGCATACCACGTCAATGATCCAAATCGCTATGGTGTTGTTGAATTTGATGGTGATAATAAAGCCATTTCAATTGAAGAAAAACCAGAACATCCAAAATCTAATTATGCAGTGCCTGGAATTTATTTCTATGACAACACTGTTGTGGATATTGCTAAAAATCTAGAACCTTCTGCTCGAGGTGAATACGAAATAACTGATGTAAATAAAGTGTATTTGCAACAAGGTAATTTAAATGTAAGTATTCTTAATAGAGGTACCGCTTGGTTAGATACTGGTACGTTTCAATCATTAATGCAAGCTCAACAATTTGTTCAAGTTATTGAAGAACGACAAGGTTTAAAGATAGGATGTATAGAAGAAGTTGCTTACAAAAAAAGATTTATCTCTGCAGATCAGCTTATTAAAATTGCCAAACCCTTAGTTAAAAGTGGTTATGGTGATTACTTAATGAATATTGTAAAACACAAACAACACGGATAATATTTTTTTTCTTTACTAATGTTCTTTTTTCTCGTTTAGTCATTTAATGCTGAATAATTAAATCACATATTTATGCATCATAATCACCATATCATATAAAGGTTATTTCAAATTCTTTTTTTAAGAAAAGAATAAATGTTAATTAATAACAATATAAAGTGCTTACTAATTTGATTTTTTGCTGGTTTTAATTAGTTCAATCCTATTAACTATTTAATTGAACATAAATTTAATTTAGCAATATCTCACATAATTTTTATAAATTATATTTCAATCTGTATCTTTGCGGTTCATTAATTTTAAGATAAATGCAAATGAGTGTTGCTGAATTATTACAATCAGAGAATTTTTTACATGATGTAACTATAAAAGGATGGGTTCGTACGTTTAGAGCGAACCGGTTTATCGCCTTAAATGATGGTTCTACTATAAATAATATACAATGTGTTGTTGACTTTGAAAATACAGACGAGAATATTCTAAAAAGAATAAATACGGGGGCGGCAGTTAGCCTTTCTGGAACTCTAGTTGAAAGTCAAGGTAAAGGGCAACGTGTTGAAATAGAAGTTAAAAATATTGAAATTTTAGGTGATTCTAATCCTGAAGAATACCCAATTCAACCTAAAAAACACAGCTTTGAATTTTTACGTGAAAACGCTCATTTAAGAGTTAGAACAAATACTTTTAGTGCAGTAATGCGTGTACGGTCTGCTCTTTCTTTTGCTGTACATAAATACTTTACTGAAAACGGCTTTTATAATTTTCATGCTCCAATTATTACGGGTTCTGATGCTGAAGGTGCTGGTGAAATGTTCAGAGTAACCTCGATGGATCCTAAAAATCCGGCAACAGATGAAAATGGAGAAATTGATTATTCACAAGACTTTTTCGGTAAAGAAACTAATTTGACCGTTTCTGGTCAACTAGAAGCTGAAACATATGCTATGGCATTAAGTAAAGTGTATACTTTCGGCCCTACTTTTAGAGCAGAGAATTCTAATACCACTAGGCACTTAGCCGAATTCTGGATGATTGAACCAGAAGTGGCATTTAATGATTTAGATTCTAATATGGATTTAGCTGAAGACTTTATTAAAAGTGTAATCAAATATATTTTAGAGCACTGCAAAGATGATTTAGTCTTTTTAGACGAACGCTTTACAAAAGAAGAACAATCTAAGCCACAGCTAGAACGCAGTGATATGTCTCTATTAGAAAAACTGAATTTTGTTGTTGAAAACAACTTTAAACGTGTGACTTATACTGAGGCTATAGATATTTTAAGAAACTGTAAACCCAACAAAAAGAAAAAATTTCAATATATTATTAATGAATGGGGTGCTGACTTACAAAGTGAGCATGAACGTTTTTTAGTTGAAAAACACTTTAAATGTCCCGTAATTCTTTTTGATTATCCAGCAAATATTAAGGCATTTTATATGCGTTTAAATGATGATGGTAAAACAGTAAGAGCTATGGATGTACTTTTCCCTGGAATTGGCGAAATAGTTGGTGGGTCGCAAAGGGAAGAACGTTTAGATGTATTAAAAGAAAAAATAAAAGCTTTAGACATTGATGAAAAAGAGCTTTGGTGGTATTTAGATTTGCGTAAATTTGGAACCGCGGTACATTCTGGATTTGGACTAGGTTTTGAACGTTTGGTACAATTTTCAACTGGTATGGGTAATATAAGAGATGTTATTCCGTTTCCTAGAACACCACAAAATGCTGAATTTTAAATCCATTATAAAAAATTAAAAAAAATATGAAAAGAATACTAGTTGTTACAGCCTTATTTAGTGGCATCATTGGTTTCTCTCAAGAGGAGGAGGTAGTTGAAATTATGGAAGTGGAAGAAACTGTTATTGAAAGTACAGAATCTGGAAATGTAAACCAATACTATCAAAATAACTCAACTGACATTGTAACTGGAGAAATAGATAAAACACTTTTAATTTTTAAAGGTAAAAATTCTTCGCTTTATGGTTTAAAAGATAAATCAGGTAAGGTTTTAGTGAAACCTATTTTTAATTCAATTAATTCTTATGGTTCAACTAAAGACAGAATAAGGGCTTCTTTAAGTTATGGTAAAGAAGGAATAATTGATCCTAAAGGAAACATTATAATTCCTTTTGAATACTCTAGTTTTTATTATAATAATACCCATAATATTTATACAACAAATAAAGACGGTAAGTCTTACTTATTTGACTATTATGGAAATAAATTATTAAAAGAATCATACGACGAAATTAGTATTGAAGACAACTATTTTAAAGTTAAAGAAAATGGTTTCTATGGTATCCTTAGTGCTGATGGTGAAGAACTCTTACCTATTAAGTATGATCAAATAAACTATTATCAACAAGAAAATTGGTTTTTAATTACCAAAAATGGAGTAGATAATATTATTTATAGTAATGGTAAAAACGTTTTTGGAAATAAATTCACTTCTGTTTCCAAATTAGATTATTATTTTAAATTTATTCTTGTTGAAAAAAATGGAAAATTCGGTATTGTAGATAAAACCGGGAACGATATTACGCCTATTTCTTTTGATGCTGTTGACAAAAATTATAATGGTAATTTTTTTATTATCAAACAAAATGGGAAATGGGGTTTGTATAATATTGTTTTTAAAAAGTTTCTAATTGAACCTAGTTATGACAATGTAAAAATGCTATCCAATAATTATTATTTATTACAATCACAAAATAAAAAAACACTAGTTGATATTCTACACAATAAAAAAGTTGACTTTACACCCTATGACGAAGTAAATAACTATATTTCTAAAAATATAGCGGTAGTTAAAGTTGATGGGTTACGAGGTGCGGTAAATATTGATTCTGGAAAATTAATCATCCCAACAAAATATAATTATCTAGATGTTAATTCTAACTATATAAAAGCAAGTTTACCTGATAATAGATTATCTGATATTTATAATTATGACGGAGATCCAATTTATACAGATGTTAGTTTTATTAAAAGTTTAAATAATAATTACAACTATAGTAAAATAACATCAAAAGGAAAAATGGGACTGATGTATAAGGGTAAAGAAATAATCCCAACAGAATATGATCAAATAAAAGATTTTGATAAATCCGTATTTGTTTTGGTTAAAAAAGACAATAAAAGTGCCCTTGTTAGTATAGTTGATGGTAGTTTTTTAATACCTTTAAGTGCAGATCCAATAATGGTTGATGCTGAAAAGAATATCGTTTCATATAAAAAGAAAAATTATAGTATTAGATTAAATAAACTTGTTGAAATAAAATAATTAATGCTAAAACAAAGTCTTCAATATAAATTATTACAAAAATTATCTCCTCAGCAAATACAGTTGATGAAAATGATTCAACTGCCTACGCAGGCTTTTGAGCAAAAAATAAAACAAGAAATTGAAGAGAATCCAGCATTAGATAGCGGTAAAGATGAAGATGAAGACAGTGATCTTCAAAATGAATATGAAGACTCTGGTAATGAAAGTATTGAAACTGATGTAAATATTGATGAATATTTGAGTGATGATGAGATGCCTAACTATAAAATGCAAAGCAATAATTATAGTAGCGATGATGATGAAAAAAACATCCCTTATGCTTCTGGAACTTCATTCAATCAATTTTTAACCACCCAATTAAATACATTTAGGTTAAACGAATTAGAATATCAAATTGCAGCATTTTTAGTAGGCAGTATCGATGAAAGTGGATATATAAGAAGAGAAATTGATGATATTGTTGACGATTTAGCATTCTCTGAAAATGTTTTTACGGAAGCTGCTGAAGTTAAACGAATGTTAGGCTATGTTCAAAAATTAGATCCAGCGGGTGTTGGAGCACAAAGTTTAGAGGAGTGTTTGCTAATACAATTAAAACGAAAATCCGTCACTAAAGAGAGAACTTTAGCCATATCCATATTAGAAAAAGCATTCGAACATTTTGTAAAAAAGCACTATAAAAAATTAATTCAAAAATTTGATATAACAGAAGATGAATTGAAAGGTGCAATTCATGAAATAGAAAGATTAAATCCGAAACCTGGCGGATCATTTGCAAATAGCAATAAAATTGTAGAGCAAATCGTTCCTGATTTTTCTATTCGAATAATAGAAGGTCAATTAGACTTGACGTTAAATTCAAGAAATGCTCCAGAATTGCATATTTCTAATGAATATAACAATATGCTAAAAGGATATGCTGCCTCTAAAGACAAATCAAAATCACAAAAGGATGCAGTACAATTTATAAAGCAAAAACTAGATTCGGCAAAATGGTTTATTGACGCAATAAAACAACGTCAACAGACGCTGTTACTTACAATGAATGCTATAATGCACATGCAGGAAGCCTATTTCTTAACAGGTGATGAACGTAAACTTAAACCAATGATCTTAAAGGACATTGCTGATAAGATTCATATGGATGTATCAACTGTTTCTAGAGTTGCTAACAGTAAATATGTTGATACACCTTACGGTACAAAACTTATTAAAAATTTCTTCTCAGAATCTATGATGACAGATCAAGGAGAAGAAGTTTCAACGAGAGAAATAAAAAAAATACTAGATACCGTTGTCAAAGAAGAGGATAAGAAAAAACCTTTAACCGACGAAAAACTTGCTAAAATATTAAAAGACAAAGGCTATTTAATAGCACGTAGAACGGTAGCAAAATACAGGGAACAATTAAATATTCCAGTAGCAAGGTTACGAAAAGAGATATAATAAAGTCAGATGCAGTTTTCAAAACTAATTTCTTTTGTTTTTCACCCAATTATAATACCAATAGCAAGTGCTCTATTGTATTTTATAATAATACCTAGTCATATATCTAAAGAGGCCTCCTATCGCATCTTAGGGCTTATTTTTGTTGCCACGTATATTTTACCAGTGATTTTACTTTTCTTTTTAAAACAGACAAAATTAATAAATGATTTTTATCTAAAGTCAATTGATGAACGAAAGTTTCCAATCACTTTCTTTACTATTTTAACTTTTCTATTAGGTAAATTGCTATTACACAAAATTGGTGTTGTAGATCTTTTAGCTCATTCCTTCTTTGCCTGCAGTTTGGCCCTGGGAGTTGTATATGTGCTGTTTTATTTTAAAACTAAAACAAGTTTACATACGCTGGCAATTGCAGGGCTAATCGGTTTTATTTCAGTTATTAGTTTTGAATTCAAAAACAATTTACTACCTATTTTAATTGTTCTATTTATATTAGTTGGAGTCGTTTCGGCAGCCCGATTGAAGTTAAAAGCACATACATTATCTGAAGTAATTATTGGTTTCTTTGTTGGTTTTCTATCACAAATTTTGGTTTACGCTTATTTTTTGCAATAATTCTTTTTTAAAGAATATAAAAAATAAGTCCAACCCTAAAGTCTCTAATTTTAATAGGAATATCATCTAGAAGCGTTGCATCAGAAAATATATTTGACAACCCATAATAAACATTTAGATTCCATGTTCCATACCCCATTGAAAGTGACAAACCATATTGAAGTTTATTAATTTCATCAATTCCATTAACTTTTATCATGTTACCATCCTCCTTATATTTTGAATTAGTAGCAATAGCATAACTTAATTTACCTCCAAAATAAATTCTATAAAACTTATAACTATCCATTGTAGAAGTCCGCCATCGTAATTCTATTGGAATCTCAACGGCATGTATAGAAAACTTATTACTCTTAAAGTCTGTCGCTACATCAAACTCCGTTACATTATTAGGTCTGGTAATTTTTAAATTCTGATAGTAAGTATGTCGTCCATAACCCAAACCAATACCTAAAGCTAAATTCCTTCTCTCATTTAATGGTATGTCTTTAATAAAACCTAAAGTTAAACTATTAGAAAAACCATTACTAGATATTGTATCTGGTAACTTATCCATTAGCATATAAGAAAGACCAATATAGATTTGATCTTCTAAATAATGGTTATCTTTTATGGTATCATTATCTTTCTTAATATTATTTTGTGCTGAAAGTAAGCCACTTAACATAAAGAAAAATAAAAATAATTTTTTCATTTAGTAAAATTAAATCATTAAGATAATAAAGTAATAAGGCCGTTTTTTTTAGGACCTAACACAGATTAAACAAATATAAAAAACAAAAGGCAATCTTTTCAGATTGCCTTTTAAAATTATATAATAATATTATTTATTTAATATTATCCAATGCACTACCTTTTGTGGTAGAATAATTAATTTTTAATGCATTAACATCTCTCAATTGTAACTTAATATCAGTTATAGTTCCAACACTAGATTTTCTATCAGCCTTAATAGAGGTTGTTAAAAGTGGTATTTCTTGTTCAGAATGCTGAGCTCGTTCCGAATAAATAAAACTTTGAATATCACTTACACTTGAAATACGATCATTTAATTGAATCTTATCACCTGGCGTCTTATCTTTTGCTTTACCAACATAAATATAACTAACCAAACTCTTTTTTTCAAGCTTTTTTACTTGATCAGCTGATGGTAATTTAGGATTCTGAATCTTCAATTCCGTTTCTCGCATTACTGTAGTTACCATAAAAAAGAATAACAACATAAAAACGATATCAGGTAAAGCAGCCGTATTTACAGCTGGTAATCCTTTTTTCTTCTTTCCAAATTTAGCCATATTTAATTTATTTAGTAGGTTCTGCCTCAGAAATGATTTGAGGATATATATTCGTTGTTATTTCTTGTTGCTGTTTTCCAGTCAATTCATCAAATGAACGGCCAAATTTCTTTTTAGCATATTTATTTCTAAGGTCAGTATATGCCCCAACAAGTTCATTCTGCACTGCAACATACATCGCATAAGATGTACCTCGATCACTTTGTAATGAAATTACCGCTTTCTTAGGATGATCTGATGATGCTGGATCTTTATCACCTTCGCACCAAGAACAAACTGTTAAACCAGCATTCTGTAATTCAGCAGCTGTACCACCGCCATTATCAATAAACTTTATTGCAGCCTCTCTTAGGTCTTTTACTTGCATATATTCATTTCCTTCAACCAAAATTTCATCATTTCGATTAACGTTAACTTCAAATACATTCTTTTCTTTAAGTACAGGCGGCACTACATTAGGATCTTGTTTTTCCGGTAGTTTACGCGATATACCAATATCGGTATCCATCGTGGTTGTTACCAAAAAGAATATTAATAACAAGAATGCAATATCTGCCATAGATCCTGCATTAATTTCAGGTGTGTCTCTTCTTGCCATAATATATTTATTTACCTATTGATTTAACAAAACCCCATCCGATTGTAAGTAAACCAATTACCCCTAATATACCAGTAAAGTTGATTAAGGCAGTTACTTTTTTAGTCAATGATGTTGCTGCTTCGCCAGTTAAAATTTTATCTGACATATCCTTTATTTCAAGAGCGTTACCCTGAGCATCTGTAGCCAAGTCGTCTCCAGCAGTGAAATATGCTATTAAAAACAAAACTAAAAATACACCAAATACGATTAAAGTCTTTTTAAGAGCCTCTGGATGTTTAATTAAGTTTAGTACTGAAAACACTATTGTAATCACTATAGTTGCAATCAATAAAAAATTTGAAAACGTAATAAGCGGATCTACTATGCCACCTTGAACGGCTGCATCAGTCTTAATTGCTTCTTCCCCAACCATTATAATTCTGACCAAGAAAAACACACCAATTAATCCTAAAACAGCAGTTACGATAGTTACTATTTTTGATTTATCCATGGTTATTTTTTGTGTCTGATTAATAAATCTATTAAAGATATAGAAGCATCTTCCATACTGTTTACAATACTATCTACTTTAGATATAATATAATTATAAAAAATTTGTAAAATAATAGCTACAACTAAACCAAATACTGTAGTTAAAAGTGCTACTTTAATACCACCGGCAACAACTCCAGGAGAAATATCATTCGCTGCTTGAATCGAGTCAAATGCTCCAATCATACCAATTACAGTACCCATGAAACCAAGCATCGGTGCCAAAGCAATAAATAAAGATAACCAAGAAATATTTTTCTCTAGTAATCCCATTTGAACTCCACCATAACTTACAACTGCTTTTTCTGCTTGTTCTACTCCTTCATCCATCCTATCTAAACCTTGATAAAATATAGAGGCAACAGGTCCTTTAGTATTTCTACAAACTTCCTTAGCAGCTTCAACACCACCTGAAGACAAAGCTTCATCTATGTTGTTTACCAATTTCTTAGTATTGGTACTAGCCATATTTAAATATATAATTCTTTCAATTGCAATTGCTAATCCTAAAATTAAGGCTATTAGTACAATTCCCATAAAGAAAGGTCCACCTTCAATAAAGCGTTGCTTTAAAATTTGGTGAAATGTTTTACTCTCTGCAGCAGCTTCATCTGCTTGCTCAGTTTGAACAGTTGTTAATGCATGACTGCTTTGTACTGTACCTAGAAATAATAATCCTGTGATTGCAAGGATAGTAAGTAGTTTTTTCATTGTTTGATTCTTAATTATTAATTTAGTTAACGGGTTAAAGATATAAATTTTTTTTATTATCCACAACATTTTTTGCGGAGAGAAAGGGATTCGAACCCTTGTTACAATTTCTCATAAATACGCTTTCCAAGCGTACGCCTTAAACCACTCGGCCACCTCTCCATCAAAGATAATTATTTTTTTTTGTGGATGTCAAATAAAACATTTTTTTTTTAAGTGAAAAAATTATTTAGCTATAAATTAACTCATTTCCCCCCTTAAAGAGGTCTCAAAAACACTTTTGAAGCTTTCTGGTGCTATCTTTTCACCCAAAAGATACATTAATTTGGCAATTGCTGATTCTGTTGTGATGTCTTTCCCGTTAATTAAATTCAATTGCTTTAATTTAACACTTGTATCATATTGGCCTAAAATCACGCTACCTCCAACACATTGTGTGACATCTATAATATGAATTCCTTTAGCTATTGCATTTTTTAACAGGTCTAAAAACCACACATTTGTTGGTGCATTGCCAGACCCATAAGTTTCTAACACAACCCCCTTTAAATTCTTAATCTCTAAAGTAGCCTTTACAACTTCTTTGGTAATACCTGGAAACAATTTTAAAATAACAATATCATCGACTAACTTTTTTCTAAATAAGGTCTTTTTATTCTTATCTGACTTTAACAATAAATGATTTTCAAACTTCAAATGCACACCACTTTCACCTATTGGTGGATAATTAGCAGATGCGAAAGCTTCAAATTGCTCTGCATTTATTTTAGTTGTTCTATTTGCCCTATATAATTTATATTCAAAATACAATCCTACTTCAGTAACTACAGGTTCATTATCGTTATTTTTAGCTGAGGCAATTTGAATCGCTGTGATTAAATTTTCTTTAGCATCGGTACGTAAATCACCAATTGGCAACTGCGAACCTGTAAAAATTACAGGTTTTGAAAGGTTTTCAATCATAAAACTAATGGCAGATGATGTATATGACATTGTATCTGAACCTGTCAGTACAACAAATCCATCTTTTTTATGATAATACTCTTCAATTATTTCAAGAATCTCAGCCCAATAATGCGTATTCATATTTGAGGAATCCATTGGCTCTTCAAAAGAAACACTTTCAACATTACAATTCAATTGCTTTAACTCAGGAATTTTTTCAAATAGATGATTAAAATCAAATGCCTTTAAAGCATTTGACTCATAATCTTTTACCATTCCTATAGTACCTCCAGTATATATTAATAATATCTCCGGCTTATTTGTCATATTGTCATCTTCAATATTAATTTAATGATTATTTCTTCTAAAAATTACCTTATTTTAGATAAATTAAGAAATTGGAATACTTTATGATATACATATTACTAATATTGTATATTTTTATGCAATATTAAACCCAGTAACATGGATCAACTAAAATAGGCGTTATGCCTTTAAACAAAAATAAGTCATTAAATTAAACGAATAAACAATTATGATAGGATTTTATATATTAATAGGTGCAATTTCTCTAGTGAGCTGGTTGATAAGCAACAAGCTTAAAAGTAAATTTAAATATTATTCAAAGGTACAACTCAGAAATGGTATGAGTGGTGCAGAAATTGCAACGAAAATGTTAGCAGATCATGGTATTCGAGATGTTGAAGTTATTTCAACACCTGGTATGCTTACTGACCACTACAACCCTGTAAAGAAAACTGTAAATTTAAGCGAAGGAGTTTACAACCAGCGGAACGCTGCTGCTGCTGCAGTTGCAGCACACGAGGTAGGACATGCAGTACAGCACGCTCAAGCTTACCAATGGTTAACTATGAGATCTAAATTAGTACCAGCTGTTAATATCACCTCTAAATTTTCACAATATATGGTTATTGGTGGTATCATATTAGGTGCCGCAACAAGTGGTGCCGCAGGCGGTATTGGATTTTATATCGCTGTTGCAGGCTTAGCGTTTATGGCCTTAGGAACTATTTTCAGTTTTATTACGCTACCAGTTGAATATGACGCTAGTAACCGTGCTTTAGCATGGCTTAAGAATAAAAACATGTTAAGTCAAGAAGAATACAAAGGATCTGAAGATGCTTTAAAGTGGGCCGCTAGAACATATTTAGTTGCAGCATTAGGCTCCTTGGCAATGCTTTTATATTGGGGGCTACAAATTATAGGAAATAGAGACTAACTAGGTATTATAAAAAAAAACAAAAAGGTAATTTTTCATTAAATGAAAAAATTACCTTTTTTTTATTGATTTATGACAAATGCTAAAACTATATTTTTAACTGCCTTTCAATTTGTTGATCAAGTGAAATAAACGTTTCAGTTCTTGAAACTCCTTTTATTCCCTGTATTTGTTTATTTAACACCTCCATTAAATGTTCATTATCTTTACATAAAACTTTCGCAAAAATAGCATAATTACCTGTTGTATAATGACTTTCTACAACCTCATCAATCTCCTTTAATCTTTTTAGGGCTTCTTTATATGTACTGGCAGCATCTAAGAAAATACCAACAAATGCGAGGGTTTTATAACCAAGTACTTTGGGATTTATAACAAACTTAGACCCAACAATCAGCCCTGATTTTTCTAACTTTCGCAACCTTTGATGAATTGCAGCTCCGGAAATACCCACTTCTCTCGCTATACTCAATATAGGAGCTCTAGCGTCTTCCATTAAATTTTTAAGAATTATCTTATCTATTCCATCAATATGTAAGTCCTTTTCCTTCATTGTGTTATAATTTTCAATCAAAAGTAAATAAAATCATTAGTAGAAATAAAAATTAAGCATAAAAAAATCCCGATAATTAAATCGGGATATGTATTTGTAAAAAAAATCTATTTTTCTATCATCTTAAAGTCTTCCATAAATTTAGTGGTATAATTACCTGCTAAATAGTCAGGATGATCCATCAATTGTCTGTGAAAAGGTATGGTAGTCTTAATGCCTTCAATCACGAATTCATCTAAAGCTCTTTTCATTTTGTTAATTGCCTCTTCCCTCGTTTGAGCTGTAGTAATCAACTTCGCAATCATTGAATCGTAATAAGGTGGAATGACATAATCTGCATAAACATGGGTATCAAGTCTAACTCCATGCCCTCCCGGCGAATGCAATGTTGTAATTCTACCTGGAGAAGGTCTAAAATCATTAAACGGATCTTCAGCATTTATTCTACATTCTATTGAATGCAATTTCGGCATATAGTTTTTTCCTGAAATTGGCACGCCAGCAGCAACTAAAATTTGCTCTTGAATTAAGTCAAAATCTATAACTTGTTCTGTTATTGGATGTTCAACTTGAATTCGAGTGTTCATTTCCATAAAATAAAAATTTCTATGTTTATCTACCAAAAATTCTATAGTACCTGCACCCTCATATTTAATAAATTCAGCGGCATTAACTGCAGCCTCACCCATTTTTTTTCTCAAAGGCTTGGTCATAAAAGGTGAAGGAGTTTCTTCTGTTAATTTTTGATGACGTCGTTGAATTGAACAATCTCTTTCTGACAAATGACAAGCTTTACCATAAGAATCACCAACAATCTGAATTTCTATATGACGTGGTTCTTCAATCAGTTTCTCCATGTACATTCCGTCATTACCAAAGGAAGCTTTAGCTTCTTGTCTCGCATCATCCCATCCTTTTTTCAACTCTTCTTCTTTCCAAACAGCTCGCATTCCTTTTCCACCGCCTCCTGCAGTTGCTTTAAGCATCACAGGATAACCTGTTTCTTTTGCTATTTTTTGACAAGATTCGAAATCTTCAATAATACCATCACTGCCTGGAACACAAGGTACACCAGCCTCTTTCATTGTCGCTTTGGCAGATGCTTTATCCCCCATTCTGTCTATCATTTCAGGTGAAGCTCCGATAAATTTAATATCGTGCTCTGCACACATTTTAGAAAATTTAGAATTTTCAGATAAAAATCCGTAACCAGGGTGTATGGCGTCAGCATTAGTAATTTCTGCTGCTGCCATTATATTTGACATTTTAAGATAAGACTCACTACTAGCAGGGGGACCGATACAAACGGCCTCATCTGCAAACCTTACATGTAGACTTTCAGCATCTGCGGTTGAATATACAGCTACCGTTTTAATGCCCATCTCCTTGCAAGTACGTATAATTCGCAGTGCAATCTCTCCTCTATTTGCTATAAGTATTTTTTTAAACATAACTTTTCGTTTTAAAAATTCAATTTCCAAGCTCCAAATTCCAAATAATTGGGTTCAGGATTTTATTGATTGGAATTTTCAATTGGTTATGATGGATCAACTAAAAATAATGGTTGATCAAATTCGACTGGAGATGAATCATCTACTAATATTTTAACAATTTTACCTGAAATTTCAGATTCAATTTCGTTAAAAAGTTTCATGGCTTCTATAATACAAACCGTGTCACCTTCATTAATAGTGCTACCAACTTCAACAAAAATTGGCTTATCTGGAGAAGGTCTTCTATAAAAAGTACCAATAATTGGAGATTTTATAGTTAAATATTTATCATCCTCATTTACCGCTGCCGCAGGCTGAACTGGAACAGCTGAGATGTCTTGTGCAGGTGCTTGAGCTAGTTGCACAGGTGCAGTTGGTGCTTGATGAACGATAGTTGTTTCCGTTTTTTCAGCACCTGTTTTAATGGTTATTTTAACATCTTCCATTTCAAGTTTAACCTCGTTTGCACCAGATTTAGCAACAAACTTAATTAAGTTTTGTATGTCTTTTAAATCCATTTTATTTAGATTTTATAGTTAGTTATTTGAGTTGTATGCCCATTTTAAATAGATAGCTCCCCATGTGAAACCACCTCCAAATGCAGCAAAAATTATATTATCTTCTTTACGGAGTTGGTCTTCGTAATCAGCTAGCAACAATGGCAATGTAGCAGAAGTTGTATTCCCATACTTATGGATGTTAACCATTACCTTGTCCATGTCTAAGCCAATTCTATTGGCCGTTGCTTCAATAATTCTATTATTTGCTTGATGTGGTGCTAACCAAGTAACATCTTCTTTGGTTAAATTATTTCTTTCTAAAATCTTTTCACTAACATCAGCCATATTCGATACTGCAAATTTAAATACAGTTCTTCCTTCTTGACGTACATAGTGTTGTCCATTTTTAACTGTTTCTTCTGAAGCTGGTAAAATAGAACCACCTGCTGCAACATTTAAAAACTCTCTACCACTACCGTCGCTTCGTAAATATTCATCCTGCAAACCTAAACCTTCTGTATTAGGTTCAAATAATGCGGCCCCTGCCCCATCACCAAAAATAATACAAGTAATTCTGTCTGTATAATCAATCATTGAAGAGTTCATATCTGCACCTATAAGTAATACTTTTTTGTACCTACCGGCTTCAATATAACTTGATGCTGTAGACATTCCATATAGAAAACTTGAACAGGCCGATTCTAGATCAAATGAAAAAGCCTCTGTTGCTCCAATTTCTGAAGCTACAAAAGCTGCTGTAGATGCTGCCTGCATATCCGGTGTTGCCGTTCCCACAATTACTAAATCAATCTCTTTTGGATCTAAATTTGTCTTAGCAATTAAATCTTCAGCAGCTTTTATAGCTAAAAAAGACGTCCCTTTTCCTGGTTCTTTTAATATCCTACGTTCTTTTATTCCTGTACGTGTAGTTATCCATTCATCATTCGTCTCCACCATGCTTTCTAACATTTTATTTGTTAGTACATGATCGGGAACATATTTTCCAACAGCTGTAATTGCAGCAGTAATTTTAGTCATATGTTTGTTTTAGTAGGTGTTTTTTTTGATAAAACAGTTTTCAAATGTAATGAAATTTATTTCGCTTTTTATCAAAATTAGCGTAGTTTTCGTTCTTTTTGACGAATAAACATAAAAAAACCCTCAAAAAAGAGGGTTTTTTGTGTATAACTTTTTTTACTATGCAACAGCTTCTTCACTATCTATTACTATTTGACCACGGTAATATAATTTACCTTCGTGCCAGTGAGCTCTATGAAATAAATGTGCTTCACCTGTTGTTGGGTCTTTAGCTATTTGAGGAGCAGTCGCTTTATAATGTGTTCTTCTCTTATCTCTTCTTTGCTTAGAAATTTTTCTTTTAGGATGTGCCATTTTATACTTTTTTATCGGTTATCAGTCCTTTTAATTTATCCCATCTAGGATCAGAACCTTCTTTATTAATTATTATTTTTTTTGGTTTTAACTCTTCTAACTTATCTAATATTTCCGACTTTAAAGTTCCATCTTTTACTCCTGGATGAACTTTTTTTGACGGAATTGCCAATATAATCATTTCATAAATATATTGCGAAACATCAACTTCATAAGCTTCATGAGGCAATATTAAAATATCAATATCATCATCATTAAATTCTTCGCCAAATGTAACAACTAAATCTAACTTTGCTTTTATAGGTTGTTCAAATAACTCATTTGTTAAATCACAAACAACCTCAACCACACCCTTCGCATTAAAACTAAGCTCAATTAAAGTGCTTTTTTTATTAAAATCTAGTTGTACTAAAATATTAGCATCACAAACATCATCATATTGATAAAACTCAAAGAACTCCTTATTAATTTGAAACTCAAACTTATGATTGGCTTCTTTCAATCCTTTAAAAGGAATAACAAACATTTTCTTTTTCATGCGTTCATATCTATTGTTTTTCAATGGTCACATGCAGTTCGCTATTAATCATTCCCCATTGATGATAAAATTTAGAACATGCTCGTTTCATAACATCCATCAAAAATGAGCGTGCAAATGTAATAAAAATTTTACAATTATTATTTTCTTGTACGTAATTTATTTTTAATTAGCTCATTATACTCCGATCTATTCTTAAACACATCCATTGCGGTATACAAAGCTTCTTTAAATGAATTATTGCTAGCCTCACCTTTTCCTGCAATTTCAAAAGCCGTTCCATGATCGGGTGAAGTTCTAACCTTATTCAAGCCCGCTGTAAAATTAACACCATTACCAAAAGATAATGTCTTAAAAGGTGCCAAGCCTTGATCATGATACATGGCCAAAATACCGTCAAATTTTTTATAAGCCCCTGACCCAAAAAAACTATCAGCAGAATACGGACCATAAATTAGCTTATCATCAGCCTGTAATTTCTCTAAAGTTGGCCTTATAACAGTATCATCTTCCTCACCAATAACACCATTATCGCCACAATGAGGATTCAACCCTAACACCGCAATTTTAGGTTTACTTATTTTAAAATCCTGCACAAGCGAATTATACATTAAATTGACTTTACCCTCAATTAATCCTGGTGTAATGGTCTCTGCAACCTTCTGTATTGGAATATGCCCAGTTATGAGTCCTATTTTTAACTCATTGGTCATTAAAATCATTAAACTTTCACCTTCCAAATTTGCCTCTAAATATTCGGTATGTCCACTAAATTTAAAATCTTCAGATTGAATATTATGTTTATTTATAGGAGCAGTTACCAATACGTCAATTTCATTTTGCTTTAATGAATTTGTTGCTGCTTGCAAAGACAATAAAGCATATTTACCCCCTAACGCAGTTTCTTTACCAAATTCAACCTCAACCTGCTCTTTCCAAACGTTAACCAAATTAACTTTATTAGCAACGCATTTAGAAACTGAATCAATTCCATGTGTTTGTGTATGAATATTCAATTCTTTTTTATGAATTGAAAGTATTTTATTGGAAGCGAAAATTATAGGAGTACACAATTCTAACATCCTTGGATCTTCAAATGTTTTTAAAATTATTTCTATTCCAATACCATTTATATCTCCAACAGAAATACCTACTTTTATGGTTTCATTTTTCTTCATTATCATTAAATTTCACCAACTTTTAAAACACAGTTCTAATTAAGTTGATTGTTACTGCTTCTGTTTTCAATTAAATGCAAAGTATACGTTTTAATGCAGCAATTAAATTCGTATTTTTGAGCATACAAAAGTACTGATTAAAATTAATATAAATGTTTACAGGAATTATAGAATCTTTAGGAGAAGTTATTGCACTAAAAAAGGATAAAACAAATCTTCATATTACCATAAAAAGTAAAATTACAGAGGCCTTGAAAATTGACCAAAGTGTTGCTCACAACGGCGTCTGCTTAACAGTGATTGAAATTAACAATAATGCATATACTGTCACTGCAATAGACGAAACATTATCTAAAACAAATTTAAACAAACTCAAAGTAAATGATAACGTTAATTTAGAACGAGCAATGAAATTAGGTGATAGACTTGACGGACATATTGTACAAGGTCATGTGGATCAAACAGGCAAATGTGCTACTATAGAAGAACAAAACGGAAGTTGGATTTTTACTTTTGAGTATAATGAAGGTACAGACAATATTACTATTGAGAAGGGCTCTGTAACAATTAACGGAGTAAGCTTAACCGTATTAAACTCCAATAAAAATAAGTTTAGTGTTGCAATAATACCTTATACGTATTTGCACACAAACTTTAGTTCAATAAAAATTAATGATTTGGTAAATTTAGAATTTGATGTAATAGGAAAATATGTAGCTAGATTAACGAAGTCTTACAACAATTAGTTTTCTTTTCTTAACTTTTTGACTGCATAACCAACCCCAAGAACCAATAAAAAGCCCACACCCCCGTCAATAGGACTAGTAGGAGGTAAAATAGGACCTCCTTTAGGCTCTTCCGGCCCACTTCCTTGAGCAAATACATTGCTTGATGTTAAAACTAACACCGCAAATGATAAAAATATTAAATACTTTTTTAACATATACTTCCCCTTTTTGCAAGTACTAACGAAAAACTCGTTAATTAATTGCAAATATATAAATTCTTTTTTAGGATTAGTCGGTTAACTGCCTTTTATTTTAACGTTTGAGTTTTAAATTACAACTCAAATAAACTTGCCCTTCTTTTATTAATGATATCATAAAATTTACTTTAAATTTCAAAAAGACCACTAATAATTTCAACAAATCAACGAACCTACATAACGAAAATTTCTTGTAAATTTCCATTTCCTAATTTCATAACAGTGGACCCAGAAGGGCTCGAACCTTCGACCCCCTGATTATGAGTCAGGTGCTCTAACCAACTGAGCTATGGGTCCAAA
Organism: Aureibaculum algae; assembly: GCF_006065315.1. Lineage (GTDB taxonomy): Bacteria > Bacteroidota > Bacteroidia > Flavobacteriales > Flavobacteriaceae > Aureibaculum > Aureibaculum algae. The sequence goes on along the minus strand of NZ_CP040749.1, from coordinate 390,968 downwards.
TTTGGAGTGCAATATTACTATTTATTTACAAACTTTACAATCTTTTATCGAAATTTGATTGATCATTTAAATTTTTCTTTCCATCAAACGATTCGCAAAACTTACCAAGCTTGACTTTTTATATTGACTAACAGTTAGGTTTTCAATGTTTTGAATAGCCATGGCTGTATATTTTTGAATTTCCAATTCTATTAATAATGGAATTTTATACATATCAAATAAAGTGATTACACTTTCAATTTTACCCTCAGAATACTCTTTTGAACTATAAAATTGAATTAATTTTTCTCTATCTTCTTCATTTGCCAACTCCAAAGCTTTTAAAAATAAAAACGTTTTTTTATTTTCAATAATATCACCTGCCTTTTGTTTTCCAAAATCTTCTTCAGCATATATGTCTAAATAATCGTCTTGCAATTGAAATGCAATACCTAAATTTAAACCGTAGTCATAAACATTCTGAGCATCTTCCTCACTTGCATTTGCAATTATCGCTCCAAACTTTAATGATGCAGCCACGAGTACCGCTGTTTTTTGAGTTATCATTGCCACGTATTGATTCACATCTACATTAAATGTAGTTTCAAAATCAAAATCATATTGCTGACCCTCACACACTTCTAGAGCTGTTTTTGTAAACAATGTATTTAATGCTTTATACGTTTTTCCTTCATATGACTCTAATAATTGTTGAGCCCAAACCAACAATGCATCACCAGACAATATTCCTGTGTTTAAATTCCATTTATTATGCACTGTTACATTTCCTCTTCTTAAAGGAGCTGCATCCATTATATCATCATGAATTAAGGAAAAATTGTGAAACATTTCTATAGCCAACGCAGCATCTAAAGCAGTTTCAACCTTACCTCCAAAAATATCACAACTCAATAAACACATGACTGGTCGTAACCTCTTACCTCCGATATTTAATATATAATAAATAGGTTCATATAAATTTACCGGTTGTTTTACTTCGATTTTTTCTGATAAATGCCCTAAAAACAGCTTTTTATAACTTTCTAATTCCAAATCTTCATATTTTTTGTAAAAATAACGTAATGATTTGTAAAAGGAAATAGAAATAAATAAATTTTACAAAACTTTGGAAACTTTTTTTGTTTATTAAGTTTCCGTATTGTATTTTTGCCGCGATTATGAAGGATAAAATATTAAATACAGCTACTGATTTATTTCTGAATTACGGATTCAAAAGCGTAACTATGGATGATATTGCTCATAAAATGGGCATTTCAAAGAAAACCATATATCAAAATTATGCAAATAAAACAAAACTTGTTGAGGCGACAACATTGCATACTTTCAATATGATAAGCAGTGGTATAAATGGAATTTGTGCATTAAACAAAAACCCTATTGATGAAATATTTGAAATAAAAATTTTTGTAATGAATTTTCTAAAAGATGAAAAGACGTCTCCTCAATATCAATTACAAAAATATTACCCTAAGCTTTTTACGGCTTTAAACAAAAAGCAGTTTGAAGTTATGGACACTTGTGTTAAGGATAATTTATTAAGAGGCTTAGCTCAAAAACTTTATAGAGACTCTATTGATATAGACTTTATTTCAATATTATATTTTCATAATATGGTTTCTTTAAAAAACCAAGAATTATTTTCAAACAAGCAATTCCCAATTAGTTCACTTATGGATAATTATTTAGAGTACCACTTAAGAGGAATTTGCACACCTAAAGGACTAGGGGTTTTAAACACAATTATTGACAATAAACAACAAATATAAATGAATAAATTTTCACTACTTATTGTATGCCTTCTATTAACGTCCTATGGGTTTTCGCAAGAAAATTCCAAAAGTTTTAGTTTACAACAAGCTATTGACTTTGCATTAGAGAATAATAGAACTGCTAAAAATGCTTTGCTGGATATAGATGCTGCAAAAAAGCAAAAATGGGAGACAACGGCAATTGGACTACCTCAAGTTGATGCTTCTATAAATTACAACAACTGGTTAAAACAGCAAGTCTCATTAATACCTGCCGAATTTTTTGGAGGAAATACAGGAGAATATGCTGAAGTTGTCTTTAGCACAAAACAATCTATGGATGCAACAGTAACCCTAAAACAATTGTTATTTGATGGCTCCTATTTAGTAGGGTTGCAATCTGCAAAAGTATTTTTGGAAATATCAAAAAATGCAAAGGAAAAGACAGATTTAGAAATTAGAAAAGCTGTTATTAATGCATATGGTAATGTTCTATTAGCCGAAGAAAGTGTTAAGATACTAGAAAAAAATAAAGCTGTTTTACAAAAGAATCTTAATGAAACTACTAAAATTTATGAAAACGGATTAGAAGAAGAAGAAAGTGTAGAACAACTACAAATAACCTTATCTGGCGTTGAAAGCAACTTAAACAATACTTTAAGGTTAAAGACCTTGGCGTATCAAATGTTAAACATAACAATTGGTTTAGATTTGAATACAAACACAACCTTGCTTGATGATTTAGAAAATTTAACCAATCAAAACATATCGTTAGAGCTATTAAATTATGGAGAAAACGTAGAAAACACTATCGATTATAAAATAGCATTTAACGACAAGACATCAAAAGAACTACTGCTAAAATTAGAAAAAAGTAAAGCACTCCCTACTTTAAATACATTTATAAATGGTGGTTATTCAGGATATAGTGAAGATTTTTCATTTGCAAAAAGCCACCAACAATGGTTTGGATCTTCATTATTCGGAGTGAGTTTAAATATACCATTATTTAGTTCTGGTATGCGTAGTTCAGCTACACAACGTGCTAAAATCAACTTAGAAAAAAGCAATAATGATTTAACTGAAACCGAACAACAATTGCTCCTACAAATAGAATCAGCAAAAAGTAATTATCAATTTGCAATTGAAGATTTTCAAAACAAAAAGAAAAACTTAAACTTGGCAGAACGCATAGAAAAAAAGAATCAAATAAAATTCTTTGAAGGAATTTCTACCAGCTTCGAATTAAGACAAGCACAAATTCAATTATATGCTGCTCAACAAGAGTTTTTACAAACGATGCTTGATGTTATTAATGAGAAAGCAGCTCTAGAAACTATTTTAAATACACCAAACAATTAAGATAAATAATATGAAAAATATAATTTCAACATTAATAGTTACACTTCTAATTGTCTCATGTGGAGGTGAAAAAAGTAAGAATTCTGTCGAGAATATTTTAGAAACTAACAATTTAGAAAAAATACGTGCTAAACGTTCTGAACTTGTAAATGATCAGCAAGCGATACATGACAAAATAAAGTTGTTAGATGAAGCAATTTCAACTATAGATACAGTTCAAAATGTACCACTAATAACAACAATTACAGCAAAGCAAGAAGTTTTTAATCATGTTTTAGAAATTCAAGGGAATGTAACTACTAAAAATCTTCTTGTCATTTATCCTGAATATAATGGCATTCTTTCAAAGATTTATGTTAAAGAAGGACAAAAAGTGAGTAAAGGCCAACTATTGGCCAAAATTGATGATGGTGGGTTAAGTCAACAATTATCACAAATACAAATTCAAGCAGATTTAGCAAAAACGACTTTTGAGCGTCAAAAACGACTTTGGGATCAAAACATTGGTAGTGAAATTCAATATTTACAAGCCAAATCAACTTACGAATCGCAAACAGAATCTGTTAATCAAATGAAGCAACAATTAGGTAAAACTAATATAAGAGCTCCGTTTTCTGGTGTAATAGATGATATCATCACAGAACAAGGAAGTGTTGTAGCGGCTGGCCAATCACAATTAATGCGTATTATTAATCTTGATAATATGTATATTGAAACTGATGTTCCTGAAAGTTATATATCAAATGTTACTAAAGGCAAAGATGTTACCGTAAACTTCCCAGTTTTAGGACAAGAAATAAAAACTACTATCCGACAAGCAGGTGATTTTATCAATCCTGCTAATAGAACCTTCAAAGTTGAAGTTGCCGTACCTAATAAAGACAAATCAATCAAACCTAATTTGACTGCAAAACTTAAAATTAACGATTATACTAATGAAAAAGCAGTGTTAATTCCACAAAGTATCATTTCTGAAAATGCTGATGGCGAGCAATATATTTATATTGTAACTGATAAAAATGCTAAAGAAGAAGGTGTCGCTAAAAAAGTTATTATTAAAACTGGTAAAACTCAAGGTGATGTTATTGAAGTACTTGAAGGTATTGAGAGCGGCTCCGAAATTATTAAAGAAGGAGCTCGTAGTGTAAAAGATGGGCAAACAGTAAAAGTGATAAAATATTAAACCAAAAACGATGACAAAAAAGAAAAAAATAGTCGATAAGGAATTTGGTTTATCGTCTTGGGCAATCAATAATAAGACGACCATGTACGTTCTTATTGCGGTAATTTTCTACTTAGGTATTGCTGCTTTTTTCAGTATGCCTAGAGAAAATTTTCCGGAAGTAAACGAAACAAAAATTTATGTAAGTACTGTTTACCCTGGTAATACGGCAGAAGATATAGAGAAGCTAATTACGGATCCTTTAGAGGATCGATTAAAAAGTGTGAGTAATGTGGTTGAAATCACCTCAACATCTCAAGAAGATTACGCAATGGTTATTGTGGAATTTGATGAGAACATTACTGTAGAGCAAGCGAAACAAAAAGTAAAAGACGAAATTGACCAAGAAACATCAGGTGAAGATTGGCCTACATTTAATGAGGCAAAAGTTGAACCAGATGTATTTGACTTAAGTCTTTCTGAAGAAATGCCTATTCTTAATATTAATATTTCAGGAAATTATCCAATTGAAAAACTAAAAGAATATGCTGAGTACTTGCAGGATGAAATTGAAGACATACAGGAAATTAAAAAAGCAGATATTCGTGGAGCACAAGACAAAGAGGTAGAAGTTGCCGTAGACATTTTCAAAATGATGGCTGCTGAAGTAACGTTTAACGATGTTATTGGATCCATCAATGGTGGTAATGTTACCATGTCTGCCGGTAATTTAATAACTAGCGGACAAAGAAGAACGATACGAATACTTGGAGAAATTGAAAACCCTAATGAATTAGAAAACTTTGTAGTAAAATCTGAAAATGGTCATGCGATCTACTTAAAAGATATTGCATCAATAAGTTTTAAAGAAGAAGATAAAACAACTTATGCCAGAGAACATGGAGAACCAGTTGTTATGCTCGATGTTAAAAAAAGAGCTGGTAAAAACATGGTTGCAGCGGCAGAGCAAATACAAGTTATAGTTAAAGAGGCTGTAAAAAATGTATTTCCGCAAGACTTAAACGTAACTGTTGCCAATGATCAATCTCCAAAAACAATTGGCCAAGTAGATGATTTGGTAAATAATATCATTTTTGGAATTATCTTAGTAGTTACTGTTTTAATGTTCTTTTTAGGTTTTAAAAATGCCATTTTTGTAGGCTTTGCAATTCCAATGTCAATGTTCATGTCTTTAATGATATTAGAACTTCTGGGACATAGTTTAAATACCATGGTTCTTTTCGGGTTAATTATGGGATTAGGTATGTTGGTAGATAATGGTATTGTAGTCGTGGAGAACGTATACCGACTCATGGATGAAGAAGGAATGAGCCGTATTGAAGCTGCAAAAAAAGGTATTGGCGAAATTGCTTTCCCTATTATTATTTCTACAGCAACAACAGTTGCAGCCTTTATCCCTTTAGGTTTATGGCCAGGAATTATGGGCGATTTTATGATGATTTTACCAATTACGCTTTCCGTTGTTTTGGGATCATCACTTTTTGTAGCCATTTTCTTTAATTCAGTTTTAGTCTCTCAATTCATGAGTATCGACGATGAAAACATGCCATTAAATCGTATCATTAGAACTACAGTTATAATAGCTGTAATTGGTGCATTAATAATTATTTTCGGTGGCGACTACAGGGCACTTGGAACACTGATGGTGTTTACTGCAATTATGCTTTGGGTGTACAGATTATATCTGCGTAAATGGGCGAACAGCTTCCAAACTAAAACACTTGTAAAATTAGAGAATTGGTATGAAAGAATGCTTCGTGGTGCACTTTCTGGAAAAATGCCTTACATACTAAGTATTGGCACCTTTGTGTTATTAATACTTGCATTTGTTGCTTTTGGAGCTTCATTATCGAGTCAACGTACCAAGGTGGAATTTTTTCCCGATAATAAACCTAATCAAATTATTGTCTATATAGAATATCCAGAAGGTACAGACATAGCAAAAACCAATGCCATTACTAAAGAAATTGAAAATCGTGTTTATAAAACGCTTAATCAAGAGCAGTATTTGGCTGCTGATGGTCAAAATTTCATGGTTGAAAGTACCGTATCGCAAGTTGGTGCTGGTGCTGGAAATGCACAAACAGATATGGGTTCTGCAGCGGAGACACCTCATAAAGCAAAAATTACGGCTTCAATGAGAGAATTCAAATTCCGTCAAGGAGAGGATAGTGAATTATTGCGTCAAGAAGTACAAAAAGCGTTAGTTGGAATCTATCCTGGCGTACTAATTTCAGTTGAAAAAGATGCTAATGGTCCTCCAGCTGGTTCTCCAATTAATATTGAAATTGAAGGTAACGACTATAATGAATTGATTGCTGTTGCAGAAAACATGCGTGAATTTATTAATACTAAAAATATTTCTGGTATTGATGAATTAAAAATTGATGTAAATAAAGACAAACCTGCAATGCGTGTAGTCGTTGATAGAGAAAAAGCTGGTGAATTAGGTGTAAGTGCATCTCAAGTTGGACAACAATTACGTAATTCCATATTCGGTTCTAAGGCTGGAATTTATAAAGAAGATGGTGATGATTTTGATATTTATGTACGTTTTAATAAGGAAAATAAATACAATACGAGTGCCTTATTTAATCAGAATATTACCTTTAGAGATAATACGGGTCAAATAAAAAGTGTGCCTATTTCTTCTATTACAACATATGAAAATAATTCAGGATTTAGTGCTATTAAACATAAAGAGACAAAACGTGTTGTAACAGTTTATTCTGCACTATCACCTGGCTTTACAGATGCTGGAGCTATCGTAACTCAAATTCAGAATGAAATGAAAAGTTATGAAGATTTACCAGAGAATATAAACATTGATTATACCGGTCAAATTGAAGAACAAAATAAACAAATGACTTTCTTAGTCGGTGCTTTTTTTACAGGACTTGGTTTAATATTCTTCATTTTAATTTTCCAATTCAACTCTGTATCTAAACCCGCAATAATTATGTTGGCTATTTTCTTGAGTTTTATTGGTGTATTTGGTGGTATTGTTATAGCAGGTAGTTCTTTTGTAATTATGATGACTATGGTGGGTATTATTTCACTAGCAGGAATTGTAGTAAACAATGGTGTTGTGCTACTTGATTATGCCCAACTCCTTATTGATAGAAAAAAGTTCAACCTTAATTTAGAAAAAGAAGATTATTTAGAAACAAATGATTTATATGAAGCTATTGTAAAAGCTGGTAAAGCTCGTTTACGTCCTGTATTATTAACAGCCATTACTACAATTCTTGGATTAATACCTTTAGCAATAGGGTTAAATATTAACTTCTTTACTTTATTCAAGGAATTTGATCCTAATATTTACATGGGTGGAGATAACGTTGTGTTTTGGGGACCTTTAGCATGGACAGTAATTTACGGATTATTTGTAGCTACATTTTTAACATTAATTGTAGTACCAATTTTATTCTTTCTAATCACTAAATTTAAGATGTGGTTACGAAGACAAAAGGAAAACGATACGATTGAAAGTATTAGTGTAGACGAAGTAACTCCATAATTTTTAATGTGGGTTTTTAAAACCAAAAACCCACATTAAATAACCAGTAATTTCGCCCAGTATCTGGTGACCAAGTATACTTTACTTCTAGTGGACCTAAAAAAGATTCAATGCTGTAACCCGCAGCAAAACCTAGTTTAGTATTATCAAAAATTTCTCCTTCATTTAATAAATCATTTTCGACCCTGGCTACATTCGAAATTAAAGAAATATAATTTTTATTAAATAATTCATAACGAAAAGTAACGGCCGTTTTTAAGAAAGCACTTTCGGCTAAATCAGCAACATCATAGCCATAAAAATTATAAAAATTATTAATATAATTTTTATTAGCTCCTCCTAAAAAATAATTAAATACTCGCGTGCCATCGCCCAAAGTAATTCCAGCCTGAGAAACAATATGTGTAGTAAATCTACTACCAATTGTAAATGCCCCAGACAATTCTCCTTTTAATTGTGTAAACGGTTTAAAACTATTGTCAAAATTTGAAGCCGTTAAATAAGCATGATAATCTACGAAAAAATAAAGTCCTTTTTTAGGGAAGTATTTATTATCATAAGTATCTAATACCAAATTTGTATATGCACTAACATACGAAGTGTTATCAATAAAATTCTTTATGGTCTCGTTACTTTCTATGGTTTCAAAATAGGTTCTAATCAATTTATTCTCAGCCCCTAAACGTATCGCAATCCCTTTAGTAAATGAATTTTGTAAATATAGCTGAGTAGTAAAATCATTATAATCAATGGGAACTTTACCCACAGTCACGCCTGATGCATCATCATTAATTAAATTCTCAAAAAAAGATTTATCAAAATTATTATATCGCGTTTTAACCCCATAACTCCAATGAAACCCATTATCTATAAAATAATCTAAATTATACCGAATATTATCTCCTAATACAAGATCTGCGGAAAGCACGTCATTTTTAAAAAGGGCGTGTTTGGCAGTTACGTTTAACAACACTCCTGTTTTGTATAAATCATCATAATGGATACCTAATTGTAAAAAAGTAGACATTTCTTCTTCTTTCAATTTTAATTGTAATGTTGTACCTTTTTCGCTCGGTAGAAATTGATATTGAATATTTCTAAAATTACCTGTAGCGGATAAATTATTTATACCCTCCGTAAATTTATCATAAGAGATAGAATCTTTTTCTTTAAAATTTAACTTACCAATGATATATTTGTTCGTGTAATTTTTGTTTCCCATGACACTAATTTCATTTATAATTAGTTTTTCATTTGCAATCGGAATTACTCTTTTACTTCTCTTTTTTGCAATTTGGTTTTTTGCAATTTTTTGCAATGCCCCTAACTGTTTGTCTGTAGCACTTCTCCCTCTTTCTATGATATCTTTTGTTAAATCAAAAGAAACTACGTTAAAGTCACTAATATCCGGATGTATATAAATATCTGTTTGGTTTCGCTTACTTACAGCATCCGTATACATTTGAAAACTTACAATTTGCATTACAATCTCAAAAGCTGAGTTCAATCCTTTTTGCCCTTTTAATTTATCTTGAACATCTATTCCAATAATTACATCTACACCTTTCTCCTTCATTACATCTACGGGAAAATTATTCGTAATACCTCCATCTGTTAATAATTTTCCGTTAATCTCAACAGGATCTAATAAAGTTGGAAAAGAGCCACTTGCCCTAACGGCTTCGGGTAAAAAACCATCTTCTAGAATTTTTGCGGTACCACTTTCTAAATCTGTCGCAACGCAAAAAAACGGAATAGGTAATTTTGAAAAATCATTAATGCTATGAACATGTTCCGTAAGTTGAGATAAAAGATTAAATATATTTTGCCCTTTTGAAAGAGCAGTTGGCAATTGAACGCCTCCATTTTTTATAGGTAATGTCAATGCATATTTTTCAGTGTTTTCTTTTTGATAAATAGATTTTGATTTTCTAGGTAAATTATCTTGCATTAATTCATTCAAATCAAACGCAGTTACTAACGAATCTAATTCATCTGCTGAATACCCCGACGAATATAATGACCCAATAATAGCCCCCATACTGGTACCACCAATGTAATCTATCCTAACACCTGCTTCTTCTAAAACTTTTAATGCACCTATATGTGCAAAACCCTTAGCTCCTCCTCCACTTAAAACTAAACCCACTTTTATATCCTTTTGAGGCTTTGGAGTATCTTGTCCAAGTAGTACTTGTACCTGAAAAAGTAATAATATGATTACTATATTTTTTAACATTAAGAGTCCTTTTTCTTTAAATGATAATAATTATACACTTTAGTTGCTCTAGAAGTACCTAATACTTCTTCAATCGCCTTGAAGGATGCTTCAGAAACCCTTTTGGCTGATTTAAACTGTTTTAATAAACTTTCTACAGTTTGTTTACCAATACCCGGAATCTGCTCCAACTCGGTTTGAATAGCACTTTTACTTCGCTTATTTCTATGAAATGTTATTGCAAACCTGTGAGCTTCATTTCGCAATTGCTGTATTATTTTTAACGTTTCCGATTTTTTATCTAGATACAATGGAATTGGATCGTCGGGGTAAAAAATCTCTTCCAAGCGTTTTGCAATACCAATAATTGCTATTTTTTTCCGTAAACCTAACACATCAAGACTCTTTAATGCCGATGATAACTGCCCTTTTCCTCCATCAATAACAATTAATTGCGGTAACTCTTGTCCTTCATCTAACAAACGTTTGTATCTTCTATGTACAACCTCTTCCATAGAACCAAAATCATCTGGACCTTCAACCGTTTTTATATTATACTTTCTATAATCGCTTTTACTTGGTTTACCATTTTTAAAAACAACACAAGAAGCTACAGGGTGTGTTCCTTGTATATTCGAATTATCAAAACACTCCACATTACGAGGCTCTTTTGGCAACCGTAAATCCTTTTGCATTTGAGCCATAATTCTGTTGGTATGTCTATCTGGGTCAACTATTTTAATTTGTTTAAAACGCTCTTGCCTAAAATATTTAGCATTACGCAAAGATAGATCAACTATTTGCTTTTTGTCACCCTGTTTTGGAACCGTAACCTTTATTTCATCACCAACATTAACTTTAAAAGGTACATAAATTTCCTTTGATTGCGAATTAAACCGATGTCTAATTTCTATAATAGATAATTCAAGTAAGTGTTTATCAGTTTCATCTAATTTCTTTTTAATTTCTGAAGTATGTGATTGAATAATAGCACCATTCATTATTTTAAAAAAATTGACATAAGCAAAACTCTCATCCGAAATAATTGAAAATATGTCCACATTCGAAATTGACGGATTTACAACTGTTGATTTTGCCTGATAATTAGCCAATAAATCTATTTTTTCTTTTATGCTATGAGCTTCTTCAAATTCATGATTTTCAGCAAACTTCAACATAACATCTTTAAAATGTTCTAATGAAGATTTAAAATTACCTTTAATAATATTTCTAATTGCATTAATATTTTCTAAATATTCCGCTTCCAACTGTAAGCCTTCACATGGGCCTTTACAATTTTTTATATGGTATTCTAAACAAACCTTATATTTACCTGTAGCTATATTTTTTTGCGATAAGTCATAAGCACATGTACGTAATTGATAGAGTTCTTTTATTAGAGATAGTAAAGCTTTTGCTGTTCTGACCGAGGTATAGGGGCCAAAATATTCAGACCCATCTTTAACGACACTTCTAGTTAAAAACACTCTAGGAAACGGCTCTTTTTTAATACATATCCATGGATATGTTTTATCGTCTTTTAATAAAATATTATAACGTGGTTTGTATTTTTTAATAAGATTATTTTCCAACAATAAGGCATCCATTTCCGTAGAAACGACAATATGTTTTATGGAAGCAATTTTTTTTACTAAGACTTTAGTCTTACCGTAGTCATGATTTTTTGTAAAGTAAGAACTTACACGCTTTTTTAAATTTTTAGCTTTACCTACATATAAAATTGCATCATCCTTATCAAAATATTGATAAACACCGGGCGTATTGGGTAAGGTTTTTACTTGAAGTTCTAAATCGGTGTTTTGCATGCAACGAAGTTAAGAAATTAACTCCATTTTAAAATTATGATTTTGGCTTTTCATAATGTGTTACCACAACAGGTGGTTCAATAAAATTTTTAGGTTCTTCAACTTTCTCCTTTTTAGGAAAAACCTTTTTATTGAAAATTAGTAGTAACCCGACTCCTGCCGTAATTGATGCATCAGCGACGTTAAAAATATACTGAAAAAAGGTAAAATTTCTATCTACAAATAAAGAAAAGTTATTACCTCCAATACCAGGTATCCAATCGGGCCAATTAAAATTAATCTCAGGAATCCAAGAAGGTAATTGAGCATTTTCTACGATTGGAAAATAAAATAAATCGACAACTTTACCATGAAATAAAGTACCATAACCACCTTCTTCAGGTAAAAATGTTGCTAATGTTCCATGACTGTCACCAAATAAAACGCCATAAAACACAGAGTCAATAATATTACCTAATGCTCCTGCAAAAATAAACGCTATGGCAACAATTAATATTTTATGACCATTTGATTTTACAGCTGAATATAACCAGTAGCCAATACCTACAATAGCTATTAAACGGAAAAAGGTTAAAAACAACTTACCATTAGAACCTCCAAATTCTGTTCCCCAAGCCATGCCGTAATTCTCAATAAAGTGAATTCTAAACCAATCTAAACCCAACACTTTAAAATCATCTCCCAAAACAAAATGTGTTTTGATATAGATTTTACTCCATTGATCTATCAATAGAATGATTACAATTATAATAACGGCTTTTTTCATCAACGAAGTCTTTTTCTAAAAAGTTTAGCAAAAATAAGAATATTATTGAGTTTCAATAGTCTTAAGGGTAATATTTGCATTGATAGATTGTACCTTTAACAAATTATTATTAATTCCTAAAATCCCTTTTAAAGAATTGTCTGTCTTTTGCCATTGGTCTGAAGGAAAAGTAGTTGTAATTTCTCCATGATTAGATATAATATTCACCTCGGTGTCTCTAATTGTTGCATTGATATTTCCAGATAGTAATTCGGAAGTTATACTTCCCTTGAAATCATCAATTTTCACATCGCCAGTATGCAATCTGAGATTCATACTACCATTAAAACTTACCACTTCAATATTCCCATTTTTATAACTAATTTCAACATCACACCCTTTGGGTAGCGAAAGTTTATAAGAAGAAAATAATGGTTGCAGGTAACAAAATTTTTCAGTTTTTGAATTTGGTTCAAAAGGAATTATACTTTTAGAAATAATTCTAATATTATTTCCAACATTTTCAATTTCTAATTGTGTAGGATTTTCAACATAATCGACCATTGAAATACTTATTTTTTGTTCCTCTGCTTCAACAATCTCTAATAAATCAATATCCTCAAATTGCACTTCAATATTTTGATTATTAAAGTCAACTTCCTTTAGCACCTTTTTTTGAGCACTAATAGATGAAGAAATTAACAAAACAGATATGTAAAATAGTATTTTCAATTTTTGTTAAATCTATCCTTGTATTTAAGCTTTTTAATTGCGAGTACCAAGAGTTTATTCTAAACTTGACCACAATAAATGGCAACCTATATGTATAGTAATAAAAAAGGCTTCCGATTGGAAGCCCTTAGTTATGATTGCATGTTTTTTGCTTCTATGCTAAGTGTAGCATGTGGTACTAATTTCAAACGTCCTTTTTGAATTAGTTTTCCTGTTACACGACAGATACCGTAAGTCTTGTTTTCTATTCGCAACAAGGCGTTCTTCAAGTCTCTGATAAACTTTTCTTGACGAATTGCCAATTGTACATTAGATTCTTTTGACATAGTCTCTGATCCTTCTTCAAACGCTTTGAACGTTGGCGAAGTATCATCAGTGCCATTATTACTGTCGTTTTTATAGGCACTATTAATTAATGCTAAATCTTCTTTTGCATTTTCAATCTTTTTCAAGATGATTTCTTTAAATTCATTCAAATCAGCATCTGAATATCTTTCTTTATTCTCATTCATATTGATTAATTTTTTTGAATTAATAATTTTGTATTTACATTATCAAATACAATTTCTATACCATCAATTACTTTATCTTCTAAAAGTAACTCGTTCGTTAATGTTTCATTTTTAATATAGGTTGCATTTGCTAAAATGGCATCATCAACTATACCATCTTTTTCTATTTTTAATTTTATTTTATCAGTTACTTCCAATCCAGATTCTTTTCTTAAATTCTGAATTCGATTAACTAACTCTCTGGCAATACCTTCTTTACGCAATTCTTCAGAAATAGTAACGTCTAAAGCTACAGTTAAATTGCCTTGGTTAATAACTAGCCATCCCTCTATGTCTTGTGATGATATTTCCACTTCATCTATGGTTAAACATAAGGTTTTTTCTCCTATTTCTAAAGAAATTTCGCCTTCTTTTTCGATAGTGGCAATATCATCTTGTGTTAATTTTCCAATTTCAGCCGCTACAAAACGCATATCTTTTCCAAATTTAGGACCTAATACCTTAAAATTCGGTTTGATATTTTTTACTAAAATTCCTGAAGCATCATCAATCAATTCAATAGCTTTTACATTTACTTCAGATTTTATCAACTCTTCAACGGCTTCAATATCTTCTCTATCTTGATCTCCTAAAACGGGAATCATTATACGTTGTAATGGTTGACGCACTTTTATCATTTCCTTTTTACGTAATGATAAGACCATCGAAGATATAGCTTGTGCTTTTTGCATTTTTCTTTCTAAAGCTGAATCAATAAAAGAGGCATCATATTTAGGGAATTCTGCTAAATGTATTGATTCTGGTTCATTACCACTTGTTACATTAGTAAGGTCTTTGTACAATTGATCCATATAAAAAGGTGCAATTGGCGAACTTAATTTTGCAACGGTTAACAAACATGTATACAATGTTTGATATGCCGATATCTTATCTTGTTGATAATCTCCTTTCCAAAAACGTCTTCTACTTAAACGCACAAACCAGTTGCTCAAATTTTCTGTTACAAAATTCTGTATGGCTCTTGCTGCTTTGGTAGGTTCATAATCATTATAATACTCTTCTACATTCTTAATCAATGTATTTAGTTCAGAAAGTACCCAACGGTCAATTTCTGGTCTCTTATTGATATCTATATCGTCTTCAGTATAAGCAAATTTATCAATATTGGCATATAAAGTAAAAAAAGAGTAGGTATTATACAGCGTTCCAAAAAATTTACGTCTTACTTCTTCTATACCCTCGATATCAAATTTTAAATTATCCCAAGGGTTCGCATTTGAAATCATGTACCAACGTGTGGCATCTGCACCATGTGTCTTCATGGTCTCAAAAGGATCAACAGCGTTACCTAAACGCTTTGACATTTTTTTACCTTCTTTATCTAATACCAATCCGTTAGACACAACATTTTTATACGCATTTGAATCGAACACTAATGTTCCAATAGCATGTAACGTATAAAACCATCCTCTGGTTTGATCTACACCTTCTGCAATAAAATCTGCAGGATAAAATTTATTTTCGTCAATTAATTCTTTGTTCTCAAATGGATAATGCCATTGTGCATAAGGCATAGAACCTGAATCAAACCAAACATCAATTAAGTCAGATTCACGTTCCATTGGTTTCCCTGTTGTCGAAACCAATGTAATTTTGTCTACTATATTTTTATGGAGATCTAATAGATCGTAATTTTCTTCATCCATGTTACCAACTTCAAAATTGGCAAAAATATCAGCATCCATAAATCCTTCTTCAACTGCTTTTTTCATTTCAGCTTTCAGCTCTTCTACAGAACCTATTATTATTTCTTCTTTACCATCTTCTGTTCTCCAAATAGGAAGTGGAATTCCCCAAAATCTTGAACGAGATAAATTCCAATCATTAGCATTTTTCAACCAATTTCCAAAACGGCCTTCACCAGTTGATTTCGGTTTCCAATTAATTGATTGATTCAATTCATACATTCTATCCTTCTTATCAGATACCTTTACAAACCAAGAATCTAAAGGATAATATAATATTGGTTTATCAGTACGCCAACAGTTTGGATAACTGTGCTTGTATTTTTCAACCTTAAAAGCTTTGTTTTCTTCTTTTAGCTTGATTGCTAATTCCACATCAACAGAACGTTCAGGAGCTGTACCATCATCGTAATATTCATTCTTTACATATTTACCGGCATACTCACCCATTTCTGGTCTAAATTTACCTTGTAAATTTACTAACGGAACGGGATTTCCATTTTCATCTAACACCAACATTGGTGGAATTTCTGGTTCCGCTTGTTTTGCAACCATGGCATCATCTGCACCAAAAGTAGGAGCTGTATGTACAATACCGGTACCGTCTTCAGTGGTTACAAAATCACCAGCAATAACTCTAAATGCATTTTCTGGGTTTTGATAAGGTAACGCATAAGGCAATAATTGTTCGTACTTAACACCAATCAAATCAGCACCTTTACATTCGGCAATGATTTTGTAAGGAATCTTTTTATCACCTTCTTTATAATTCGTCAACTCATTTTCAGATTCTACTTCTACAAACTTCCCTGCAAACTGTCCACCCACCAATTTTTTAGCAAGAATTACTTTGATAGGTTCAAAAGTGTACTGATTATACGTTGAAACTACCACGTAATCAATTTTATTACCTACAGTTAATGCGGTATTACTCGGCAAAGTCCATGGAGTGGTAGTCCAAGCTATCATGTATAAATTATCAAACCCTTTTAAAAGGTCTGG